>NZ_JBKQXM010000003.1:521617-561711 GCF_046762865.1 Winogradskyella sp. A2
ACCATAAGCCTCACGATTTTGTGCGATCGTAGTCATTCTCGTTAAAACCATGTTTTCAAAATAAATGTCTTTTCCATAAGTGTCTGAAGAAGTGCCCATTTCCCTAAATTTAACGTTTGGCATCAAAAAATTCTCGTAATAATCTGCAAGGGTTGGTTGATCTGCTAATGAAACGGAGTTTTCCTTACAAGATATTAGCAATAAGATTAGCACTGGATATAGGCTTTTTATTAATTGAAATACTATTTTTAAATAACTCATAATAAGACTTTTAAAATAATGATAACACAATGTAAAGCTTATGTCTCTATCTCAAAAGGAAAAGTACATGAGCGTAAATAAATCTAATTGTACGTTAGAAAATTTCATAATTGTTCGTTTTTTGATTGATGATTGATTGATGAATTATATTTTATTGTTTTGATGTACTGATAACTATTATTAAGTGAAAAGATAAGTTTGAGTTAGATTCTAAATCCTTTTTAATTCTTTCTGTACGACGCTTTTAAATTTCCATTTCAAACCAAATAAAGGTCTCAAGATTGTAATTCTTTTTAAGATGAATTCATAAATGAGAAAACAGACTATAAACGTAAATAGGGTAATTCCTACAAACTCTAGCATAGGATGAAGATCTAATGGCAGAATGAGTAATGCACCTGCATATAAGACAAACATGTGAATAATATAAACTGGATAAACAGCTGCACTCAAATAGCTTAGTAAGGCACTTGGTTTATTAAAGTAACTATATCCTATTCCAAATAAACCCAATATCCAAGAATTTGATTCTATGCTGGTGATATACATATTTGATATAGACTCAAATCTAGTGAAACGAATAGCAAATAAGACAGACGCTATGACTATATATAACCATTTCCATTTAGAAACGGTTTGCCAGAATGCGCTACCACTGTATACGAAAAGAAAACCAAAAAAGAACGCAAGAAAACCCATAAAGAATCCATGCCATGTTTCAGCGTACAGTTCAAATAACTGTGGTTGAACAACACCAATTTCTAACATAAAAAATGCTGATATAGATAACGGTCCTAAAGCATAGGTCATGACTTTTGAAATGGTCATTCCAAATTTTCCATTTTCGTTTTTCTTCAGATAGAAAAAAAGAGGTAACAACACAATCACATAGACCACAATATTTCCTAAAAACCATAGGTGTCCCATATGTGGAAAATAGCTCAGTGGCATATTATAGTAGTTCTGAAAAACTAAAAAGTGTAATGGAGTGATTACCAAAATTCCAAACACAAAGGGCAATAGAATTCGTTTACCTCGCTCTATAAACAATTGCTTCCAATTTCTTTTTTTCATTGCGAAATATAAACCCATTCCAGATACAAAAAATAGCAAAGGTATTCTCCAAACATTGAGCATCGTCATAGGTTCCCAAAGTCCTACCAAAGCGTCTTCGCTTCTTATAAAACCTATAAACATGGCCCAAGGTTGAAAAATAATAGCTATGTGGTAAATCAATAATAAGCCTATAGCAATTACTCTTAACCAATCAATATCGTATCTTCTTTCTGTGGTCATCGTATTGTATGTTTATTGAAGCATCATTGCTACAACAGGACGTGCTTTTTGTAATTCATTAAGATCTAATTCAAACCCCATTGGTTTTAATTGTTGAATTAGCATTTCATAGATAGGTTTCATTTGAGCAAAATCTGCCATTACAGTTTCTCTTGCTGTAGCTCCATAATTATTGCGAGCTGATTTATCTGCTTTTGCATCAATAAGTAATTGTACAATTTCAATACGTCCAAAGAATGCTGCTGTATGTAAAGCTGTGCCACCATCATTATTTTCAATAGACAAATCTGCCTTGGCGTTGATCAATACTTTTGCAATTTCTGGTTTATTAAAAGTGGCTGCGGTCATTAATGGTGTAGAACCAGACATAGCCTCTTTTTGATTAATGTCCGTCCCAGCTTCAATATGCTGCTTAACTGCATCTAAGTTTCCAGTGAGTACAGCTCCGTGAATATCTATACTTGGTTTGGTTGCAATTTTTGTAGTTTTAGCAATATTATCTGAGTTTGATTTTTTGTCAGATTGCGCACATGAACTTGTTAATAAAAGCGTTAAGAATAACATCTGAATGGTCGTTTTTATTGAATTAATCGTAAGTTTTTTCATAATTTTAAATTGTAACGATTTATAACTTGATTTTTGTTCCTACAAAGATGCGAAACCACCCTAATCAACTGATAATGTGTATGAAGCCTAATGTATAAAGTTTGATGAGAGGTAGAAAATTATGACGCAGAAGTATAAATTATGACGCAAGCAACTGTTTTTTTGCTAAAGAATTTCAAACTTAAAACCATAGAATGGTTCAATATAAATTTCTAAATTTGTACTAGTATAAAACAACATGTCTAAAATCTCATATCAAGGAAAATTTATAGAACAGGCTGAGGCTCTTATTTTAGAGAATATCTCTAATGAGCAATTTGGGGTTTCAGAATTGGCTGAACTCATGAATATGAGTAGATCAAATTTGTTGCGGAAAATTAAGAAGCAAACACAAGGTAGTGCTAGTCAATTTATTCGTGAAGTCAGACTCCAAAAAGGGATGACACTTTTAGAAGAAACGGAACTTACTATTTCTGAAATTTCTTATCAGGTGGGCTTTAGTAATAATTCCTATTTCACTAAATGTTTTAAGGACTATTATGGGTATTCGCCAGGCGAAGCCCGAAAAAAAATAGATGAGCAAATAGAATTTGAACAAGATGGAGTAAAGGTAGAAGAAGATAACCAAAACAAAGACACTATTAAAGTTGCTGAAAAAGGGTTTTTCCAACAGTACCGAATTCAAATACTATTTGGAATTTTCTTGGTTTTAGTGATAGCAGCATTCTCGTTTTATCCAAAAAAAGAAGTATCGAACGGTGATGAAGAGAATGCTAACTCTAAGAAATCTATTGCAGTATTGCCGTTTAAGAATATGAGTAGCGATTCTGATAACCTGTATTTTGTTAATGGACTTATGGAGTCGACATTAAATAATCTACAAAAAATAGAAGATATTCGAGTTATAAGCAGAACCTCTGTAGAAAAATATAGAGATACAGATAAGACCATCTTAGAAATAGCACAGGAACTTAATGTCAATTACTTGATTGAAGGAAGTGGGCAACGTGCTGGTGATCAAGTTTTATTGAATATTCAATTGATTGATGCTTCAATGGATACTCCGATATGGGCAGAACAGTACAACCATAAAACGGCAGACATTTTTTCCATACAAAACGAAGTTGCAAAAAAAATTGCAGAAGCCATCGAAGTAACTGTAACACCAGCAGAACTAAAACAAATAGATAAAAAACCAACAGAAAACGTATTAGCATATGACTATTATTTAAAAGGACTTGAAGCCCTACAAACAAAGACAGAGGAGGGTTTGCAAGCCGCCATAAGTTCATTTGAAAAAGCGATAGAAAACGACTCGAAATTTGCACTCGCTTATGCTCAGGTTGCAATTTGCTACTATTATTTAGATGTAAATAAAATTGAAAAGAAATATTTAGACAAATTAAATGAATACGCAGACAATTCCTTGTTATATGATTCAACTTCAGAATTATCTTTGATTGCAAAAGCGCTGTATTATATAAACGCAAACGAATTTAGGTTAGCGATACCTTACTTGGAAAAAGCACTAGATTATAATCCAAATGCTTCTTCTGTAGTGCTAATTTTATCTGATATCTAT
The DNA here is from genome assembly GCF_046762865.1 of Winogradskyella sp. A2. Classification (NCBI taxonomy): domain Bacteria; kingdom Pseudomonadati; phylum Bacteroidota; class Flavobacteriia; order Flavobacteriales; family Flavobacteriaceae; genus Winogradskyella; species Winogradskyella sp. A2. The sequence goes on from NZ_JBKQXM010000003.1 coordinate 525,363, forward strand.
GCTAGAGTTGTTCCAGATACAAAAAAGTATCTCACTTATGCATTAAAAGGAATTAAATTAAATATTGAAGCTAACGATAGTGTATCTAAAAGTTTTATCTATCTAAACCTGAGTAATGCATTAGTCCAAAATGGGTTTGCTAAAGAGGCTTCAAAATACATTGAAGAATCTCTGAAGTATAATCCTAAAAATCAATATAGTACCTACTTAAAAAATTTTATAGATTATGCGAATAATAAAGATTTAGAATCCTTAAGAAAAAAAATGCTCATAGAGTGGCGTAAAGATACTACTCGCGCTGATATCACTCAAGAATTAGCCAAAACATATTATTTTCAGGAAGATTACGAAAAATCATTGGTTTATTACGAGAAATATATTAGTATACTTACTACTGATAAAATTGACTTGTATCCAGCAGAGAACATAAAAATAGCCTACACCTATAAAAAATTGGGTCTTCCTAATAAAGCAGAAAAATATATTCAGAAATATAAAGATTATTTGGAAGAAGATGAGTCAATTTACAGAGAGGCAAGTTTAGCTATGCTGTATCTTTATGAAAATATACCAGATAAAGCTATAGAAGCCTACGATAAATTTAGTTCACAAGATGGTTTCCAATATTGGGTGCTTTTATTTATGAAGGAAGACCCTCTATTGAACCAGTTGCAGAATCATCCAAGATACGACGAAACTATTGAGAAAATAGAAGTGCAATTTTGGGAAAAACATAAAATACTTAAAGAAACTTTAAAAAAGGAAAAACTATTATAGATCGTTGGAATTTAATTATCCATACTATTCAAAATATTGGTTGAGGTTGAGTAATAGTTAAATTTTAGCGCAATCAACTCAATTTCATATAACTTAAGAGTAAATAAAAATGGGACAGAGTTCGAACTTTTTAAATCAGGATATAACCCTAATCATCATTAATAAATTTAAGCACCAGTGTAAACTACCTTAACTATCGGTTTCTAAAGACTTGATGGTTTTGTTGAATTTATCAATATCTTTAAAAAATTGACCTCCTATTTCCATAGCCAATCTATAATAGGGTAATATTATATTAGGAAAGCTCTTCTTCTTGTATGGATTTTCTTCGGCTTCCATTTGATCCTTTTTAAAATCACCCTATTTAAGAAGTAAAATTGTTGCTCGACGCAAAGTTTTAGGATCTTGTTTCTCTCTTATCATATCTACAAGGTTAAAGAAGTCCTTATCGTTTTTTACAATGTTCTCTTTGCTTTCATAACGTTTTAGCTGGTCGTCTATTTCTATTTCCTCGATACGAGCCATATTCATTTGGATATTACGTCCTGACCAGAATTTGTATTCTTCATCATACCAAATACCAGAGTCGTGAAGTTTACCATAAAGGCTTACAGAATCTTTTATTCTAAATCCCTTGAGTCCTTCATCTAAACCAATAATTGTTGCCTTACATGGGTTAGGGAAATAAGCGTCTACAATCTTGTCTTCATTATACCCATTCCACAAATCCCAATAGCACTTTTTAAAAGCATCAAATAATAGTATTACTGCTTCTACTTTGGGATAAAAGAATGATGGAATATCAAAAGACATTTTATTCATCCCATCTACTAACATAGGTTCTGTATCGTGCATAACGTATTCATTCTCTTCTATAGAATAAGCTGAATGAAAAAATGAATTTCTGATTTCCTTAAAATGAACAGTCTCGTAAAAGTTAATTAAACTTTGCTTCTCGGTATCTGCAAACAATTCCATTAAGAAATCTTGCTTTTCCCCTATACCTAATAGTCTTTCGTATTTACGAGTTTTCCAAAAAAGATAAGAAGATCCTTTATACCCAAGCGTGATACGACAAAGGCTACCTATCATATTATAGAAATCACTGTTTTCAAAAAATGTTGAATATAGCTGCAAACCCATTCTCGCTTTTTCCTTGCCTTCTAGTTCTCTGTATAACTTCGTATAAAAAGGGATAGCATCAAAAAATTCTAGTAAATTGGAATTAAGGTTTTGTGAACTTATACCCTTATAGTTTATAAGCGTGAGTACGACATCGAACTCACTGGTTTCAATAGCTTGTTCAAATAATTGTTCAATTTCTTTTACTGCGTGTAACATAATGGATTGCAAATCTTAATGTCATAAGATAACAAGGAATACTATAATAATCTTAATTTTTATGCTTAGTCAGACGCCTATCATAATGAATTTCTTTTAACTTAGTAAGCTTAAAATCATTAAAATTAACCAATTATAGATTTCGATTTAACAGACATACACTCATCATACTCCAGCTTAATACCTAAAAAAGTTGAGGGCATAACGATTTATCTTTTACACAAAAAAGTTATTGAAAAGCAAATCGATAAACATTTTAGTTATAAAGAAATAGAGAGATGTATAAAAGAAGCATCTGAGTTGGACTTAAAGGCTACACCTCATACGGATGCAATTGTAAATGGTTTACTAAAATACTATTTAGAACATCCCAGAGAGGAACGTTTTAAATACGCATTGACTGATTTTGCGCAAAAGTTTATAAAACTCATAGATAACAGGCTTTATAGTCCTTATGCTAAATTCCCCTTACGTGATACATTCAAAAAGCTTGCAGATTTCGAAGCTATTGAAATTATTACTATAGATGATTTTAATAGGTGGTACGAATTTAATTTTGAAGGAAACAGTGGCACCGTAATCCTTGACCATTTAGAATCACTTAAAGACTATGTAAACAGTGGAATTACTACATTAGACTAGACATTAAGTTGAGAGAATTTGTTTGCTAGTTATTATTTTAGCAATTATGAGAAGTAAAGCAAAACATTACACATTAGAATTTAAGCAAAAAGCTGTAGAACTAAGTTATGCCAAAGACAATGTAAGGCAAGTATGTGAAGACTTAGACATTATTCCATCCGTGCTTTATCGATGGCGAAAAGAGTTAAAAGACTACGGTAAAAACAGTTTTCCAGGTCGAGGTAAGCCCAAAATGACTGATGAAGAAAAGGAGATAGACCGTTTACGAAAAGCTTTAAAAGAAGCTGAATTAGAGCGTGATATTTTAAAAAAGGCGATTGGCATCTTCTCCGTGAGCGACAAGAAAAATATAGGTTTATAAAACAACACCTTATGAGGTTTCCTGTTGAGGCGATGTGCAAAGTATTAAAAGTAAGTAAAAGCGGTTATTATTTCTGGTTACGATCGGGGCCAAGTAAGTTGTGGATAGAAAACCAAAAGATAAGCTCTCTTATTAAAACCATATTTGATGTTAGTTTTCAAAGCTATGGTGCTCCAAGGATAAAATCAGAGTTGGAAGCATTAGGGTATAAGGTATCTAAACCTAGAGTAGCCCGTATTATGCGAGCTAATTATTTATTTGCTAAAAGAAAGCGGAGGTTTAAAACAACCACGGAGAGTAGCCACAATTATCCAATAGCTCCTAATTTACTCAACCAATGCTTTGATGTTAAGCAGAAAAACCAAGTTTGGGTAAGTGATATCACTTATATTCAGACCAAACAAGGCTGGTTATACCTCACTGTAATTATTGATTTATTTAACAGAAAAGTGGTTGGATGGTCTTTAAGTGAAGACCTCACTGCAGACAACACTATTGTAAGAGCTTGGAATATGGCTATAAAGAACACAACTTTGCTGGAACCTCTGATTTTTCATTCTGATAGAGGTATACAATATGCTAGTCAAAAATTCACCTCTATCATTAAAAACTATGATGGCCTAGTTAAGCAATCTATGAGTCGTAAAGGAAACTGTTGGGATAACGCGGTGGCAGAATCCTTTTTTAAATCCTTAAAAGTAGAATGGGTATATAGGCACAATTATAAACGAAAATCTGAAGCTGAATTATCTATCTTTCAGTGGATAGAAACATGGTACAATAATAAACGAAGACATTCCTTTTTAGGGAACAAAACTATCAAAGAATTTGAATTAGATATGTATAATCATGAACTAGCAGCTTAGTCATTCAACTAATTGTCCAGTTTTTTGTTGCAAGTCCAAACTTTCATTTTAAGTTCAGGGATATTGATTGATTAAATATATAAGGAAGTTATTTTATCAATAGATGTCTTTGTAAAGCTGTTATTATTCCAGATATTCTTTATGAGACTAGAAGAAAAGTTTTTCTCTTTGTTATATTTCACAAGTGTTTCAAGAGCTTCTAACCACTCTGGAGCTTCACTCGCTAAAAATCCATTTTCTCCATTGTTAATCCATTTCTTAACTGGATAGTGAGATGATGCAATTACAGGAATCCCAAACGTTGAAAGCTCCATAAAAAGCTGATGGTTTTGATGCCTATTAAAAAGACATTCTAAAGCAGGTAGTAAAACTCCATCGAGTTGTAAGCTGTTCAACTTTTCAAAATAATCTAAGAATGAAACGGTAGGATGTATTTCTACTTTATAATCTTTAAAAAGTTTTTCTACTTCCCATACAGAATAGGGCTTCCCGAAGTAAATAAACTCAATTTGATCTCCAAAAGTTTTTCTCATTTTAAAAAGAACTTCCTTAAGAGATAGCAAGTCTTCTTCGGTTGGTTTTATCAAACCTATACGCAGTTTCTTAGATGCGTTTTTAGATAATGGTGGCATTTCTTCATAGCCATATCTCGAAACTAAACTGGGAAGGTATTGCACAAATGTATTTGCATTTTCTAAGCGGTTGTCAATGAATCGCTGCAAGAACTTTTGAAAAGTTTCATTTGCAACAGTCACGATATCCATGAGACCCAAATTATTTTCAAGACTCTTTAGCTTTTCTGTTTTCAGCTTTCGCGAAAGCGGAATTGAAACAGGTATTGCAAAATAATTTCTGTCTAAATCCATTACCAATTGAACCGAGGGATTAAGCGTTTTAATGGCCTGCATCAAATAGCTGACATCACTAAACAGTGAAGGGAAAATAATGTAATCTGCCCAGGCAATTAAACGCTCATCCAGCTGATTTACAAAATCAGAGAGCTTCCTCGAGAAGTCATTAGTCTCGATACTGGTAATAATCGCCTTATGCGTATCTGTTTTATTGATTTCTAATGCAGGTGTTATCATCCTGTAATAACCTGTCGCATTGAGTTTGGGACTCACATAAAGCAGATGAATTTTATCATCTGCCTCTATGTTATATCGCTTGTCAAAAATGTTTTTAGGATTGAGCCTTGTTTGTAATTCTTTGATTGTCCTCATTACGTAGTTTCAAGTGATTTCTCAATGCCTTCATAAAACTTGGCGATACGCTGTCCAGTTGTTTTGTCATATATCTCAATGGTACCAGCCAGCGGACCATATTGTTTTATCTTTTTTCTGAAACGTTCCATACCAGTTTCTTTGCTGCGTGTTCTTGACAATTTATGCTTCCAATCTATTGAATACATTGTTCTTACGTTACCGTCTTTAAACCAGACAATCATTTTTGTAAATGAATCTTGTCCTAGTTTCCATCCTTTACTTTGTGCCATTATTTGAAATATTTAATTAGTGAATTAAGTGGGATTTGTTTGATGAACTCTTCATTTTGAAAAGCCCTAACCTGGACTTTATCGTCCTTGAGATGAATCCAAATACGGACGCTTTCTTCATCAATGCGATTCGCTTCTGCAAACTCTTTCAGGTATTGTTTGATGCTGAAGGCTACTTTATTTTGTACGTTATCCAATTGTGCCAATTGCTCTTCCATAAAGAAATATGTGAGCTCTTGTGTAGGTATAGCGCTTACAGGTTTACTTTGGTTATAGAGAAATGAGCGTATGATGTGATCTTTTTGAAAAATCCTGATGTAGAGTCGATCCTTTGGAATTTGAAGTCTGTTGGAAATGTAGTTGGTGCGGTTAGTGATATTTTTAGTTACCATCTTTTCGTAACCAAAAATATCAACCGTCAAATCGGTTAATGCACCTTTGAGTTTTTTGCTCAAAGACGCATCATTTTTTTTAAATGGGTTCATTTTTTAAGTATTAAGTTGTAAATATTTGTGTGCAGAATGATTCAAAACAGAAGCGTGAAAAGTGTTCAACAACTCTGGTTGACCTAATTTGCTGATTCTGGTTTCGCAAGATCTAAATAGCTCAAGTCGAGGTTTTTGTTTTGCAGTTTCTTTTTTCTCATTGTTGAGAAAACGACGAATTTGGGCTTGTAAAATCAGTTTTAACCGAACCTCGTACTCTCTTTTCTTCTGCTTTTGGTACCAGATTCTCGTTCCTGTAAAACCTGATGGATTTTTTGGGTCAAAGTATTTGTCTGGAAGCTGGACGTATCGTTTTGTTGGGTCTTTTGCAAGGTATTTTTGTACAATTCCTAAGCGACTTATATAAACTTCGTGAACGTTTTGTAATTGTTTGTCAGAGACAGGCTCGTACCACAAATGGAGCAGTTTCAGCGCGGTTTCCTCTTGACTTTGAGTAAGATAATGATCCTTGTAGATGGTGTTTCGCGCCAGTTTCCAGAAGGACTTGACATAAAATGATAGGGAAGCGGAACGAGCCTGATCAACGCCTGAAATTTCGGCGCTGGTTTGATCTGTGGCTCGTGATTTCCGCTCTATTTCCCCTGCATCATTATTTTTTTTGGGGTCTATTTTTCCTGTGTATCCTGTAAAAGTGTTACTAGTAGCGTTGCGTGACTCATAACCGTTCGTGAGTGGTGACGAACTCGCTTTAGTCTTCAACTTATCAACGCCTATTATTATATTATTTATGTAACCATTGTTACTAGTATCTGTATGAGGACAAGTTGTCGTTTTAATATTTTTAAAAAACTGATTATCAGTAGTTTTTGATTTTTCAGTTTGAAGCGCTTTTTTAGGCTTATTAACGGCTTTTGCACCACCTATTAACAAGATGTTTGGGTTGATAAAAAGCTCGTATCCAGAGTTGGAACCGTGCCATATCTTTTTAGTGATGATATTAGCTTCTATAAGGCGTTTAAGATGTCGCTGGATGGTTCTTGTGCTTGCTTTGGCACGTTTTGCCAATTGCACGTTATTCGTCTTTAATGGAGGTAAGTTCTGTAAATCTATCGCAGCTATACTGTTTGCCTTCAGTAAGGATATAGAATAAATCTTGATGATCTCTTGAGTGGTTAAGATCATTGCCTGTCTTATATGCGAAGAAAGGTCTTTAGTGCTTGCATTATGCTGGTTAACGTAACCTTCTAAAGCATTAAATGCGGTTGAGTATTGTATGATGGCCATTGTTGAGACAATAGCCAGTAATCAGCTTTTTTGCTGTCTGTACTGGTAATTTGAGTGAAGTGCCCGTTTGAGCATCTTAATTTTTAAGCCTCGTTGAATAGTATCTCTGTTCGTTTCTTAATAGAAGATCGCTTTTCTTCTTTTTCTTCAATAAGATCAAGACACAATTCATAAATAATTTCTACACTACTGGGTCTGATAGATTGTAGTCTAAAAAACTTGGTAATCGTGGGACGTGATAATTGTGTTTTGCTCTTTATGACGTTCACGGGACTATCATAAAGCTTCTCCATCCTGAGAACCACCTTTTTAATATCTTCTGTTAGGTACATTAATTAAATATTTAATAAATTAATTGACAACATATTGTAAATAAAATGCAAATAAAACATCATTTATACTTTATTTGATGCCAAATATACTTAATATTGCATTTCAATTAACATAATAATCTAAAATAATGTTGTTTTAAAAACAATAAAGTAAATAACGTATTGATAAATAGATAGATATAGATGAAAGAAAATCCCCAGTATGACGAGATAGATCTCAAATTTGTAAATGCAGTAGATGAAGTGATTGCTGTGAATTCTGAATTAGGCATTAAACCCAACAATGATAGCTCAATCGGCAAAGAGGTATATCCCACTAATAGAAGTATAGTTTCTGCAGTAAGAAGTAGATCCAAACATATTCCGCATTTAGCTCTCATCAATTTTGCTAAGCGTTTTAATGTGGATATGAATTACTTCTACAATGAAACACCGTTACAATATCAGCCACCAACTATCACAAATATTACTGTAAAGAAGAACGGAATAAGTAGTACAGGAAATAATGCTACTAACATTCACGCGGGTAAGGGAAAGATAAAAGGGATTAATAATGCTGAGGCTGGCTCAAAAAACACCTTAGTAGAAGTTGTCGAAGTCAATACAATGATTAACAACTTTATATCTCAAATAGATGGTGAACGAGTAAAACAGTTCTTGACTATTATATCAAAAATACAAGTGGAGAGCAAATCTTCATCTGAAAAATTAGAACGTATTTTAATTGAGAAATCAGAAGAAATAAAAGAAATGCGTATTTCATTTAAAGAAGAAATGGGAGAGCTAAGAGAAGAGCTTAAAGAAACGCGTGAGAAACTTGATATTTCTCTTAAAAGAGAAGTGGATTTATTGAGAGAGCTATTAAACGAAAGGAAATGAGCTTAATTATAGAAGAGAAGGATTCAAAGTCATTAGATGATTTTAGTCCAGAAGAACTTCGGTTAATTGAAATGACAAGAAATCAAAAGTTTCAATCATTGAGAATCGTAAAACGTGACGGTCGAATAGATATGATTGAAGGAGTTGAACGTATTGAGGACAGAACTAAAATAGTAGATATCCTTAAACAACACGATTATCAGAATATTGAAATTAAGCAAAGCGATGGCAGAATCGTCTTGATTAACAGAACAGTAAAAACAAAGGTTAAGTAAACCAATTAAAGCAACTGAGTATAGTCATCGGAAATACCGAAGCTATACCACGAGATCATAAGGATCACTATTTCAGATTCAACTGTAACCAATAAGTAATGGAGCGATTGATAAGAAAAATAAGATGTCTAACTCAATTGCAGTAGAAGAAAAACCTACTTTTAAGAAATATGATGCTGAATGGCTTCAAAAGTTTGATGGCTTCGAAGATTATTCAGATAAGAAAGCAGAAGAGACAATAAACCAATTAGAAGAATTTGCAAAAGTACTTTGTGAGCATCTTCAAAATAGTAGTTAAGCATATGAAAGACCAAACAATATTTTATCAGTTTGCCAAAAAAGGTAAAGGACAAAAATTACGAACAGATGGTAAAGCTGTTATATACACAAGAGTATCTACCAAAGAACAAGCAGAGAACAACGCCAGTTTAGAAACTCAATTAAAGTACTGTAAGGAGCTTGCAAATAAAAAAGGACTTGAGGTAAGTGAATATTTCGGAGGAACCTATGAGTCAGCTAAAAGTGATGAGCGTAAGGAATTTCAAAAGATGCTTAATTATGTAAAGCGAAGAAGTAACGTAGGCTATATCATTGTCTATTCTTACGATAGATTTTCAAGAACTGGAGCAAATGGTGCTTACATAAGTGATCAGTTAAAAAGACAAGGTATTGTCACAATATCAGCTACCCAAGAGGTCGATACTTCTACAAGTGCAGGATCATTCCAACAAAATCTTTATTATATGTTTTCTCAGTTTGATAATGAATTGAGAAGAGATAAATCTGTGTCTGGAATGCAAGAGAAACTTCGCAAAGGACATTGGACAGGCGCATATCCGTTTGGCTACACAAATGCCAATCCAGGAAAAGGAAAAACTCCCAAATTTGTTATTACTAAAGAAGGAAGGCTATTGAAGCAGGCTTTCTTGTGGAAAGCAAACAGCAATATGTCTCACGTTGAAATCGCAAATAAATTACAGGAGAAAGGGCTTAAAATAAATGATAAGAGATTGAGCGTTTTATTTAGAAATCCATTCTATTGTGGACTTATAGTTAATAGCCTCATACCAGGAGAAGTTATTGAAGGCAATCATCAGCCTATGATTACTAAAGAGTTATTTCTTAAAATTCATAACCTATTGAATACAGGAACTGAGACCAGAAAATACTGCGTAGATGATGAAAACCTGCCTCTAAAAACTTTCCTGAAGTCCACAACTTGTGGAACTCCTTACACAGGGTTTATCGTAAAGAAAAAAGGGCTCTACTATTATAAGAATCGTCGTAAGGGAAGTAAGGAGAATAGAAGTGCTAAGAAACTACATCAAGAGTTTTTAGAGCTTTTAGAGACCTACAAGCTAAAGGATAAGAAGTTTGTAGCACCATTAAAGGAAATGGTTTACGACACTTTTGTAAGTATGAATGAAGAAGCCATTAAAGAGACCAAAGAACTATCAAGTGGTATAGTCGCTATTGAAATGAAGTTAGATCGTTTAGAAGAACGTTATGTTTTTGAAGAAATAAATAAGTCTCAATATGATAGATTCAGAACTAAGTTGGTAGCAGAAGTTAATCAAAAAAAGAAAAATTTATCAAAACATAGCTTCGATAGTTCAAACCTTAAGAAGTCGATAAATATTGCATTGAAGTATGCACTCAATCTACCGCTATTATGGAGTTCAGGAGATATTGAAGTAAAAAGAAAACTTCAATATATGGTCTTTCCAGACGGTTTAGGGTATGACTTCAAAAACAAGAGAGTTCAAACTTTTAGAGTGAACTCTATTTTTGCTCAAATCGCCTGTTTATCAGATAAGTTAGGAGAAAATAAAAACGGGAACTTTCAAAATAATATTGAAAATTCCCGTTTAGTGACCTCGACAGGATTCAAACCTGTAACCTTCTGAGCCGTAATCAGATGCGCTATTCAGTTGCGCCACGAGGCCGTTTTAAAGTGGGTGCAAATATAATACAATTCTTAAAAAACCACCAAACTATTTATTTCAAAATTCTAATTGATTATTTTTGAATTATGGTAGAAAAAGAACTGTTACAACCTTTCCATTATTTATTCGATTCTCAAATCGTAAACAATATCTCTAATAACGCTTTGCTTAAAACATTTAACAAAGGAGAAATCATTATTGATATAGGTCAAAATCTAGAATTTATCCCTTTACTAATTGAAGGTAATATAAAAGTAATGCGAGAAGATGACCAAGGTGATGAGCTCCTTTTATATGTGCTTGAATCTGGTGATACCTGTGCTATGTCTTTAACTTGCTGTATGGCAAAATCTATAAGTAAAATCAGAGCTGTTGCTGACGAAAATGTTCAGGTAATTATGATACCTCTAACTAATATGAGGGAATGGTTTAACACTAATGAAAGCTGGAGAGATTTTATATTGCAGAGCTACCAAATTAGATTTGATGAAATGTTAGAGACAATTGACACATTGGCATTTATGAAAATGGACGAAAGACTATTTAAGTATCTAACAGATCAAGTAAAATTAACCGCAAATACAAATCTAGAAATTACACATCAAGAAATTGCTGAAGATCTTCATACCTCTAGAGTAGTCGTATCAAGACTTTTAAAACAACTCGAAAAAGAAAATAAAATTGAACTCGGAAGAAATAAAATAATCGTTATAGATTTTTAGTAACAATTGTAACACTTAACAAATCAACAGAACATTATTTTAGCAAACTAATTAATATATGAATTACATTTTAGATCCTTGGCCCTGGTATTTATCAGGTCCATGTATTGCCTTAGTCATGTTTTTACTGCTTTATTTTGGACGTACTTTTGGTATGTCATCTAATTTAAGAACCATCTGTGCAATGAGTGGTGCTGGTAAAAGCGTAAAGTTTTTTGACATAGACTGGAAAAGTCAAAAATGGAATTTAATGGTAGTTCTAGGGGCTATTTTTGGTGGTATGATTGCACATCACCTACTTTCAAATCCTATTGATATAAACCTGAGTGAAAACACTATTAAAGATTTGAAAGCATTTGGTTTTAATGATGCAGGTAATAGTTTATTACCTCCAGAATTATTTAGTTGGGATACGGTATTTAGTATAAAAGGCCTATCCATTTTAGTGATTGGTGGATTTCTGGTTGGCTTTGGCACTAGATATGCTGGTGGTTGCACATCTGGCCATGCTATTACAGGCTTGAGTAGTTTACAATTGCCATCTTTAGTAGCCGTAGTAGGCTTTTTTATAGGCGGTTTAATTATGATACATTTTATATATCCAATACTATTTTAATATGGGTAAGTATTTTAAATTTTTCCTTGTTGGTATTTTTTTCGGCATTGTACTTGTAAAATCTGAAGCCGTTTCATGGTATCGCATTTTTGAAATGTTTAAATTTCAATCCTTTCATATGTACGGTATAATTGGTACAGCAGTAATAACTGGTTTGCTACTTATTTCAATATCCAAGAAAAGACAACTTAAAACTACAGAAGGCGTCTACTTAAGGGTACCAAAAAAAGATAAAGGATTCAAACGATATCTAATTGGAGGAAGCATCTTCGGTTTAGGGTGGGCTCTATGTGGTGCATGTCCAGGACCAATGTATATTTTGGTTGGTACCGGAGTTTTCTCGATGCTTATTGTAATAGCTGCTGCACTATTAGGCACATACACTTATGGTGTATTAAAAGATAAACTCCCACACTAAATGGAATTCATAGAAATAGTTGGCTATTTAGGTGCATTAATTGTCGGTTTAGTTTTAGGTCTAATTGGTGGTGGAGGTTCAATTCTTACAGTTCCTATATTAGTTTATTTAATTGGCTTAAATCCAATTTTAGCGACAGCTTATTCATTATTTATAGTTGGAGTTACATCGTGCATTGGTGCTTATCAAAATTTCAAAAAAGGACGAGTTGATACTAAAACTGCTGTAATCTTTTCAATTCCAGCCTTTATTGCCGTTTTTCTTACAAGACGTTTCTTGGTTCCGATGATACCAGAAGTAGTTTTTACAGTCGGAGATTTTAATGTAACCAATAGTATTTTTATTATGGTTTTTTTCTCCATCATTATGCTTCTTGCGAGTATTTCGATGATACGAAATCAAAATACCGTTAGCAATAAAAAAAACAATGAAATTGTACAATATAACTATCCACTAATTGCGTTAGAAGGAATTGGAGTTGGCGTATTGACAGGTATTGTTGGAGCTGGCGGAGGGTTTTTAATTATCCCAGCTTTAGTTATTTTGGCTAAATTACCAATGAAAACTGCTGTTGGTACATCGTTGTTAATAATTGCTATTAAGTCATTAATAGGATTTCTAGGCGATTTAGTAAACTTAGAAATTGATTGGAATTTTCTGTTAATATTTACCTTTCTATCCATATTAGGTATAATTATCGGAGTTTGGTTATCAAGATTTATTAGTGGCAAAAAGCTAAAAAAAGGATTTGGTTATTTTACCTTAATAATGGCAATCTATATCATTTATAAAGAGTTGTTTTAAACCTTTGTGATAAATGTCACTTTACAAAAAATGAAGTTTTGTAACTTTGTATAACTACAAAAAAACTAATTATGAAAATTGAACAATTATATACAGGATGCTTAGCACAAGGTGCATACTATATTGAATCAGATGGTGAAGTAGCTATAATTGATCCTTTACGCGAAACTCAACAGTATGTTGAAAAAGCAAAAAAAAATAATGCCAAGATTAAATATATTTTAGAGACCCATTTTCATGCCGATTTTGTCTCAGGACATGTTGATTTGGCTAAGAAAACAAATGCAACAATAGTTTTTGGCCCTGGTGCAACAACCGATTATGATATCCATGCTGCAAAGGATGATGAAGAGCTGAAATTAGGAAACATTACTATAAAAGTATTACATACTCCTGGGCACACATTAGAGTCTGTAACCTATTTATTAATTGATGAAAACGGAAAGGATCATGCGATTTTTTCTGGAGACACCTTGTTTTTAGGAGATGTTGGCAGACCAGATCTAGCAATTAAGTCGGACTTAACAAAGGAAGATTTAGCTGCTATGCTTTTTGATTCCCTCAGAAATAAAATTATGCCGTTAGCAGATGATGTTATCGTTTATCCTGCGCATGGTGCTGGTTCTGCATGTGGTAAAAATTTAAGCAAAGAAACTGTTGGTATTCTAGGTGAACAAAAGAAAACAAATTACGCCTTACGTGCAGATATGACTAAAGCAGAATTTGTTAAGGAGGTATTAGATGGTATAGCACCACCTCCGCAATACTTTGCCAAAAATGCCATGATGAATAAAATGGGTTACGATACTTTTGACAATATTCTCAAAACTGGCGATACGCCACTTAATCCAGAAGATTTTGAAGCATTGGCAAATCACGAGTCCGCTTTAATTTTAGATGTAAGACGTGAATCTGAATATATAAAAGGACATATTCCTAATTCTATTTTTATTGGATTACATGGACAATTTGCTCCATGGGTTGGAGCATTAATTACAGATTTAAAACAACCAATCTTATTAATTGTACCTGAAGGTAAATCTGCTGAGGCAGTAACCAGATTGTCACGAGTTGGTTATGACAACACCTTAGGTTATTTAGAAGGTGGTATGAAAGCCTGGGAAAATGCTGGCAAAGATGTTGATACCTTAGAATCTATAACGGCTAAAGAATTTGAAGACAGAGCCAAATCTTCAGAAATAAATATTTTAGATGTTAGAAAACCTGGAGAATATCAGTCTATGCATCTCGAAAACGCACAGCATTTTGCTCTGGACTTTATTAATGAACAAATGAGCGAAATTGACAAAAATAATACGTATTATATACATTGTGCCGGTGGCTATAGATCTGTAATTGCGGCCTCAATATTAAAAGCTAGAGGATTTAACAATCTCATTGATATTGCAGGAGGATTTGGTGCTATTAAGAAAACAGATTTGCCTATAACGGATTTTGTTTGTCCTACTACACTTTAAAACAAAAATTATGAAAAAAAACATGAGTAACGCTGATAAGGGCGTACGGACTTTAATCGCTGTAGCAATTGCAGTATTGTACTACTTGGATATTATTCAAGGTACATTGGCATATATTTTAATGGCAATTGCAATTGTCTTCTTAATAACCAGCCTTGTAAATTTTTGTCCACTTTATAAGGTATTTGGCATAAGTACTTGTAAAATAAAAAATGAGTAAAATGGAAACCACCACAATAAAAATCCAAAATTTAAAGTGTCATGGATGTGCTAACACCATCGTAACACAATTATCAAAGTTAAATGATATAAGCGAGGTTACGGTAAATAACGATACAGACGAGGTTAGTTTCAATTATATTTCAGATACTGATAAACTATCTGCAATAAAGAAACTTTCAGATCTAGGTTATCCAATTGAAGGTGAGGCTAATTCACTACCAAAAAAAGCGAAATCATTTGTGAGTTGTGCTATAGGTAGAGTTAACAATTAATAAACTGATAGCAATTAGTGTATTATACTATTTCTGCGCTAAGACCTGCCTCTAAAAGTTTTGAGCATCTTGGCTCTAACTCTTCATAAGGCCCTGTTTTAACGGTACACTTGCCCTTGTAATGCACAATAATAGAACATTGTTCAGCCTGTTCTGGTGTATGTTCACAAGCATATATTAATGTATCTATAACATGATCGAATGTATTTACATCATCATTAAATAACACTATTTCATTTTGCTTTACAACTTCTTCTTTAAGAAGTAATTCCTCAGAATGTTTTTCTTTAGGACTCATTTTTTTTCTTTCTCTAAAGTAAAAATAATGAATGTCCATTACATAACATAAAAAGAGCACTATAAAATAGCGCTCCTTTTGTTAAAAAAGTTGGTTAGTATGAGTACATGACCCTTAATACTATTATGTATTTAATTGATTTTATTAATTACAAGGTCCAATGAATGACCAACCACTGAAAGTACGCTCGTAAAGATTACCAAAATATGTTACCCTATCTCCTACTCCATAACTCACTCCACTTTGCCATTCAGATACACCATCACAAGGCCCAGCCGGTGTTTCAGGATACATAAACTCAAGTGCCGTTATATCATTTCCGTTAAATTCACCATCTTCACTTGTAGAAAAACAGGCCTGCATAACTGAAGTTACATCTCTACCTGTTGGGGTTCCAGGTACATGGACAGCACCATCAGATCCAGTTCCTTCATTTCCTTGAGAAGATGATGGACAACTTAAACGATCAAACCAATCTGAATGACGAAATCCTATAGAATGCCCTATCTCATGAACAATAACATGTTCATTAACATTAGTAGAAAATTGCTCTATACCATATATCTGAACAAACTTGTTTGGTTGACCACTGGTGTTAGGAAAACCTGCGACACCACCTGTTCCACCAGGATTATTAACAGTATTGTCATAAACTACCATGTCAGCAGCTTGATAGTTTGTACCAAAAGTAAGATTGAATTGTAAGCTAATATCTAAGTTATTGTAATTGTCAATAGCCCATTGCAAAGCAGTCTGTGCTTTGCTAGATAAAGCTTGACTACCTCCTGTATAACCAAGAATATCAATTGTTAGATTAGCACCTTCGACTAGGTTAAAAGTTCTATACTGTTTTTGACCTTCATTATGAGCTTGAACTAAGTTGATTAATTGATCATTTGTAAACGCAATGTCACTACCAATAAAAATTCGTTCTTCAATTGTGCCATCTGGCAAATGAAAATCTCCCTTAGAAACAATGCCTGCATCGATATCTAAAGATCTTATAGAGTTTAGCAACTTCTTATCTGTGACTATTGTTCTGTTATCTAATTTGTTAGTATTAATAATAATATCCTCAAATGAATTTGACATATCATCATCAGCAACTTCTTCTTTCTCGCAGCTAGTAAATGTAAGTGCTAAAATGGATATAGCAAAAACGGAATATTTTATTATTTTCTTCATTTTTTTTTGTATTAAATTAATGATTAGTTTTAACTGTTTACGCAAACAAAAGGGTAGTGTATTCTGGGTCAATACGTTACACATATTAACTTGATTTGACTACAATTAAAATAATATTATTTGATATAAAACTAAGAAGAAAATTCGGACTCTATTTACGGGAAAACCGCATATTTTTCAATTTTATTGTTAATAATTCACAATAAAATACATTTTGTTTAATATTTTTGAATAAATGTTAAATATTATTCAATTATTGAATTTTACTGCAACCCACTCATTTCTCAATATTTTATCCTGAAATGTAAGATTACTCACTTCACATTTCTGAATAATCAACTCTAAGTCATTTTTATAAAACCCACTTAAATAAAGTGCCCCATTTTGATTAAGGTGGTCAGCATAAGCAGGAATATCATTTAGTAAAATATTTCTATTAATATTTGCTATAATCACATCATACTTCTGGTCAACAAGAATTGATACATCACCTTCATAAACAGAAATATGTTCGCAACTATTACGTTCTATATTTTCTAAACTATTAATATAACACCAATTATCAATGTCTATAGCATCAAGCTGATTGGCACCCACTTTTTCGGCAAGAATCGCAAGAACTCCTGTACCACAGCCCATATCTAAAACAGATTTTCCTTTAAAGTCATTCTTAAGGATGTGCTGAATCATCATATGTGTAGTTTCATGATGACCTGTACCAAAACTCATTTTGGGTTCTATGACAATATCATATTTGGTATTTGATTTCTCATGAAATGGTGCTCTTACCGTTACTAAATCATCTACCACAATAGGTTTAAAACTCTTTTCCCATTCTGCATTCCAATTGGTTTGTTCAATTTCATTGAACTCGTATGTAATAACAAATTCCTTAGAGCTTAGAACATTAACCTCTTCGAGTATAAAAGCATTCCATTCGTCTTTTTGAATATAAGCGGTTACACCTTCATCGTTTTCAACAAAGCTTTCGAAACCTGCATAACCTAATTCTGCTATGAGTATCTCAGTTGCTGGCTGTAAAGGACTTAACTTAAAATCATATCCTATATAAGTCGGAGCAGACACTGCTAAAACGCATTAACTATAGCAAAAAAGTCTTCAGCTTTTAAAGACGCTCCACCAATTAAACCACCATCTACATCTGGTTTAGAAAAAATTTCTTTAGCATTATTAGGTTTTACACTTCCTCCATATAATATGGAAACTGAATCAGCTACTCCTTGTCCATATTTACTTGCTAGCGTCGCACGTATAAATGCGTGCATATCTTGGGCCTGCTCTGGCGTGGCAGTCTCTCCTGTACCTATAGCCCAAACAGGTTCATACGCCAATACGATACTTTTAAATGAATCAGCATCTAAATGAAATAAAGCATTTTTTATTTGACTTTCTACCACTGATTCTTCGTTACCAGCTTTACGATCTGCAAGCTCTTCTCCAAAGCAAAATATCATGTTCATATTATTCGCAAGACCTGTATCAATTTTTTTTGCTAATGCTTCGTCAGTTTCATTAAAATAAGCACGTCTTTCACTATGTCCAAGTATTACAGTTTGTATGCCCATGCTCTTAAGCATTCCTGCGCTTATTTCTCCAGTATAAGCACCATTTTCTGCAAAGTGCATATTTTGGGCAATAACTTCAATATCATGTTGTCTTGTAGCCTCAAATGCATGCCATAAATTAGTAAAGGTTGGTGCAATCATCACCTCTGCATTTGACGTTTTAGATTGTTTCTTTAATTCTACAATTAACGATTCTGTTTGTATAAGGCCATTGTTCATTTTCCAATTACCTGCAACTATTTGTTTTCTCATGATACTATGAATTGAATTTTACTTTGATTCTGTAGTACAAAAATAAGGTATTAATGAAGAAACACACTTGATAAGTGTAATGTAATTACCTAATATAATTTCACTCTTGGATCTAACCAAGCATATATTATATCTACCAATATATTAATGGTAATAAAAACAATTGCTATAACAAGTACAGCTCCCATTATAACTGGTAAATCTAAAGTATTTAATGCATTAACAATTTCTTTACCCAAACCATTCCAGCCAAAAATATATTCGACGAAAACGGCACCAGCCAACATAGAAGCAAACCAACCAGAAATTGCAGTTACAACAGGATTTAAAGCATTTTTTACAGCATGGTTTTTTATTACCTGAAATTCACTTAGTCCTTTTGCCCTTGCTGTTCTAATAAAGTCTTGCCCCAATACATCTAGCAATGAATTTCGCATTAGCTGAATAACCACAGCTAATGGACGAATTCCTAGAACTATTGCAGGTAGGATGAGATTTTTCCATTGAATAGTCATTTTTTCACCAAAATCATCGAGCTCATAAAGACTCCCTGTCATTTCTAAATTTGTGTATTCGTGAAGTACATAACCAAATAACCAAGCAAATAATATTGCACTGAAAAATGAAGGCACACTCATACCTAAAGTACTTAATACTTGGATTGCTTTATCTATCCAAGTATCCTTAAATAATGCCGAAACAACGCCAAAAATTATACCTAAAATAATAGCAATTATTATTGCTGACAAAGCTAAAACGAATGTATTCGGAATAGTTTCTCCAATAACCTGAGTAACTTTTTTGCCTTGTTTGGTGAATGATTCTCTTAAATATGGAGCTTTTAATACCGTAGTTATACTACCAATAGTCCACAGCTCGGTCGCAGTATATTTATTTGGACCTAAATAAGTATAATCTTCAGAATTATTAGAATGAAACGAAATCGGAGATAAATCATTGAGATAATACAAGTATTGCTTACCCAATGGTTTATCAAAACCATATTTTTTCTTCACAGCTTCAACTTGCTCAGCAGTTTGGTTTTGTCCTAGCATCATTTTAGCAGGATCACCTGGTAAAATAGTAAACAAAAAGAAAATTACAGTAATAACACCTATTAAGGTGATGAATGCATAAAGTAATTTATTTAAAAGATATTTTATCAAACTTAAAGTTCTATGTCCTCAATATCATTCCAATGTGCTTTGTTTACAACTGTTCCCTTATTTAAAATAACAACACCTGGATTAGCGCGTACAATTGTTTTAATCACCTTTTCATCACAAAGGAAAAAGTCAAAATCGAGATTGAATTCAGTTTTAACTTTCAGTTTTTCAGCATCACCAGAAGACGTTAAACCAATAACTGTATAACCTTCATTTATTGCTTTATCGGTAAAGCCTTTTAATTTTACCACGCCATCTTCTTCCGATGAAGAAATATTATACATAGCAACAATTAGTAGCTTTTCTTTTTCTAAAAAATATGCCGTTAAATCTTCATCTTGAGATTCAATAGAGAAATCTTGAATTGGTGGTATATATCCTTCGTCTATAGTTTTTGTTTCAACACCAACATATTCTCCATCTACAGTTGGATAGCTTCCGTTTGTCACAAACTCTTGTTCTTCACCATTTACACTAAACGTCCATGTATATTCTAAAATTGGTTTTGGTGCATCTTCAGGAATTACCATTTGCTCTTGAATATTTTTTCCGATCGCATATGCTCTAAAGTCAATGGAAGGCAAATGCATTAAAACATGATATCCAAACCAAAGTGAAACTATAAAACTAAGCAGAGCGACTACAGTATTGGGTAATGATTTAAAAATTGGTTTAATATGTTTTAAACCATACACTAGTATTAGTATAAAAATGAGAAGAATAACATCTTTGGTAAAGCTTTCCCAAGGTGTCAACTTAAGGGCATCACCAAAGCATCCACAATCTTTCACTTTATCAAAATATGCCGAATAAAAAGTTAGAAACGTAAAAAACACGATCATAGCCAACAAGCTGTAAACCGTAAATTTTGGTTTATATCCAATTAGAAGAAAAACACCGAGTACCACCTCAAATACAACCACAAAAACAGAAAATAATAATGCGTAAGGAATCAGAAACTCGAGGTTTAAAACGTCTGCACCAAAATATTCCTGTAGTTTGTAGGAAAAGCCTAATGGGTCGTTAAGTTTAATAAAACCAGAAATGATAAATAAAACACCAACAAATATCCTACTAAGATGTACTAGAAATTTCATAAATACTATTTATTATTAAGACTTGGATTCTCCAAGATGTATCATGGCAAAGACAGCATAGTTTATCATATCTTGATAGTTAGCATCAATACCTTCACTAACAAGAGTTTTCCCAGCATTATCTTCAATCTGTTTAACTCTTAATAGCTTTTGTAAAATCAAATCTGTTAACGAACTTACGCGCATATCTCGCCAAGCCTCGCCATAATCATGATTTTTATCTAACATCAATTGCTTGGTTAAACCTATTTTTTCATCATATAATGCTACAGCTTCGGAAGTCTCTAAATCTGGTTGTTCTACAACACCTTTATCCAATTGTATTAAGGCCATTATACAATAATTAATAATACCAATAAACTCGCTCACTTCACCTTCATCAACCTTTCTAACAGCATTCTGTTGTAGACTTCTAATACGCTGAGCCTTGATAAAAATCTGGTCGGTTAAAGAAGGTAGTCTTAAAATACGCCAAGCACTACCATAATCGCTCATCTTATTGGTAAAAAGGGTTCTGCATTTTTCTATTACAGCATCGTATTGTTTGCCTGTGTCTTGCATTAGTTTAATATTAACTTCTTGTAAACTCAGTTACAAATTATTGGGATTAATAGACTGTTAGTAAATATGCCTAATTGACGTCTACATTAATCTCGATTATCGAGTAAAATTTCCGTAAATTTCGCATAAATAAATTAGAAGTTCAAAGTTTGACCTTTAAAGTTTTAAGCTAAGTTTTTAAAAGTTGTTATGACCATAAATTGCAAGGGCAAGTTGATAGAATTAAGCTCACCAAAAGTGATGGGTATTCTTAATGTTACACCAGATTCATTCTATGATGGTGGTAAATATAAAAACGAGTCTGATATACTAAATCAGGTTGAGTCAATACTAGAGTATGGTGCTACATTTATCGATATTGGCGGTTATAGCTCAAGACCAGATGCAGAAGATGTGAGTATCCAAAAAGAAACGGAAAGGGTTGTCCCAGTTATTGAATTGATCATAAAACATTTTCCTGAAACATTGATCTCTGTTGATACTTTTAGAAGTGAGGTTGCTAAGAAAAGTATAGAAGCAGGTGGTGCTTTAGTCAATGATATCTCAGCAGGACATCTCGACAAGAACATGCTAGCAACAATTGGAAAATTGCAAGTGCCTTACATAATGATGCATATGCGAGGTAATCCTAAAACAATGCAACAACAAACACATTATGATGATTTGGTTAAGGAAATTAACTTTTATTTTGCTGAGTGTATTGTTAGCGCTCATGCAGAAAAAATAAACGATATCATTATAGATCCAGGATTTGGCTTTGCAAAAACGTTAGAACAAAACTTTGAGTTACTAAACAAAATGGAGCTACTTCAAATTATTGGCAAACCTGTATTAGCTGGTGTGTCTCGTAAATCCATGATTTATAAAACCTTGAATACTTCTAGTGATAACGCACTCAATGGAACTACCGCACTCAATATGGTTGCTCTTCAAAAAGGTGCTAAAATTTTACGTGTACATGATGTAAAAGAAGCCATGGAATGTGTGGCATTGTATAATCAATTAACTTCAAATTAAATGAAGCAACATTATTTATACCTTCTCTTGACTTTCTTTTTTGTGAATTGTACTAATGAGCGTGTTCTCCTATTGCCAGAAATCGACAATGCAGAGGTCACTGAAGTCTTAGATGTATCTCCTGCCTATATATTTTATGACGAAAGCAAACCAGATTCAACTCTATTAAATAGAAAAAATTTAATCAGCACTACTAATTGGTTGGTTAATGTTGACAAAAGACTATCGTTAAGACAAGTCATTCCACACATCAAATTTTTACAAGATAAAAAACGAAATGCCCAAATGCATAAAAATGAAAATGCCAAAAATTACTTTACATGTAATGACACTAGTATGAGTAATTTAGGGTTTATTGAATTTACTGATGTATACTTTTTTACTGAGAAAAGCGACTCAAATAAATCAGAAAATATATGTTACATGACCATTAATAATCTAAACGATATATCTTTTTCAACATCTTTAGATTTAAATATTTCGTTGTCGAGAGAGAATTTCGAAAATGCAATGGTTACCATACAGAAAGAATATGGTGGCACGATTAAAATAGTTTATCTATTAAATAGCGATATGAGTTTTCAAAATTACATTACCTTAAAAAACACATTATTGCCCTTTAAAGATAGAATCTCTAATAACGAATTCATTTATTAATTAAATTCTTAAATTAGCAAAAAGCACAAACCTTGAACGATTTACAACTTTGGGATTTTAGATTTATTGATTTTGTAGATGTCTTTCTTGTTGCTATACTTCTTTATTATATCTACAAACTGGTTAAAGGCACGGTTGCCGTCAATATATTTATAGGTATTTTGGTTATTTATCTAGCTTGGCGCTTAACAGATTACCTTCAGATGCACATGCTTTACAGCATTTTCGATGGGTTTATGAAGGTTGGTATTATCGCTCTAATTGTTGTGTTTCAGCCAGAAATCAGGAAATTTCTTTTGCTCGTAGGTTCCACCAAAATTGGAGGTAAAAAGAGCATTTTTAAAAATTTTAAATTTCTAAAAAATGATGATCAGACTACTACGGATGTAGATGCCGTTATCAATGCTTGTAGCAAAATGGGAGCTTCAAATACTGGTGCCTTGATCGTAATTGAGCGAAACAATAACTTGGATTTCTTAACAACTACAGGTGACGAAATGAACATATTAGTTTCACAACCTATAATCGAAAGTATATTCTTTAAAAATAGCCCATTACATGATGGTGCTATTATTATTGATAAAAATGTGGTTAAGGCCACCAGAGTAATTCTACCAGTTAACAATGAAAAAAACATCCCTGCACGCTTTGGATTAAGACATAGAGCTGCAATAGGTATTACTGAAAAAACGGATGCGATCGCCATTGCAGTTAGTGAAGAAACCGGACAAATCTCTTATATAAAAAATGGAGAATTTGTAATGTATAAAGACACTCACGATCTGATTGAAAAAATAAAGAAAGACTTAGCCTAGTGCAATGTAAAAATTGTCATACTACGATTGAAGCTAATCAGAACTTCTGTTTTGAATGTGGAGCAAGAACTATACGTAACCGATTAAGACCTATGGTCTTAATAAAACAAATAAACGAGCAATTTTTATCAATAGACAATAAATTCCTAAAGACATTTATTGATCTTTTTAAAAAACCCGAAGAGGTTATAAATGGATACATTGATGGCACCAGAAAA
This sequence comes from Winogradskyella sp. A2, assembly GCF_046762865.1. Classification (NCBI taxonomy): domain Bacteria; kingdom Pseudomonadati; phylum Bacteroidota; class Flavobacteriia; order Flavobacteriales; family Flavobacteriaceae; genus Winogradskyella; species Winogradskyella sp. A2. The sequence goes on from NZ_JBKQXM010000003.1 coordinate 549,391, forward strand.
AAGTATATTGATGTTCTACAGTATTTCGCAATAGCCTTAACCCTTGTTGGGATACAAGTTTTTCTGATGGATTCGTTTTTTACTGAAGAATTAAATTCTTCATTCGAAACTTTAAAATCATTAGAGTCAAATAGTAATTCTAAAAACAATCCTTTTAATATCAATCTAGAAAGTTTTGATGACATTAATAGATATCAGAGTTTACTGTATGTACTAACAATTCCAATTTATGCCTTAGCAAGTTGGTTGGTTAATTTTATTATCAAACCAAATTTCAATTATAATTTCACAGAGCATATGGTACTAAACATCTACTATTATGCTCAAGTAATTATTATTACAGCCTTATTGAGTATTATTTTCTTGTGTTTTGGTTTAGATTATTTAGTAATATCAGGTGTTGTATCATTACTCATATTCATTTATCATTTTTACACATTAAAAAAGGTATTCAAACTTGATTTGTGGAATGGTATTGCGTTCTATTTATTAGTAATGGTGGTATTTGGTTTAATTGGATTTGTGATTGCAATAATACTTCTATTAATTGCATTCTTTTTTGGATTCTTTGATGCTATTAAAAAATAATTATGAATTGTAAAAACTGTAATACCGAACTTTTGGAAAATGACGACTACTGCAGATCATGTGGTGGACGCGTTATCAGAAATAGACTGACTATTCGCAACCTTTTTGAGCATTTAAGTGAAACCTTTTTTAATTATGACAATAAACTATTAAGGACTATTGTTGATCTATTTAGAAAACCAGATGAAGTAATTGTAGGTTATATCGATGGTGTTAGGAAAAAATACGTCAACCCAGTAAGTTTATTTGGTTTAGCTCTTACAATTACTGGACTTTACATGATAGTAATCAACAAATTTTTTCCAGAAATGATTGACTTTTCATATATGGCAGTTGAAGGACAAGAAGAGTTTCAGAGGAGAAATATGCAATTAGTGCAAGAGTATCAGTCTTTAATCGTAATGCTCTATGTTCCTATCTATGCACTTATGGCAAGACTCGTATTTTTTGACAAAAAACGTTTTAATATTACTGAACTTTTAGTAGTCTTTATGTACATACAAGCACATATTTCTATAATTAGTGCAGCTATAACTATTGCTATTGGGATAATAGGTTATTCAAGTGGAACCATTAGTATGTTCATCTTACCATTAATGATATTATATACGGCTTATGCTTTGAAGCGAATCTACAAACTTTCCTTTTTTGATATCATAGTCCGAACATTACTTTTTTTAGTTGTTTTAGCAATTTCTCTTGTAATTTTCACGGTTCTTCTGTTTGCATTTATGTATTTCACTGGAGATCTCCAAGAAATGATAGAGGCTCAAAAAGCTGCAGAGGAAGCTGCTAAAAGTGGCGGTTAAATAGCTTCTGCCTTTAAAAACTGAACTTCATATAAGTTCTTATAATATCCATTTTCCTTTTTGAGTAAGGATTTATGAGTACCCATTTCTACAATTTGCCCAGCATCCATTACAATGATTTTATCAGCTTGCTGTATCGTGGCCAGTCTATGGGCTATAATAATTGATGTTCTACCCGAAGTAATTTTATCCGTTGCGTCCTGTATCAGTTGTTCAGAATAAGAATCAACTGAAGATGTTGCCTCATCTAAAATTAAAATACTTGGATTTGTAACATAAGCTCTCAAAAATGAGATTAACTGGCGCTGACCTGAAGAGAGCATTACACCACGTTCCTTAACATTATAATGATATCCTTCTGGGAGGCTAGAAATAAACTCATGGATACCAATAGCTTTTGCCGCAGTTATAACATCTTCCTCTGTAATGTATTCGTTATTAAGGGTAATATTGTTAAGAATGGTATCTGCAAATAAAAAGACATCTTGTAATACAATTGCAATTTGATTTCGCAACGAATTTAATGTCATTTCCTTAATATCAATACCATCTATTTTTATCGCACCAGAATCAATTTCATAAAAACGGTTTAGAAGATTTATAATGGTAGACTTTCCTGCGCCTGTTGCTCCTACAATTGCGACGGTCTCACCTGCATTAACATTAAACGAAACACCTTTCAAAACTTCTTCATCCTCGATATAAGAAAATCTAACATCAGCAAATTCTAAGTCTCCTTTAAAATGATTGGCTATTTGGGTTCCTGTATCATCTATATTAGAATCCGTATCCAATACTTTGAAAACACGATCTGCAGCCACCATACCCATCTGCAACGTATTAAACTTGTTAGCTATTTGATATAATGGTCTAAAGAGCATTGGTATAAACATGGTGAATGAAATAAGATCACCTAATGTAGTTCCAGGCATTGTCCTTACAACACCATAACCACCAATCAAAATAACTAATGCCATAGTGACTGAGGATACAAATTCCGCCACCGGAAAAAATATTGAATTGTACCACACTGTCTTTAGCCATCCTTTTTTATGGCGCTCATTTATAGCTTTAAACTTTTTATATTCTATGGTTTCACGAGTAAAAAGTTGGACTATTTTCATTCCTGTTACACGCTCCTGAACAAATGAATTTAAATTGGAAACCTCCGTACGTACATCCTCAAACGCACGCTTCATGTATTTTTGAAATATCTTCGTTGCAAAAACTATAATCGGCATAGCAACAAATACTATGAGGCTTAACTTAAGGTTTATGAATGCCATAAAAGCGGCAACAACAGCCATCTTTAAAATATCACTAAATATCATAAACAAGCCTTGACCAAAAATATCAGCAATTCGCTCCATATCAGTCACAGCACGAGTAATCAAAACACCAACAGAAGATTTATCAAAATAGGTCATTTTAAATTTAAGCATATGCTTAAAAAGTTTCACTCTAATATCCCTCACAACGGTTTGACCCAACCAACTTGCGTAATAAATAAATAGTAATTGAGAAATAACTTCAAATATTAATAATGCTAACATTACTAGCATATATATCACAAATCCATCATATTCCTTATTAGCTATTTTAACATCAATTGCTTCTTTTAACACATATGGTCTGAAGGCACCAAAAATTGCTAATCCAATAACACAAGCAAGTGAAATGACAAATACAGTACGATAAGGTCTTATGTACTGCAGTAAACGTTTAAATAACGAAACATCAAATATTTTCTTTCCTTCTTCTGCCATTTTATGCCGTAACTAAATCGATATCTGTTTTAAAAATATGTTCAGGATATTTTATATCTACTAAACATAATCCTTGTGCTGGTACTGAGTAACCAGCTTCACTCCTATCCTTTGAAGCGATTATATTATGTAACTCATTTGGTTTTATTTTCCCAAGACCAATATTAACCATAGTACCAACAATAGCTCTTACCATATTTCTCAAAAATCTATCTGCGGTAATCACAAAGAGAAGTTCATTATTGTTCTTTTGCCAAAATGCTTCTTTAATATCACAATTATAAGTCTTTACATCTGTATTTGACTTAGAAAAGCATTGAAAATCTTTATACTTAAATAAGATCTTACAAGCTTGGTTCATTGCATTAACATCTAAAGACTTTTGCAATTGGTATGATAAATCAAAATTAAATGCGTTTTTCTCTGTTGATATCTTATAATGGTACGTTCTTCTCTTGGCGTCAAAACGTGCGTGTGCATCAGTTTTTACCATTAATAAATTGGCTATAGCTATATCCTTAGGTAAAAATGAGTTTAATTTAAAAACTAAGTCTTTACACTTTATATCTCTATCATAATCAAAATGCGCATACATTTTGGACGCATGGACACCAGTATCAGTTCTACCTGCTCCAACAATTGAAATTGTTGTATTCAACAAGGTACTTAGAGCTTTCTCTATTACCTCTTGAACAGTAATTGCATTGGGTTGATTTTGCCAGCCATGATAAGCCTTGCCATTGTATGATAATTCTAAAAAATATCTCAAAAGAATACCTATTTTTGCTATATCATCAACAAAGATAAACAGATTTAGTAGTTATAATCACAATATTATCTTAATGCAAAAGATACTCCTACTCTCAGATACCCATGGCTACATAGACGATAACATAATTAAACATGTTAAGCAAGCTGATGAAGTATGGCATGCTGGTGATATTGGTGACTTACAGGTTACAGATACCATTAAAACCCTGAAACCTCTTAGAGCTGTATATGGAAACATTGATGATGCTAAAGCAAGAACAGAATTTCCATTACACAATAAGTTTAAATGCGAAGAATTAGATATTTGGATAACACATATTGGAGGTTATCCTCCTAAATACAATAATAGAATAAGAGAAGAATTAAATAATCATCCACCAGATATTTTCATTTGCGGACACTCTCACATACTTAAGGTAATGCCAGACAAAAAATTGAATTTATTGCATATGAACCCAGGTGCTATAGGCAAACATGGATTACATAAGGCAAGAACAATGTTAAGATTTACAATTGATGGTCGTGACATCAATAATCTGGAAATTATTGAATATAATAGATAGAAAATGAAAAACCCAGACGACAGCGTCTAGGTTTTTCGCACTAATACTACTAAGATTTTAGGTTCTATCGTAATCTATCTACAGATTTTACAAGATCTTCATCCTTTTTAATAGCCTTGTTAGCCAAGGCTAAACACACAATAGAAAAAACAGGAAGAAGAATCCCAATACCTTTCTCAGAAACGTTAGTTTCTCCAGATAAATTTAGAGACTGAGTTACAAAGATTCCTAGTAAAATAAAGTTTAATATTATATTAAGTCGACCCAAAACAAACTGAGTCTTTCTATTCTTAAAACTAAAAATCGAAATTAAAGATAATAAAGCAGAACCAATAAATAAGCCTAAAAACAAATAATTATCTAGAGCAAACACCTTCGCACCTTCATTATTTGTCCATAAGTGAAATACAAAAATAAGGCCTGCAGAAACCACGGCTGCAAGAATTAAATATAGTGTCTGTATTCTCTGAATCATATCTTTTATTGAAAAAGCTTTGCAAAATTAGTAGTTTATTTTTTAAAAAGATAGAATTTGTTTTAAAATAAAATTGTATTATTGCAATAGAAAGTAAAGATAGAAACAGATATCGCTTTCCAATCTTCCGAATTAATTTCACTTTTTTTCTTTTTAATTTCATTTAGAAAATTTTGAGTTAATAATATCGAAACTATAATACATTATATTACATATACGAATGTTTGAAATTTCCCAGTTAAAAGCTAAGAAGCTACCTGAATTACAGGATATAGCGAAACAACTAAACGTACCCAAATTTAGAAGTTTAAAAAAATTAGACTTGGTTTATCAAATTTTAGATTACCAAGCGGCCAACCCTACAGCAGTGAAAGAAAAAGTTGATGTTAAGGCAAGTTCTGATTCAAAACAAACCAATCAGAGACCACAACGTAGTAGAGTACAAAAACAGCCTCAAGACAACAAAAGTCAACAAAGTTCTAGTAAGAATCCTAAGCAACAAGACGATAAAAAATCTCAAGACGAGAGAAAACCTCAGGACAATAAACAAAACAATCAACAGGATCACAAGGGCAGAAACAGAAATGAGGATAAGTCTAAAGATCGTAATGACGACAAGAAGAGATCTAGCAATGATAATAGACAACATCGTTCTAAAGATCAAAACCGCAATAACAATTCTAAAAACAATGGCAATAAAGATAACAGAAATCGTTATCGTGAACCTGATTTTGAATTTGATGCTATTATTGAAAGTGAAGGTGTCTTAGACATTATGCAAGATGGTTATGGTTTTTTGAGATCTTCAGATTATAACTACCTAACTTCACCAGATGATATTTACGTATCACAATCTCAAATAAGATTGTTTGGTTTAAAAACGGGTGATACAGTTCTTGGTCATGTTAGACCTCCTAAAGAAGGTGAAAAATATTTTCCTTTAATTAAGGTGAGTAAAATTAATGGCCAAAACCCACAAGTAGTTAGAGATCGTGTCGCTTTTGAACATTTAACACCATTATTTCCTCAAGAAAAGTTTAACATAGCCGAACGTCAATCTACGATATCTACGAGAATTATGGATTTGTTCTCACCAATTGGTAAGGGACAGCGTGGTATGATTGTTTCACAACCTAAAACAGGTAAAACAATGTTACTTAAGGATGTTGCAAATGCCATTGCAGCAAATCATCCTGAAGTATACCAAATGATTTTACTGATCGATGAACGTCCTGAAGAGGTTACTGATATGCAACGTAATGTACGTGGTGAAGTAATCGCATCGACCTTTGACAAGGAAGCACATGAACATGTGAAGATTGCCAACATTGTTTTAGAAAAAGCTAAACGCTTAGTAGAGTGTGGACACGATGTAGTTATTTTGTTAGACTCAATAACAAGATTAGCACGTGCTTATAATACAGTGCAACCTGCATCTGGTAAAATACTATCTGGTGGTGTAGATGCAAACGCATTGCATAAACCGAAACGATTCTTTGGTGCTGCAAGGAATATTGAAAATGGAGGATCATTAACAATTATTGCAACAGCATTAACTGAAACTGGATCTAAAATGGACGAAGTTATCTTTGAAGAGTTTAAAGGTACTGGTAATATGGAATTACAATTGGATAGAAAAATTTCTAACAGACGTATATTCCCTGCTATTGACTTGACTAGTTCTAGTACCAGAAGAGATGATTTATTATTAGATGATAATACAATTCAAAGAATGTGGGTAATGAGAAAATACCTCGCAGATATGAACCCTGTTGAAGCAATGGAATTTATTAACGACCGCTTTAAACAAACTAGAAATAACGAAGAGTTCCTAATCTCAATGAACGGTTAGATAATTCTTCATTTAATTATAAAATTAAACCTCAAGAATATTCTTGAGGTTTTTTATTTCACTTATTTCTAGTAAATCCAAGAAATAAAAAAGCCTTTCAATATGAAAGGCTTTTTTATTTAATTGTCAATCCGATTACAATGCAGCAACGTGTTTTGTCAAATTGCTTTTTATGTTTCCTGCTTTGTTAGCGTGGATTATATTTTTCTTAGCTAATTTATCAATCATACTGATTACTGAAGGTAACACTTTCTGAGCTTCTTTTGCATCAGTGATTTCACGTAACTTTTTAATTGCATTACGTGTAGTCTTGTGCTGATATCTATTTAGCACTCTTCTTTTTTCGTTACTTCTTATTCTTTTTAAAGCTGACTTATGATTTGCCATTTTATTTTTCTTATTAAAAGTTGTAGCCCGTAGGGGAATCGAACCCCTCTTACCAGGATGAAAACCTGGCGTCCTAGCCGATAGACGAACGGGCCATTTAGTTACTTCATAATTAAATGAACCAACAATGTTTCCATTGCGGATGCAAAAATACAACTATTTTTAAATGTTGCAACTACTAATAAATATTTTTTGATATTTTTTAATATGCCTTTGCGAATAGGACACGCTGTTGAGACGGTTTTCCACTATAAACACAGGCTCCCTCCTCCTCTTTATTGTCTATTGGAATGCATCTTATAGTGGCTTTAGTTAGCTCCTTTATTTTCTGTTCTGTCTCTGAAGAGCCATCCCAATGGGCAGATATGAAACCTGTTTTATTCTCTAAAACTTTCTTGAAAGTTTCAAAATCATCAACTTCTGTTATATGAGAATCTCTAAATTCTAATGCTTTATTGAATAGATTCTCCTGGATTTCTTCTAATAAATCTTCTACAACTATTGATAACCTATCTAAAATTATAGTTTGTTTTGTTAAATTATCTCGTCTTGCGAGCTCCACGGTTTCATCTTCCAAATCTTTAGGACCAATAGCAATTCGTAGCGGAACACCTTGCAATTCGTGCTGTGCAAACTTTGCGCCTGGCCTTAAGGTATCTCTCTTGTCAAATTTTACAGAAATCCGTCTCTCTTTAAGATCATCAATAATTTGATTTGAAAGTTCTGCTATTTTTTCAAATTGCTCATCATTTCTGTATATAGGTACAATAACTACCTGATATGGTGCTAAATTTGGAGGTAAAACAAGTCCTTTGTCGTCACTATGTGTCATTATTAATGCACCCATTAATCGTGTTGAAACTCCCCAAGAGGTAGCCCAAACATAATCTTGTTTTCCTTCTCTATTTGTAAATTTTACGTCAAAAGCTTTGGCAAAATTTTGTCCTAAAAAGTGCGATGTACCTGCTTGTAAGGCTTTACCGTCTTGCATAAGTGCCTCAATACACATTGTCTCTTCTGCACCTGCAAATCTTTCACTTTCAGTTTTTAACCCTTGTATTACTGGTATTGCCATGAAATTTTCTGCAAATGTTGCATATACATTATTAATAAGTTTAGTCTCTTTCCAAGCTTCTTCTTTTGTCGCATGTGCAGTATGTCCTTCTTGCCATAAAAACTCTGCTGTTCTTAAAAATAACCTAGTACGCATTTCCCATCGAACAACATTTGCCCATTGATTAACCAATATTGGTAAATCCCTATAAGATTGAATCCACCCCTTATAAGTATTCCAAATAATAGCTTCACTTGTTGGTCGCACCACTAACTCTTCTTCCAACTTGGCTTCTGGGTCTACTCTTAATTTTCCCTTATTATCAGGATCGTTCTGTAATCTATAATGAGTAACAACTGCACATTCCTTAGCAAAACCTTCAGCATTCTTTTCTTCAGCCTCAAATAAACTCTTAGGTACAAAAAGTGGAAAATATGCATTCTGATGATCCGTTTCTTTAAACATTCTATCTAGTTCAGCCTGCATTTTCTCCCATATAGCATAGCCATAAGGTTTAATCACCATACAACCTCTTACTGCCGAATTCTCAGCTAAATCAGCTTTTACGACCAATTCATTGTACCATTTCGAATAATCCTCAGCTCTACTCGTAAGATTTTTACTCATTTTCAGTGTTTTGGCACAGATATTGTGCTTATGTTAAATAAAAAAATAGTTCAGCAAAACTAACTATTTTTGCTATGTTCAACAATAAAATAAAAGAGATATGCAATTTAAAACCATTACAAGCCAAAAATTGCCATTTTTTGTTGCTCTCGGTTTAATGACCGTTTTAACATCATGTGGTTCTTACCAGTATGTAGGATATGACAACGATGGTATATATTCTACAAGTGAAAATAATAAAGAAGTTGCTGTTGAACAGCCAGTTGCTACTACGTCAACTGAAGAATCAAATTACTACAAAAACTATTTTGCAGAAAACAAAGCTCAACTTGACGCATATCAATCAGAGGATGAAATATTTACTGATGTTGATTCTTACTCTAGTGACTATGTTGAAAGAGCCCAAGACACTTTAGAACAAAGACAACCTTACGGTGGCTGGGGTCAAGATAATAGTACAGTTACTATCAATGTTATTGATAATGGCTTTTGGGGCTGGAATGACCCTTGGTTATGGGGTCCTGGATGGGGATGGAATAGCTGGGCTTGGGGTTCTCCTTATGGCTGGGGCTGGAATCGCTGGGGTTACCCATACGGATATGGCTGGAACGCAGGATGGGGTTGGAATGTTGGTTACGGCTGGGGCTGGGCTGGTTATGGCTGGGGCTGGGGTCCAGGATGGAATAACTGGGGCTATTATAATGGATACTATGGCAACCCTAACAGATATGCCTTTAACTCAGGTAGAAGAGGCTCATCCTTATATGACAGAAACTTAAATGGTCTAAGCAGTAGAAGTAATGCCGCTGTTTCGCGTAGAAATTATTCTACAAGTAGGCTCTCTAACGCCGCTACAAATACTAGAAGAGTCAGAACATCTGGTAATTCTGTTAGTAGATCAAATAATGGAATGAGATCTAGTAATGGTACTAGAGTGACTAGACCAAGTAGAACAATGAGAAATTCTAATTCTACTAGTACAAGAACTAACTCATCTTCAAGAAGCACGCGATCTTCAGGAACAATGAGATCTTCAGGAAGCTCAAGATCATCTGGAAGCGTGAGATCATCTGGTGGATCTAGATCGAGATCTTCAGGCAGTGTGAGATCTTCTGGAGGATCTTCAAGATCTTCTGGTGGCTCAAGATCTGGTGGCTCAAGAAGAGGAAGAGGTTAAAATTAGAATTAATTCCGAATTATTTAATAATTAAGAACTTATGAAAAAACTACTTATGCTCAGCATAGGCTTAATAAGCACGTCTTTAATCTTAGCTCAAGATATAACTGATGCCGTAAGATATTCAATGGATGAAATACAAGGAACTGCCAGGTTCAGAGCCATGAGTGGCGCTTTTGGAGCACTAGGTGGAGATATGTCTAGTATTAATATAAACCCTGCAGGTTCGGCTATCTTCAATAATAGTCACGCATCTCTTACATTAGGCTATTTTGATGAAAATAGTGATGTCACTTATTTCAATTCAACAAGAAATGCGTCTAACTCAAACTTTGATTTAAATCAACTTGGGGCAGCATTTGTTTTTAGAAACATGAATGCTAATTCCCCTTGGAAGAAATTTTCAATGAGTATGGCTTACGATAGGTCTGCAGATTATGATAGAGATTGGTTTGCAAGTGGTGTTAATCCAACTACTAGCATTGGCGAATATTTTTATTCTTATGCAGATGGACTTAGATTAGATGAAATATCAGCATTCCCAGGAGAAACTATTTCTGAAGCATATAATGACATTGGCTCAATTTATGGATTTGGACATCAACAAGCATTCCTAGGATTTGAAGGTTTCATTATAGATCCTGTTCAAGATACAGTTGACAACACGCAATACATCCGTAATATAAACGGAACTAATTTTAATCAGCAATATTCATTTGCAAGTAGGGGTTATAATGGAAAACTAGCTTTTAATTTAGCCAGTAGTTATGAAGACAAACTATTTCTAGGATTAAATCTTAATGCACATTTTATTAACTACGAAAGAAGCACATTTCTACGGGAATCAAATTCAAATACATCATCAACCGTTAGTCAAGTAGATTTTGAAAATAATCTTTTAACAACAGGTAGTGGATTCTCATTTCAACTCGGTGGAATTGCTAAATTAACTGAAGAATTTAGAATTGGTCTATCTTATAATTCACCTACATGGTTTAGAATTTCTGAAGAAACATCACAATACTTAGCATCGACACGATTAGAGAACGGTTCTAACATTGATCAAATTATAAATCCAAATGTTATAAATGTTTTTCCAGAATACAAATTACAAACTCCTGGTAAAATCACAGGTAGTTTAGCTTACGTTTTTGGAGGACAAGGATTATTAAGTTTCGATTATTCAATAAAAGACTACGCAAATGCTGAATTTAGACCAACATCTGATATCTTTTTCTCAGGATTGAATAATGACATTAGTAATGCTTTAGATACTGCAACATCTTATAGAATTGGTGGTGAATACCGTCACAAACAATTTAGTTTTAGAAGTGGCTATAGATTTGAAGAAAGTCCTTATAGAGATGACACCTTCTTTGGTGATTTAACAGGATATTCTCTTGGTCTAGGTTATAGTTTTGGTAATATAAGTGCTGATGTAGCTTTTAGCCAATCTGAAAGAGATATCAATTACCAATTATACAATGTTGGATTAACGGATTCAGCTTTTATTCAATCTCGTTTTACTGATGTAATTCTTACGTTAGCATTCAATATATAAATTGAAGAAAATATTTAAAAAAACAAAAGCCTGAACAATTGTTCAGGCTTTATTTATTCTATTTCGATAACTATCGTTTCAAGGTAAAATGGGCATTGAGTTCCTTTCTCTGGTTCGTCACGGGCTCGTCGTACTCCACCACGAACCAGTAATCGCTGCTCGGCATGCTGTTCCCGTTGTAGGTCCCGTCCCATCCGGATCCCGTTGGGCTGATCTGCTTCAGGAGCTTGCCGTAGCGGTCAAATATATAAATTTTTGCCGTACCGCCAATCCCGGCGATGTTCCACGTGTCGTGGTTGCCGTCACCGTTAGGCGTAAAGTACAGCGGGTAGTCGATTACGAATACCGGTTCGGTGGCCGTGCCGCAACCGTTCCTGTCCCTGGCCGTCACCTCGTGCTGGCCCGGTGACACGCCACTGAACGTGCCGCTGTCCTGCCAAGGGCCGCCGTCAAAGCTGTACTCGTACTCCCCTGGCCCGCTGGCCGTTGCTTCTATAACGTGGTTTTCTGCAAAAGCTTGTGTTACCAGTTCAACTACCAGGCTCGGAGGCTCGCTCTCAACCACTTCCGTGGTGTCCGTATTGGTGCAGCCCGTCACCGTGGACGTACTTGTGTCGGTTACCGTTACGCTGTAGCTGCCGCCCTGCTGCGGCATAAGGCTAGGGCCCGTAGCACCAGGTATGACCGTACC
>NZ_JBKQXM010000004.1:0-341658 GCF_046762865.1 Winogradskyella sp. A2
CGAACAGAGTAGTTAAGCCCGTTAGCGCCGATGGTACTGCTTACTGTGGAAGAGTAGGTCGCCGCCTTTTTTGAAAGTCCTTTGCTCTTTGCAAAGGGCTTTTTTTTGTTAAAGCAAAAAAATCAGTAAAGAATCCATAAAAAAAACCGGTAGACAGTAGTCACCGGATACTTTTTTTATGAGAATAAATCTATTTATTCTTATTAAACATGCTATTAACAATTGTGTTTATTCCAACAAAAAGTAAACCAATAGCTAACAAACATATTATTAAGGATAATATAAGCAATGGTATAAAAAGTGGTTTATCATCATTGCTAAATGATATATGTAAAAGTGTTGGGCCTGCAAACATGAGTAATAAACAAATTATCATTTGCTTTATACCTTTAGCTAAAACTTCCTTATCAGTTCTATTGTTTTCTTCCATGATCAATACTTTTCCGAACATTTTTATGTTTACTTAACAAATTATCTGCTTCTTGTCGAGAAATATTTAATTCTTTCATTATCATTTTAACACCTCTGTCTACAAGTTTATCATTACTAAGTTGCATATCCACCATTTTATTGCCTCGAACTTTACCAAGCCTTATCATTGTGGCTGTAGTAATCATATTCAGTATAAGTTTCTGAGCAGTACCAGCTTTCATTCTAGAACTTCCGGTTAAAAACTCTGGTCCAACCATAACTTCAATTGGAAATTTGGATACCTTAACAAGTGGACTACCAATATTACATGTTATACACCCAGTAACCATATTTTGATTATTGCATTCTTTTAATGCGTGGACTACATACGGTGTTGTACCCGAAGCGGCAATCCCTATCACAAAATCATTGTCATTAATATCATAGGCTTTTAGATCTTTCCACCCTTGAGTTTTAGAATCTTCAGCAAATTCAACAGCTTTGCGTATTGCAGTATCACCACCAGCAATTAGGCCAATTACAATACCGTGGGGTACACCAAATGTTGGAGGACACTCTGATGCATCTAAAATTCCTAAGCGCCCGCTCGTGCCGGCACCAATATAAAACAGCCGTCCACCTAATTTCAATTTTTCAACTACCTGTTCAATTAATATTTCTACTCTTGGAAGAACTTTTTCTACTGCTATTGGGACAGATTTGTCCTCTTTATTCATATTAGTAATAATCTCATTTACAGACATTTGCTCAAGATTATTGTAATAGGAATCCTCCTCTGTGGTTTTAGTAAAATCCATGTAATAAAGGTAATAATTTTTAGTAAAGCTGAAGTCTTTTTTAAATTACTTCCTAGCAGATATGACCAAAATGTTATTGAACTGTATAAATTAATTCATCGACTTCTGATAACCTAAAATAACCAAATGGGAAATTGTCAGGATTTGTTTGGTTTATACAATTTCCACGAACAGTTGCAGGCTGAGTTTCAAATGGCCCACCATTTTCTTCACTGCCTTGTTGAAGTAAAATGAACATATATTCGTAGAACCTTTCTGATACACCATAATTTCTTATCGTAACAACGTCACCAGATTCTAAATCTTCTTCTGTGTAAAATCCAAAAATTTGATTACCATCCGTAAATCGGTCTTCGTATACTTCTAAGTTTGGTACAACAGAAATATCACTTATAAATTCAAAGAAATAGTAATTTTCAATATTAGCAGGATCTGTATAAAAGGCCTTAAGTTCAATATCTTCACCCGAAAACCCACCATCATCAATTTGCTCTACGAATTCAATCGGTACAACGGATTTAAATGTCTCTGTTGAAGTATAAAGTTCGTTATCATAGAATATACTCAGCGTATAAATATCATCAATTACTGGTATAAAGGTGTTATTACTATATATACCAGTATTACTATCTTCTACAAAATTGAAAGTATTATTATTAGAATCAAAAACTTGGACGATTGCTCCACTTGCAGGTGGAACATTCTCTTCAAAAAATGGTGCTGACAGAGAAAGCTTAATTGATTGTTCATTTCCTTGTGTTCCTTTAAACCAATTGATTGAAGCTTCTATTACGAGGCGAGGATCAGATTCATTTAATTCTACATCAATTACATCTTCGCATCTATATAGTGAACTTACTATTATTAAAAGTAGAAGAATCTTTTTCATTTTTTAAAATTTAAAATTATAGGAAACAGAAGGTACTATCCCAAAAAGAGAAAGCCTTAGAGCCTCATTAATACCAGTTGTTCTATTTTCTCTGAACTGTATATTAACTGCATTTCGTCTATTGTATATATTATATATACCAAATACCCACTCACCTTTAAATCGCTTTTGATTATTTGGATTTGGATTATAATTTACAGAAAAATCTAATCGGTGATATGATGGTAACCTACTTGAATTACGTGCTTCAAATTTTGGGACAAGTATTCCGTTATATTCGTATTGTCCGTTAGGAAATGTGACTGGAAGTCCGGTTTGAAAAACAAAATTAGAATTCAAACGCCATTTATTATTGATATCATAGCTCGCAGTTAATGAAATATCGTGTGTTTTATCATATGGTGTATTATACCATTCGCCATTATTAATTCCTGTTTCTATTGGTGTCCTTCCAGGTGTTCTTTGTTCTGATTTAGATAAAGTATATGATAGCCAGCCCTTGAGCCTACCTTCATTTTTTCTAAACAAAATTTCTAATCCATATGCTCTGGCTTCACCATTTAGAATAACCTGTTCTATAGCATTGTTTGCTATTAGGTTGGCTCCATCAGTATAATCTATTCGGTTTTCAATGGTTTTATAAAATGTTTCAACCTCCAATGAATACTGGTTATCCTTAAATGTCCTAAAATATCCCAAAGCAACTTGATCTAAGAGCTGTGGTTTAATGTACTTGCCACTTGGTGCCCATACATCAAGAGGTGTAGGCGAATTAGTATTAGACAAAAGATGTAAATACTGCGCCAATCTGTTATAGCTGGCCTTAACAGAAGAATTATCTGATAATTGATAAGCTAATGCCAATCTAGGTTCAATGTTAGAAAATGATTCTAATATATCACCTTGATTATAGGATTCTGTAGCAATAGGTTCTGCTTTCTCATATATTCCGAGTTCCTCATTAAAAACTATGGGATTATCATTTTCATACATGTTTAATTCATCCTGTCCAAGTCTATGAAATGTGCTAAATCTTGCACCATAACTTACCGAGAATCGGTTACTTAATTTATGTTCTGCATCTAAATAAACGGCATTTTCAAAAGCATACTTATCAATAAGTTTAAATGGATTTATACCAGAATCATCAGTATTAGGATTGATTTCTCCAGGATTGAACTTGTAATAAATGCTATTTAAACCATATTCTAATTTAAAGTTATTAGTGAGGTAATGTTTTAAATCGTATTTGACGTTGAAATTTCTAATACCCGATTCCCATTCAAAGCCAACAAAATTGAGATCTAATCCATAGTAATAATCAGAATAAATTAATGATAAGTTGGAAAACAGCTTACTTGAGAATAGATGGTTCCATCTAAAATTCAATACTGAATTACCATAGGTGTTTTTGAAACTGTCTTGAATACTAAATACATCTCTACCAAAATAACCAGATAGGAAAACACTATTATTATCATTCAATTTATAACTTATTTTTGTGTTCAAATCGTAGAAATAAGCCACATTATCCAGATCGAATAATGGCAAAAATAAATGTACATAGCTACTACGACCACCAAATAAAAAGGAACCTTTTTCTTTTTTAATTGGCCCTTCTGCTAATAACCTACTAGATACAAGACCTATTCCACCATTCATTTTAAGCTGGTTACTGTTACCCTCTTTTTGATAAATATCAAGTACAGATGAGACTCTACCTCCATATTTTGCAGGAATTCCTCCTTTATAGAGCTTTAAGTCTTTTATTGCATCTGGATTGAAAACAGAGAAAAAACCAAATAAATGTGAAGAATTAAATATTATAGCTTCGTCTAGCAGAATTAAGTTTTGATCTGCTGCGCCACCTCTAACGTTAAAACCTGAGGATCCTTCACCAGCGTTTGTTACTCCTGGCAGAAGGGTAATTGATTTTATAACATCAACTTCGCCAAAAACTACTGGCATATTCTTTATTGTAGAAATTGACAGTGCATTAACACTCATTTGAGGTTTTTTAATATTCAATTTCTCAACATTCTCTTTTATTACTACTTCACCTAAACTCTCGGCTGACTCAATTAATTTATAGTTCTTACTTATATTTTGATTTAAGTTTATTGATTCAATGATGGTCTCAAAACCTAAGTAGCTAATCTGAATATTGTATGTTCCTTTTGGTAGAGTAATAGAATAAAAACCATATTCATTGGTCATTGTACCCGATTGAATTTCTGGCACCAGAATGTTTACACCAATTAATGTTTCGTTACTAGTATTGTCTGTAATGGTACCGCTTAAGGTAAACTTTTCTTGCCCAACTGCAGACTGGATTATAGATAATAAGATTAAAAGTAGACCTAATAGGCTCTTTTTCATATACCAATTTTTGGCAAAAATAAAAAAGCTTCATTTTTATTGAAGCTCTTTTAACGTAAGTTTAATCTTATTTTAATGTGATATTAAATTTATCACTTGGTCGCATGGCTTCATCTGCCATAACATCATTTGGATAATAGTATCCTTGAATATCAACTGGTTTGCCTTGACAATCAATTAGTTCTTTAACTATATCAGATTCATTGGCTAACAAACCCTTATAAATCTTGTCGAATTCTATTTTTAAATCTGTGTCAGTTTCTTGATTTGCCAATGCTTCTGCCCAATAAAGCGCTAAATAAAAATGACTACCTCTATTATCTAATTCATTTACTTTTCGCGAAGGACCTTTTTTATTTTCAAGTAATTTTTCTGTCGCATCATCAAGCGCTTCTCCCAAAACTCGTGCCTTTTCATTATTATTTACATCGGCATAGTGATCTAATGAAACAGCGAGTGCTAAAAACTCACCTAAAGAATCCCATCTAAGGTGATTTTCAGTAACAAACTGTTGTACATGTTTAGGTGCAGAACCACCAGCACCTGTCTCAAATAAACCTCCACCATTCATTAACGGTACAATAGAGAGCATTTTAGCACTTGTGCCTAATTCTAATATTGGAAATAAATCGGTTAGATAATCCCTTAATACATTTCCTGTAACTGATATGGTGTCTTTACCTGATTTTACGCGTTCTAATGTAAATTCAGTGGCATCAATTGGAGAAAGGATTCTGATATCTAAACCATTTGTATCATGATTTGGTAAGTACTTATTCACTTTTTTTATTAATTCTGCATCATGGGCTCTATTTTTATCTAACCAAAATACAGCGGGAGTTTGAGAAGCTCTAGCTCTTGTAACTGCAAGTTTTACCCAATCCTGAATAGGAGCATCCTTAACTTGACACATTCTCCATATATCACCAGATTCTACCTTGTGACTAGTTAAAACAGTTCCGTCTTCATTCACAACTTCAACTGTTCCATTAGATTCAATTTCAAATGTTTTATCATGAGAACCATATTCTTCTGCTTTTTGTGCCATTAAGCCTACATTTGGGACTGTACCCATTGTAGTTGGATCGAAAGCGCCGTGTTTTTTACAAAAGTCTATTGTTGCAATGTAAACACCAGAATAACTGCTATCAGGTATAATTGCTTTAGTATCTTGTTGTTCTCCATCTGCATTCCACATTTGTCCTGAGGTACGAATCATAGCTGGCATAGAAGCGTCAATAATTACATCACTTGGTACATGGAGGTTTGTAATTCCTTTATCAGAATTTACCATAGCCAAATCTGCTCCATTGTCTATAGCCTCTTTTATATCGAACTGAATCTCATGGCGTTTCTCGACTGGTAATTCTTCTACCTTTTCTAATAAATTACCAAAACCATTATTAACATCGACGCCAATTTCTTCGAAAGTTTCTCCGTGCTTTTCAAACAATGTTTTAAAATAAGTACGCACTGCATGACCGAATATAATAGGATCAGAAACTTTCATCATTGTTGCCTTCATATGAAGTGAAAAAAGTACATTTTCATTTTTAGCATCCTTGATTTCTCGATCTAAGAATTCTAACAATGCTTTTTTACTCATTACGGTAGCATCAATGATTTCATCTTCTAGCAAATCAATATTATTCTTTAATTCAGTATTATTGCCTTGGTCATCTGTATGAATAATAGTTACTGTAGTCGGATTATTAACTGTTATTGATTTTTCATTATGAGCAAAATCTCCATGCGACATCGTTGCTACGTGAGTTTTAGAATCTGAAGCCCATTCACCCATACTATGAGGATTTTTCTTGGCAAAATTCTTTACAGCCTTAGGAGCTCTTCTGTCAGAGTTACCTTCTCTTAGAACTGGGTTTACCGCACTTCCTTTTATCTTGTCGTATCGCTGTTTAATTTCTTTTTCTTTATCATTTTCTGGTTCATCAGGATAATCAGGTAATCCATAGCCTTTTGATTGTAATTCTTCAATTGCATCTTTGAGCTGAGGAATTGAGGCGCTAATATTTGGAAGCTTAATGATGTTTGCTTCAGGTTTCTTTGCCAAATTTCCTAATTCTGCTAAAGCATTTGGTACTTTTTGATTGTCGTTCAAATAATCTGGAAATACAGCTAAAATTCTTGATGCTAATGAAATATCTTTTGTCTCAATTTCAATTCCTGAAGATTTTGTGAAGGCCTTTACGATAGGCAAAAATGAACGTGTTGCCAATGCAGGTGCTTCATCAGTTTTTGTGTAAACAATCTTTGCTGATTTAGTCATAAGTTTAAATGAAATTTTTGATTGTGCTTTAGCTTATTTTAAAGTTTGGCAAATATACAAAAATGCATCAGTTTTGTTGATGTAAGATTAATAACCTAAGACATAAATTTTTATTGAATTAATAAAAAGAAATGTGAAATAATAATTTTAACTTAAATGAAGACATTATATAAAACAAAAAGCCATATCACTACAGTAAAACTGATTTGACATGGCTTTTCTTTGAAACAGTACTAACGTGACCTAGTTAACTTTCATTAACTCGGCTCGTGGTTTACACCACCATCCTTTTCAGTTCAAGTGTTTCCGTTTCAACGAAACATTTCGCACCTTTCAAAATGTATTGACATGATACTACTTTGTTTCAAAAATTGTTTTCCTTGATGTTTCTTTTTTTAACACCCACTTTCGTACTTGCCAACGTCTAAAACATTGCTCTTCCTTTTCATGTTCACTTTCGATCCTATTACTTTTTCCAAGCTTTCCACTTAACTCCTACAATCTGCAAAACATCTTGCAACACCTAAGCTTCTTGGTTTGCTCATCAACCTTGCCTACACAAGCGATTCACCAACCTCAAAAAACAATTTCATTAAATAAAGAACTTCTTTATCACAAATTAACACTTTTTGAAATTGCTTTCAAAAACACAAACTAGGTTTGCTGTTAATTCTTCAACTAAAGTATGTTTCTATTATTAAAATACAAATTTTTTAACGGTTAAAATATCAACATCTTATAAACTACAATTATTAACAAATGTTAATAACAAAAAAAAGCTTTCATAATAGAAAGCTTTTTTAAAATTATTTTTGAAGTTTTATCTTCTAACTTCTTTAATTCTTGCTTTTTTACCGGTAAGACCTCTGAAGTAGAAAATTCTTGCTCTACGTACTTTACCACGCTTGTTTACTTCAATCTTCTGCAAAGCTGGTAAATTAACAGGAAAAATACGTTCTACACCAATTGTTCCAGACATTTTACGAATTGTAAAAGTTTCTGAAGTTCCAGATCCTTTACGTTGTAAAACAACACCTTTAAAGAACTGTGTACGTGTTTTGTTTCCTTCCTTAATTTCGTAGTATACTGTAATAGTGTCACCAGCACTAAACTCTGGTAAATCTTTTCTTGTTACAAATTCGTCTTGTACAAATTTTACTAAAGAATTCATTTTCTTTTATTTATTGATTCATTCAAACCAACATCCACGATTTTCGCCAGAGGTTAATCTAAAATTGGGTGCAAAGATAATTAAAAAGTTAGAAGTGAAAAGTGAAAAGTGAAAAGATTTTGTAGCAATTAAAGTCACTACTATATTATACTAATCCTTATCGTTTAGAAGATCTGGTCTTCTTTCTTTTGTGCGCAAGAAAGCCTGCTCTTCTCGCCATTTTTCTATTTCGGGAAAATTTCCGCTAAATAGTACTTCAGGCACCTTCATTCCTTTATATTCTCTTGGTCGAGTATAGATTGGTGGTGCTAATAGATTGTCTTGAAAAGAGTCGGTTAGGGCAGACGTTTCATTGCCTAATACACCGGGTATAAGTCTAATGATTGCATCGCATAAAACTGCTGCTCCAAGTTCTCCACCAGATAAGACGTAATCACCAATTGAAATTTCTCTGGTTATAAATGTGTCCCTAACACGTTGATCTACTCCTTTATAATGTCCACAAAGAATAATGATATTCTTTTTTAATGAAACTTGATTGGCAATACTTTGATTGAGCCGTTCACCATCTGGTGTCATATAAATGATTTCATCATAATGACGTTCTGTCATTAGACCAGTGATACATTTATCAATAGGTTCTATCATCATTACCATGCCTGCACCACCACCAAATTGATAATCATCTACAGATTTGTAATTATCCGTAGTGTAATCTCTCAAATTGTGAAAATGAACCTCAACTAGATTTGCTTCAATGGCTCGTTTAAGAATTGAGGCCTCAAAGGGACTTTTTAATAATTCTGGTAATACGGTAATGATGTCTATGCGCATAATGCAAAGATGCAACTTATAAAATTCAAAGAAAAATCCGCAATTATTGAACTACGGATCTTTAAATTAAGTACTTAAAAAGTTATGCTTTATTTTTATTGAGTTCATCTTGTAATTGACGTCTTACCTTTTGTTCGCGCTCCAAAGCTACTCTGCGGTGTTCTTCAAACTCGGATTCTACTTCCTCTAGTTTTAATTTTGCAGCTCTTGTTAATGCATTACTTCCTTTGAACTTAAGTATGAAAACTATTAGAAGTGCAAATAAAGCAGCAACTATACTCCACATTAAAACGTTATAATTGGTTTTGCCCAACTGTAAACCAAATAATGCCATACTGTTTTTTTCTGCCTCGGTTTCACCTAGTGTTGTTTGTGTATTTTGTAGTTGTGCTTTAAGGCTTTCAATTTCATTCTTTTGATTTTCAACTGTGGCCTCTGAAGTATTTAATTTAGAGTACGTTGTTTTAAGTGAATCTAAAACATGTGCTTTGAGGGTAAGTAATGATGTATATTTAACAGCTTCATATTTTTGGCCATTAACACCTTTGAAATTCCCTGATTTCTTAAATATATATTCAAACTGACTGTCAATCGTTCCGCTATCTAAAGAAAGTTGTTCTTCTGGTTGTTGAGCAGCATTTGTTTGAGAATAAATATTTTGAAAACTGAATGTAACAATCAGTAAAACGACGACTTTTGTCAAGAATCTCATCTTAATTGATTTTGGTTTGGTTAGGTTTAATAATGTGCCAATATAGTAATTTTAATAGCATTTAATGTATTAATTAAATACAAAAATATTACAATTATATTAAGCCAGAGTATATACGTTTGAATTATAAAATATAGATGTTTTGCAAAAAAAATGGCCTTACAAAAGTAAGACCAATCATTATTCTGTGGTAATTTTAATAGTAAGCGTATCGTCTTACCTTAGATATATATTTTGCCAATCGTATTACCTGATGACTATAACCATATTCATTATCATACCAAACATAGAGAATTATATTCTTGCCATCTTTTCTAACAATAGAGGCTTTGCTATCATATATTGATGGCGCTGAGCTACCAACAATATCTGTTGATACTAATTCATCACTCATCTCGTATTTAATTTGCTCAACTAAATCACCTTCAAGAGCATATTTTTTCATAATGGTATTTAAACTATCCAAAGAAGTTTTCTTCTCTAGTTGTAGGTTCAATATAGCAAGTGATCCGTTAGGAACGGGGACTCTAATGGCATTAGATGTTAGCTTACCATCTAATGAAGGTAATGCTTTACTAACGGCTTGTCCAGCACCAGTTTCTGTAATAACCATGTTTAAACCTGCTGCTCTACCACGTCTATATTTTTTATGGAAATTGTCAACTAAGTTTTGATCATTGGTGTAAGCATGAATAGTTTCTAAGTGCCCAGAATTTATTCCAAAAGAATCTTCTATCGCTTTGAGTACTGGTGTAATAGCATTTGTGGTACAAGAAGCAGCAGAATAGATTTTCACTTTGTCAGGATCGTGATCTAAATGATTTACACCGTGTACAATATTAGGTATACCTTTACCAGGTGCAGTAAGTAATACTTTATCAATGCCTTTTGCCTTAAGATGTCTTCCAAGAGCCTTTTTATCTCTAAAGGCACCAGTATTATCAATTACTAAAGCATTTTTTATACCGTATTTTGTATAGTCAATATCTTCTGGTGCATTTGCAGAAATAATACTAACGGTTGTACCATTGATTATAAGTGCATTGTTTTCAATATCAGTTGATACCATGCCCGAAAAGTCTCCGTGTACTGAATCATTTCTTAATAGTGAAGCTCTTTTTTCTAAAACTGTTTGGGTTATTTCACCTCTAGTAACAATTGCTCTTAGCCTTAGTTGACTACCAGATCCAGTTCTTGTCATTAATTCTCTTGCAACCAGTCGGCCAATTCTACCAAAGCCGTACAATACAACATCTTTTGGTTCAATACCATTGTTATTTTTAGACTCCTTAAGTTTTGAGGAAACAAATGCAGTAGCATTGCCATACTTTTGATCTTCTAGATGGTACTCATATGTGAGTTTACCAATATCTAATTTTGCAGGTGGTATGTTAAGTTTTCCAATAGCTTGTGCAATCTCTACTGAATCAAAGATAGAAATTGGTTTTTGAACGAATTCGCCAGCATATTCATGCAAGTTCAATATCTCGCTAACATTTCTGTCAATAAGCTGATTTCTAAAAAGGACTATCTCTATGGATTTATCGTACCATAAGTCTGTAATAATTTTAATGAATTCAACCGTAGCTC
The DNA here is from genome assembly GCF_046762865.1 of Winogradskyella sp. A2. Classification (NCBI taxonomy): domain Bacteria; kingdom Pseudomonadati; phylum Bacteroidota; class Flavobacteriia; order Flavobacteriales; family Flavobacteriaceae; genus Winogradskyella; species Winogradskyella sp. A2. Next base: position 11,092 of record NZ_JBKQXM010000004.1, read on the forward strand.
TGCGACGATCTGCTTGAAAGGCTAACTCTTTTTCGTAAGTGTCGTTAAAACCCATTTTGTTTTGATTTAGTGATTTAGATTTCGCCGCAAAAATAATATTTTTCAAACGTTTTCGTAATACATTTTGTCGAAAATAAAAACCCTTTAAAGATTAGCTCTTTAAAGGGTGTTTTTGGTCTCTTTTATTTGATTTTTATCTGAAATTATAAACTGTTTTCTCACCTTCCTTATTAATAACTTCAATTTGCAGTGGTTCATTATAATCTCTTGTCTTCATGGCATTTTGTACATCATCAACCGAGTATAACTTTTTACCATTAATTTTAGTTATGATACTGCCTTCTTCAACACCATTTTTATTCCAATAGTCTTTATAGTTATCCTCATAAAACTCTGAAATCTTCACACCATAATCAATATCATAACGCTTAAGATCTTCATCAGATGCATTTTTTACATACCCAATTGTCTGTAATAAGGTAATAGAAGGTTTTAATAAAGTCACAGGAAAAACCTCTTCATCACCATCTCTTATTAAAGTGACATTTACAATATCATTTGGACTTTTAGTTTTTAGATAACCTGTTAAATCAGAAAACTTATTTATCTCAACATTATCTACTTTTCTGATAATATCACCAGATTGTATACCAGCATTTTCTGCTCCGGTATCTTCTTGCACCTCACTTACATAGAAACCTTCGGTAATATCAACACCTAATTGTTCTGCTGCCTTGCTGTTTAAAGCGCCACCAACAACTCCTAATATTCCATTTTGTACATTTCCATACTCCATAATATCATTGACGATTTTTCTTGCAATATTGCTAGGGACGGCAAATGAATAACCTATGTAAGAACCTGTTCTAGATGAAATTGCAGTATTGATACCAATCAAATCTCCGTTTGTATTTACAAGTGCTCCACCTGAATTCCCTGGGTTAACAGCTGCGTCAGTTTGTATAAAGGATTGCACATTCTGACCTGTCAGGTCTCTAGATTTGGCACTTATGATACCAGCAGTGACTGTTGAGTTAAGGTTAAATGGATTACCAACCGCTAAAACCCATTCTCCAATTTTTGCATTATCAGAATCTCCAAATGCTAGGAATGGTAAATCCTCTTCCGTTTCTATTTTTATCAAGGCAATGTCCGTTGCTTCATCAGAACCCACAAGTTCTGCTGTATATACTTTATTGTTATTTAGTGTAATACTAATATCGTTTGCATTTTTTATAACATGATAATTAGTAACAATATAACCAGATGGAGATATAATTACACCGCTACCTGTACCTACCTGAGCTCTTTCATTACTTCCGCCAGAAAACAAATCATACATTGTCATTGGAGCAGTGACAATTGCTGTGTTTTTAACATGAACAACAGCATCCAGGGACTTTTCAGCTGCTTCAATAAAACTTGGAGTGACCGCATTAGACGAATTTAATGTAGCTGTATTTGTTGGAATATAAATCGGAATTTCGGATGATTCATTTACAACAAGTTGTTCGTTGTCTTTTTCAATGAAAAGTTTGTATCCGCCTAGGGTTAATAGACCACCTAATACCGAAACAAATACCAATGTTATAATTTTCTTCATAATTTTTCAGATTAAAGTTTAACTATTCAACGATTAAATTTAGAGATTTATTGAAATTCAATATTAATTTTAACGACTATTTAACTTCAATTTTAACTACCAATTAACAAGCGAATTTACTTGCTTTAATTCTTATATTTGCATGGTATATGGCAATTACTTTTTACAAATACCAAGGCACTGGCAATGATTTTATAATCATTGATAACCGAGGTCAAAAAATTGACAAAAATAATACCAAACGTATTGCAGAACTTTGTGACAGACGATTTGGCATTGGAGCCGATGGTTTTATACTGCTGGAAAATGACGATTTTTCAGATTTTAAAATGGTGTATTTCAATGCAGATGGAAATGAAAGTAGTATGTGCGGTAATGGTGGAAGATGCATTACTGCATTTGCAAAATTTTTAGGCATTATTAATAATGAGGCAAAGTTCAATGCCATTGACGGTATACACTATGCCAAAATCAAAACTAACATTGTACATCTTCAAATGAGTAATGTTGATGATGTAGAATTATATTCTGACCATGTGTTTTTGGATACTGGTTCTCCTCATCATGTTGAGGTTGTTGAGGATTTAAGTAACTTAGATGTTAAACTAAAAGGATCTAAAATAAGATATAGTGAGCCATATAATGCATCAGGTAGCAATGTTAATTTTGTTGAACCTCTATCAAATAATTCATTTTCAGTAAGAACTTATGAGAGAGGAGTAGAAAACGAAACCTTATCATGTGGTACTGGGGTGACAGCAGTGGCCTTGGCCATGCATGCAAAGAAGCTTACAAAGAGCAACGAGGTGAATTTAAATACACCTGGAGGTGAACTTGTTGTAAGTTTTAAATCGAAAGAAAATGGCTATGACAATATTTGGTTAATCGGACCTGCTGAACAAGTTTATAAAGGAGAGTTTGTATGGTAAGTCTTAAAGGAAATCAAATTTACTTAAGAGCTTTAGAGCCGGAAGATCTTGAATTTGTTTTTGAAATAGAAAATAATACCCACTTTTGGGAATTAAGTGACACAATAACACCTTATTCAAAATATTTGATAAAGAAGTATCTCGAAAATGCACAACAGGATATTTTTGAAGCTAAGCAATTAAGACTTGCAATTTGTGAAAATACAGGTGATAAAACTGTTGGTTTAATTGATATTTATGATTTTAATGCCATTCACAATAGAGCAGGATTGGGCATTATAGTCAAAGACAGTTCTCAAAGAAGAAAAGGTGTTGGTAAAGAAGCATTAAATTTGCTTATCGATTACTGTTTTAAAGTATTGCATTTGCGTCAGATATATGCTAACATTAAGGAAGATAACCTAGCCAGCTTAAATTTATTTGAAAATAACGGATTTAAAAAAATAGGATTAAAGAAAGATTGGAGATTTGACGGAACAGACTATACAAACGAATATATTTTACAAAGAATAAATGCTTAGCTCATGTACATAAAGAAAATTCTTTGGGCTGTGGCCTTATTAGGACTATTCATTTTTGGGATTTTTGCCTATTACATTTATGGTGCAATGTTTAAGCCTAATACCGCATTCAACAATAACGTTGCTTATATTTATATTCCAACAGAGGCAAAATACAACGAAGTCCGTTCACATCTTGAGCCTCTGCTAAAAGACATAAATAGTTTTGATGCATTGGCTAAACAGAAGAAGTATACTACTAATATTAAGTCGGGTAAATTTGCCATTAATAAAGGAATGAATAATAATGACATTATCAATTCAATACGAATTGGTAAGGGATTAGAAGTTACTACTTCATTTAACAATCAAAATAGCCTAGAGGCTTTGGCAGGTAGAATTAGCATTCAAATTGAAGCTGATAGTACATCTTTGTTACAGTCTATGGAAGATGAGTTATTTTTAAAATCGAATGGATTCACAAATGCCAGCGCATTGGGAATGTATTTACCTAATAGCTATAAGTTTTATTGGAATACTACTGCAGAGCAATTTAGAGATAAAATGCTTTATGAATATAAACGTTTTTGGAACGAATCTAGAAGAGCAAAAGCAAAGGCTTTAAACTTATCACCAAATGAAGTAATAACACTTGCGTCAATTGTACATGAAGAGTCTAAGAAAAAAGAAGAGCAACCAAGAGTTGCCGGTGTTTATATAAATAGATTGAGAATTGGCATGCCTTTGCAAGCTGATCCTACATTAAAATTTGCGGCATATCAATTACCTAAGTATAAGACTACGGTAATAAGAAGGGTTCTAAATGTGCATAAAGAAATAGATTCGCCTTATAACACATATAAGAATCTTGGATTACCACCGGGATTAATTGCAATGCCAGATTTATCTGCTGTAAATGCTGTTCTTAATGCTGAAAAACACAACTATCTTTATTTCGCGGCGGATGCAAAAAGAATAGGTTACCATAAGTTTGCTAAAACATTAGCACAACATAATAACAACGCTAGAGAATATCAGCGCTATTTGTCATCTCAGGGCATTAATAAGTAATACATTGAAATTCAAGGTAATTCTGTTTTTTCTTTTAATATTTTTTACCAATTGTAGCTTCTCTCAATCAGGCATCAATAAATTTCTAACACCAAGTGATTCGTTAAATATACCAAGGAGAAATACCGTAATAATAACAGAAGCATCATTGGCTTCGTTAACATTAATAGGTTTAAACCAATTGTGGTATGCTGATTATCCTAAATCAAGTTTTAAGACTATTGATGATAGTGAAGAATGGTTGCAAATGGATAAATTGGGCCATGTTTTTTCTTCATATCAATTAGGGAGAATAGGGGCTAATACCTTAGATTGGGCGGGAGTTCGTCAAAAAGATCAATTAATATATGGGTCCACGCTCGGGTTGGGTTTTCTAACCGTCGTTGAGGTTATGGATGGTTTTTCAGAAGAATGGGGATTTTCATGGTCAGATATGGCGGCAAATGTTGCAGGTACAGGTCTCTATGTTGGGCAAGAATTATTATGGCAAGACCAACGAATAGTATTAAAATATTCATTCCATACTACTGATTTAGCAGCGCAAAGACCAGATGTATTAGGAGATGGTTTTTTTGAGGAAGTATTGAAAGATTATAACGGTCAAACCTATTGGTTAAGTGCTAATATTAACTCCTTCCTAAAAACTGATAGGATTCCAAAATGGCTCAATCTTGCTTTTGGTTATGGCGCAGATGGAATGTTGACAGGAAACCCTTCAGATCCTTTATTTTTGAATCAAAATCGCGTAAGACAGTATTACCTTAGTTTGGATATTGATTTAACTAGAATAAAAACAAATTCCCATCTACTTAAAACCATATTTGATGTTTTGAATGTAATTAAGGTTCCTTTTCCAACATTAGAGCTAAATAGTAAGGGTCGCTTAAAGTTTCATTATATCTACTTTTAACGAGTATTGATAATCCTTAATCCTCTGATTTTCAGATAATCTTAAAATGTTGTATCTTTGCAGCCGAATTTAGTAGAACTAATTGGGGAAGAAGTTTTACTAATAAATTAGCTTTTATGGTTAAGAATAAAGTTAAAAATTTTGTTTTACCCTTTTCAATCTGTTTTGTAATAGCAATGGCTTTATATCCAGATTCCAAATTAAATCCTGAAAATTACTCCACAAAGGGATTAGATTTAGACTATAATATTAAGGAAGATTTAGCAATTAATTCTCGCATGAATAATTTTGAGAATGAACATTCTGTCTTTTCACTATATTTAGGTAAATCTTTCGAAGGATTTAAGGAAGCATTGGCATTTAAAGAATCAAGAGGAGATTACTTCACGATAAATACGCTAGGTTATTTAGGTAAGTATCAGTTTGGATCTGAAACCCTTAAGACAATAGGAATTTACAGCCCAAATAGTTTTTTATACAATCCTGAATTACAGGAAAAGGCATTTGTTGCGAACGCTGAGCGTAACAAGTGGATTCTTAGAAATGATATAAAACGATTTGAGGGTAAGTATATTTCAGGTTTTAAAGTAACTGAATCTGGTATTTTAGCCGCAGCTCATCTTGCAGGACCAGGAAGTGTTAAAAAATTTCTGAGAAGTTATGGTGGACAAAATTTTTCTGATGCTTATGGTTCTTCCGTAAAGCATTATATGAAAAAGTTTTCTGGTTACGATACTTCAATCGTTAAACCAAACAAAAGTGCAAAGGCAAGAATTTGATCTAGTCTTTTTTAAGGATAAATATTGCTGGTCTTTTATGAAGGTCTTCTTTTATGAATTTCCAGTCTTTGGACGGCATTGTTCTAATAAACTCTGTTGGCAATGTAATATCACATGCAACACATATCTGAGTGTTAGGGTGTAATGTTGCAACTAAATCTTCTAACAATTTATTATTTCTGTAAGGTGTTTCAATGAAAATTTGGGTTTGATTTTGTTCTGAAGAAATACGCTCAAGAGATTTTAATTTAGATTTTCGCTCGGCTTTATCAATAGGTAAATAACCGTTAAATGCAAAGTTTTGACCGTTCATACCTGAAGCCATTAATGCCAAAATGATTGATGATGGACCTACTAAGGGTATAACACGTATATTCATTTCATGAGCTAATTTCACTATTTCAGCACCTGGATCTGCAATTGCTGGGCAACCTGCTTCAGAAAGTAAGCCAACAGATGTTCCTGTTAAACAAGGATTTAAATAGGAGTTTCTTTCTTCTATAGTAGTGTATTTGTTTAACACGCTAAGATTTAAGGATGGTTGCGATTTGCTAGGAGTGACTCTTTTAATAAATCTACGAGCTGTTTTTTCGTTTTCAACAATATAATCATCTAATCCTTCAATTATTTTTTTTATAGATATAGGTAAAACTTCCAGTGGAGGATTATCGCCTAATCGTGTAGGTATGAGGTATAATTTACCGTAGTTATCCATTTAGTCTATTATAAGTTTTTGAAGGAGTATTTCACCAGAAACAGATTTACATTTTAAAATATAAAGTCCCGCATTAAATTTAGAAACATCTAATTTATAAACTGTTTCTATGGTGCGTAATTCACTTAATATTATTTTACCTTGAATATCTAGAATTTCAACAGTTATTTCTGGGTTACCAGTTATATTAGAAAAATCGAGGTTAACTAAGCTATCGGCTGGGTTTGGGTAAATAGATATCTCAGAAAAATTTGAGTCTGTGATACTCAATGATGAGTCAATAAGTTTATAAATATTGCCAGAAGAAATATCAGAAATATAGAGTTCTCCATTTACATCCTCACCAAATGCAACCCAATTGCCAGGAAAATCCACTAATGTCATATCCCAATTTGTTCCGTTTTCTTCAAGATATCCTATTTCGCCACTGCAGTAATCAGCAAAGAAATAAAGCCCACTGAAATTTGTATAGGTGCTGCCTCTATATCTATAGCCTCCTGTGATAGAACATTTAAAGAGACCATTGTTTGTGTGGCTGTATTCAGATACAGGATATGTCAATGAAGTAGGAGCAGGGCATCCGCTGGTATTATAGGTTGAATTCCCTTCATAGCATCTCCATCCATAATTTAAACCAGACTCACTAAGTGCCGCTTTGTTAATCTCTTCATATTCATTCTGGCCTACATCAGCAATCCATATATCACCATTTAATTGATCAAATGAAAATTTCCATGGATTTCTCAATCCATATGCCCAAATTTCTTCTCTATTGGTAGGACTTTCATGATAAGGATTGTCATCAGGTATTGCATAATTACTACCGTTTTCGGTATTGTCAACATCAATCCGAAGAATTTTGCCTAGTAAATTGGTGAGGTTTTGAGAGTTGTTTTGAGGATCACCTCCAGAACCACCATCACCAGATGAAATATATAAGTAGCCATCTTGGCCAAATGCCATATCACCACCATTATGGTTTGAAAAAGGTTGAGAATATGTAAGTAAGATTAATTCTGAACTTGGATCTGCTAACAGCGGATTTGTACCACTTCTATTAAATCTTGAAATAACTGTATTGCCAGAATTGTTTATGTAATTTAAATAGAAATATCCATTAGTTGCATAATTTGGATGAAATGCTAGTCCTAGTAATCCTCTTTCGTTTCCAGAATTTATGACTTGTGAATCTATATTTAAAAAAGCGGTGGATTCAATTGTTCCGTCAGCATTGACAATTCTTATATATCCATCTTGCTCAACCACATATAATTTATCATCACCAGCGTTTTTAATATTTACTGGCCTATCAAAGTTCTCTGCAAATAATTGTATATCTAATTCTTGGGCAGTTAAAAGCATACCAAAGAGCAGGCAAATTGTTGAGGCTAAAATTCTCATTCTATATAATTAGTGGGTTGGTACTAAATTACAAAAAAGTAAAGATAATTGAGAAATGGATTAGGATGATGAATTATAATCCTCTTATTATTAAGTCGGCAGTTTCATTAATTAAATCAAAAACGTATTCAAAATCACTTATATCTCCATAATATGGGTCTGGTACGTTCTTATCAAACCTAGTTTTATTGGCATCTAAAAACAACTTTACTTTCTTAGCATCTTCTTGATTACGTGCAAGTCTCATAATATCATGGTAGTTTGATTCATCCATTGCAAAGATGTAGTCAAAATCATCAAAATCACTTGTTATAAATGCTCTTGCTTGTTGTGTGGTTATGTCTATCCCAGCATTAAATGCTACTTCCATAGATCTTTTATCTGGTTTTTTACCAATATGATAGGAGGCTGTCCCTGCTGAGTCAACAAAATAATCTAATGAGTTGAGTTTAGATTCTAAAATGCCGTGTGCTAACGGTGACCTACAGATATTGCCCAGGCACACCATTAAAATGCGTGTCATTCTTTAATTAAATTAAAGGGATAATTTTTTTGCAAGATCTTCTACGTATTTTCTAAACTGCTTGTCTGTTGAAGATAAATTATCAACAGTTTTACATGCGTGTAGTACGGTTGCATGATCTCTTTGTCCAATTTGAGACCCTATGCTTGCCAACGAAGCTTTGGTATATTTTTTAGCAAAGAACATAGCCAGCTGACGTGCCTGTACAATATGACGCTTACGTGTTTTAGATTGTAAAGTGTTTACATCCATTTGGAAGTAATCCGAAACTACTTTCTGTATGTAATCTATAGAAACTTCTCGTTTTGTGTTCTTAACAAATTTCTCAACAATATCCTTTGCAAGATTAATGGTGATTTCTTTTTTGTTAAAAGAAGATTGTGCGATTAATGATATAATAGCACCTTCTAATTCTCTTACATTAGACTTAATGTGCTTAGCAACATATTCTACTATTTCATCTGGCATTTCAACACCATCTCTGTAAAGTTTGTTCTTTAGAATAGAAACTCTAGTTTCAAAGTCTGGTGTTTGCAATTCTGCAGAAAGCCCCCATTTAAAACGAGAAAGTAGTCTTTGCTCTATGTCTTGCATGTCTACCGGAGCTTTATCACTAGTTAGTACAACCTGTTTTCCGTTTTGGTGTAAATGATTAAAAATATGGAAGAAAACATCTTGAGTACCTGTTTTGCCCGATAAAAACTGAACATCGTCAATGATAAGGACATCTATAATTTGATAAAAATGAATGAAGTCATTTCTATTATTCTTTTTTACTGAATCAATATACTGTTGTGTAAACTTTTCAGCTGATATATAAAGAACTGTTTTTTCAGGGTATTTATCTTTTATATCCACACCAATTGCATGAGCAAGGTGTGTTTTACCTAATCCAACACCTCCAAAAATCAATAGAGGGTTAAAAGAAGTGCCACCTGGCTTGTTGGCCACAGCAATACCAGCATTTCTAGCTAGTCTGTTAGAATCTCCTTCTAAAAAATTCTCAAAATTATAACTAGGATTAAGCTGAGACTCAATCTTAACATTTCTTATTCCTGGAATAATAAAAGGATTTTTTAATTCTGGACTTTTATTATCAAAAGGCACATCTACATCTTGGGATTTAACCGCAGTTCTGTTTGAACTTGGGATTTTTTCAGTAAATGGTTGCTTGTTACCATAAGTGTTTTCCATTTTGATAACATAAACCAGCTTGGCATCTTCACCTAGCTCTTTCGTAAGAGCCACTTTTAGTATCTTAACATAATGCTCTTCTAGCCATTCATAGAAAAATTTACTCGGCACCTGTATGCTTAATGCATTTCCTGAAAGTTTAACCGCTTTAATAGGCTCAAACCAAGTTTTATAAGCTTGAGGTTGAATATTATCCTTAATGAAATCAAGACAATTATCCCATACAGATTGAGCGGTTATCTCCATGCTTTAAGTTAAATTATGTATTGTTAGTTAGATTAGCAAAAAAAAAGAGAATTAGGTTTCTCTCATTAATTATATATCGACAAATATGTGAACAAAATTCTTAAAAAAAAAATGAAATTTAATTGAATTTTAAGATTTTTTTTCGCATGTTTAATTCCGGCTGAATTTACAAATTTTTTACTAAAAAGACGCACTATTATGAATATTAATGAAACTAAAATCAGAGTGCGTTATGGAGAGACAGATCAGATGGGAGTTGTATACCATGCAAATTACGCAGTGTATTTTGAAGTGGGTAGAACGGAATGGCTTAGGCAGTTTGGCCTTAGCTACAGTGGGATGGAAGCTGAAGGAATTATGCTTCCAGTTATTTCCTTAAATATAAACTACAAAAATTCAGCACGTTATGATGACGTGCTTAAAGTAAAAACTAGGCTGAAAAAAGTCCCAACAGCAACGATTGAGTTTGAATATGAATTAATAAATGAGAAAGGTAATTTACTGGCTACAGGTAGTACAATTTTAGCTTTTATTGACATGAAAAGAAACAGACCAACGCGTTGCCCAAAATATCTTTTAGATAAACTGCAAAAAAAATCGTTATAATCCACGAATATCGACGCCATAAAAATTTTTAAAAAGTTCAAAAACTTTAGAAGCGTTACTTTTTCTGACAGATATTTCCAACAAACAATCAACTTCTAAATTCTGCTTCGATATTTCAACTTGGTTTTCTTTTAGTATTCGCAGAATTTTACTTAGATTTTTATATTCAAATTTTAGACTGAAGGATTGGTTAATTGTTTTTTCAATTATTGTGGCTGATTCTAAAGCAAATTGTGCACCTGTTCTGTAAGCATTAATTAAGCCACCGACTCCAAGTTTAACTCCACCGAAATAGCGAATTACTACGACCAATACGTTTGTTATTTCGAAAGATTGAATTTGCCCGTAAATAGGCATACCTGCAGAATTATTTGGTTCACCATCGTCATTTACTCTATAAACGAATTTCTCAGTTCCTAATTTATAGGCATAACACCAATGTCTTGCGGTATGATGTTCTTTCTTTAGATTAGTCAAATAATTTTTGATTTCTATTTCATTATGAATAGGATATGCATAACCGCAGAACTTACTATTTTTATCCTTAAATAAATCACCAATGGACGGTTTAGATATGGTTCTATATGTGTCCTTTATTTCCATTAACTCAGTGTTACAATTATAATTGAAACTATTGCTATGATAATTCCAATCCAATTTTTAAGTGATATTTTTTCTTTAAATAATATTAGACCGATTAATGTTGAAAACGCTACTATGGCTACATTGTTTATTGTAAAAACCGTTGAGGTTTCGTAACCATTAACACGTAATGCTTTTAAAAGATAATATATGGAGGCGTAATTGATGATACCTAATGCCATTCCAAAAGGAATACTTTTTATTCTAAAATGACTTTTCATATTCACAGATTTATAGAATAGTGCAAATCCACCTACGCAAAACGCAACCCCAAATATAGTAGCAGAAAATAAAGGTATTTTATCGTCTGGTGCGAAATAGTTCACTAAAGTGTCAATTGTACCGGATCCGAAAAATAATAGAATAGGAAGGTAAATGGATTGGGTTAATACAACATTATCTTTTTCCTTAACTGATGTTAGATAAACTGCAACCAAGGCGAGAATAATCCCAAATATTTTTATAAACTTAACACTTTCATTAAATACAACGATTCCGAAAATAATTGGGATAATTACACTCATTTTACTTGCCACAGAAGCTACTGACAATCCGTTTTTCTGAGCTGTAAGTGCCATTACATTAAAGATGAGTATAAATAAAAACCCAAGGAAAACTGCACCATAAAACCAAGTTGAATTAATTATTTCAGCCATATCTATCTCACCTTCATATAATACAGCGCCAAGGCTACATGCAGTTATGTAATTGACTACAATTGCTTGTAGCGTGTTCACACCGTACTTTTTAAACGATTTAAATAGTATAAAAATACCTGTAGATGATAATATGCTTAGAATTAAATAGATCAAAAGAGCTCTTTGTTAATTTCAAATAGGCTTGTAATATCTTCTTTGGTTTCGTCTATTGTCCAAATATGAAATCCCATGGCTTTTGCTGTATCTGTATTTTCTTTAGTATCGTCAATAAACAAACATTCATCAGGTCTCAAATTGTTTTGTGTCAGAACGAACTCAAAGATTTCTTTTTCTGGTTTTCTCAATTGAATTTCATGAGATAAGTAAAACTGATCAAAACAGTTTTTAAAATCTTCATAAAAATTAAAATGTTGCCTTATGTGTTCAATATGTAATTCATTAGTGTTGCTTAATAAAACTAGCTTATAGCTACTCTGATTTGATAGAGCTTTGATAAATTCTAATCGGTATTTCGGGAAGTCCTTTAAGATATGATTCCATGCATTGACAATATCCTTTTTACTTAAATATGGAAACTTTGATTTATAAAATTCAATGAATTGGGAGGTATTTATATTACCAGTTTCAAACTTTAAATTAGCTTCGAGCATGTCGTTTTCAAAGGATTCAAGTTGAAATAGTTTTAATGCATTCTCCATGGCACCTTGCTTATCTAAATTGATAAAAACATCACCAAAATCAAATATTAATGTTTTAATCATTTACAAGGATCTTTAATGTATCATTCAAAATTTTGGTTTCAGAAACCAATTCTCCTTTTAATTTTGGAGCTTGTAAGCCATTATTAAACTGAATGTCTCCAGTGAATATTCTAGCTTCATCCCAAAGCCCTTCATCGATAAACGTTTGAAGTGTTTTTGCACCACCTTCAATAATTATTGAATTAATATTTTTATTATATAAAAATTGACAAACCTGATTTGCAACTGGTTTTTCAAAATCAATTATTGAACTTGATATAACAAGAGTTTTTGCTCGATCATTGAAAACTGAAAAGTTATGACTTAGATTTTCATTTATATCAGTAACGACTCTTACGGGATTTTGCCCATCCCAATCCCTAACGGTGAGGCTAGGATTATCTTCCTTTACAGTATTAGTGCCTACTAAAATGGCCTGTTCCTCGGCGCGCCATTTGTGAACTAACTGTCTGGAGTATTGGTTTGTAATCCAAACCGGTTTTTGCTCGTTTTTAGTTATAGGAGCAATAAATCCATCACTAGTTTCTGCCCATTTTAATATAATATAGGGTCTTTTTTCATTATGAAAGGTAAAAAACCTTTTATGATGCTTTTTGCACATATCTTCGAGTATACCGACTGTAACATTGCATCCAGAAGCTTTTAATTTGGCAATACCTTTTCCTGCTACTTCAGGGTTATCGTCTATACAGCCAATTACTACTTTTGGAATTATATGATCTATGATTAAGTCACTACAAGGTGGTGTTTTCCCAAAATGACTGCATGGTTCAAGCGTAACATATAAAATACTCTCAGCAAGTTTGCTTTTGTCTTTAACAGATTTAATGGCATTTACTTCTGCATGTGCACCACCATAAGGATTTGTATAACCCTCTCCAATAATATTGTTATCATGTACTATTACTGAACCAACCATTGGATTAGGTCTTGAAGTCCCTAATGCATTAACGGCAATCTGTAAGCAACGTTTTATGTAATATTCGTGTTTTTTCAATTACAATTTTACTTTGATTATTTGTTCTTCATCAATGGTATATGAAGAGGAATAGCCAAACACTTTATAGTCAATTTCACCATTATATCTAACCTTTAATTGTTGAGAAATTAAACTACTTATTAGACCACCTAAGCTATTTTTATCAACAAGGCTATCAGTCGCAACTGAAACAATTAAAGGTATGGTGAAATCATTTTTTGATGGTACATCAAATTCTTCAGATACAATGGTAGCAACTTCAGTCTCATTTATATATACTCTTAGGCCATCTGTTTTTAGTTTGCCACCAACATCATTTGGGTTTTTAAACATCGCATCAGTGCTTAGCGTTATAGCATCTGCATTTGCGTCAATAACTTTTATATTATTTAGTCCAATAAACTGTGGTTTTTCTGTTATAGAGCAGTTGAAAAGTAGTGTAAAAAATGATAAAAACAGTAAAATTCTTTTTGTCATAAAATGAGAAATATAGCTATCTTCATACCGAAACAATTTCAGTATTAAAATTAAAAATTAAGTGCATAAAGATACTATTGTTATTCGAGAAATAGAACTCAAGGATGATGCTAAAATAGCTGAGGCAATTAGATCAGTATTAATAGAAATGGGTGTACCTAAAGTAGGTACTGCTTATGAGGACAAAGCGTTAGATTGCATGACGGAAACATATAGAGAGCCTCGAAAGGCGTATTTTGTAGTAGCTCAAGGTGAGGATATTATTGGTGGTGCTGGGATTTCGCCACTTGATAATTATAAAGGTAATATATGCGAATTACAGAAAATGTATTTTATGCCAGAAGCAAGGGGTAAAGGATTAGGGAGTAAAATGATGGAAAAATGTTTGAATTTTGCAAAACAAGCTGGTTTTGAACAGTGTTACTTGGAGACTATGCCTTATATGGATGATGCACGCAAACTTTATAGAAAAGTTGGCTTTGAGAGTATAGAGAAACCAATGGGTGATACTGGACATTATTCATGTTCTGTGTGGATGCTTAAAGACTTGTAATTTGAGAGCACTTGACCTTAAAAATATTTTCCATCAAGAACTTGATGTAATTTACGGCAAGAATGAAGTTGAAAACTTCTTCTTTATATGTTTAGAATACTATCTCAATATCCCTAGGTTTCAATTGGCATTAAACCCTGAGTTAACCCTAACAAAATCTGAAACAGATACATTCTTTATTGTATTAGAAGCACTTAAGCAACAAAAACCTATTCAATATATACTTGGTGAAACTGAGTTCTTTGGATTAAAAATAAAGGTTAATAGACATGTTTTAATTCCAAGGCAAGAGACTGAAGAGTTGGTGGATTGGATTATAAGAAACCAATCCTTTGATGAACACGAAATTTTAAATATTTTAGATATAGGCACAGGTAGTGGTTGTATAGCAATAAGTTTGGCAAAAAACTTAACGAATGCCAATGTTTATGCGTTAGATATTAGTAACGAAGCATTGAAGGTTGCGTCAATAAATGCAGATTTAAATGAAGTCGAGATTAGCTTCACCAAAGCTAATATTCTAGATGAGACTTCTCATGATTCAGTAATGTCTAATGAAGAATTTGATATTATTGTATCAAACCCACCTTATGTTAGAAACTCTGAAAAAGAGGAAATTAAGCCAAATGTATTAGAGAATGAACCACACCTTGCACTTTTTGTAGATGATGATGATCCATTGATATTTTATAGAGTAATAACTGCGTTTGCGAACAAAAAATTAAAAAAAGGAGGTCAGTTATATTTTGAAATTAACCAGTATCTTGGTGAGGAAACAAAACAACTTTTAATAGATGCTGGATTTAAAGATATTGAGCTATTAGAAGATTTAAATTCGAACCTAAGAATGTTGAAAGGAATAAAGATTTAGTATGAAGAGTATATCTGTTTTTTGTGGTAGTAGCGAAGGTAATAATAAAGTAATTGTTGATACTGCCTATAAGTTAGGTTCAGTTTTAGCCAATAGAGATATCACTTTAGTATACGGTGCTGCAAAGATTGGAATAATGGGAAAGGTAGCTCAAGGGACTATAGATCATAAAGGTAGAACAATTGGTGTAATACCAAATTTCTTGAGAACGAAGGAGATTGTAAACAATGAGTTAACGGAACTTATAATAACTCAAAATATGCACGATAGAAAAGTTATTATGTATGAAAAAAGCGAGGGTTTTATGATTATACCTGGAGGTTTTGGTACAATGGATGAATTTTTTGAAATTACCACTTGGGGTCAACTAGGATTGCATACTAAACCTATAGGAATCTTAAACGTTAACGGATACTATGACTCATTAATAATGCAGTGTAAAGTGATGGTAAAACAAGGGTTTTTAAAACAAGAAAATCTTGAAGCTGTAGTTATAGACTCAACTATTGACGGTTTATTAAATAAAATGAATAACTATAAACCGCTACCGGCACCAAAATGGTTGAACAAAGAAGGACTTTAAAAATGAATATAGAATTAAGAATCGAAGAGTTAAGGGACGAGCTTCGTCAACACAACTATAATTATTACATACTTGATAATCCAATAATCAGTGATTATGAATTTGATATGAAGTTAAAGGAACTTCAAGATTTGGAAGAGAAACATCCAGAGTTTTTTGATGCCAATTCACCTACGCAACGAGTTGGTGGTACCATTACCAAGAACTTTAATACAGTTGTTCATGATTTTAGAATGTACTCTTTGGATAATTCTTATTCAAAAGAAGATTTGCTAGACTGGGAAACTCGTATTAAAAAACTTGTAGATGGGAAGGTGCAATATACATGTGAATTAAAGTATGATGGTGCTTCTATGAATTTGACATACGAAAATGGAAGATTTATCAGAGCAGTTACAAGAGGTGACGGTGTGCAAGGAGATGAGGTAACAGCAAATGTCAAAACTATTAATACGGTTCCGCTACAATTAAAAGGAGATTTTCCAGATAGATTTGATATTAGAGGGGAAATTGTATTACCAATTGCTGGTTTTTTAAAAATGAACGAAGAGCGAATAGCAAATGATGAAGAACCATATAGAAATCCGAGGAACACAGCATCTGGAAGTTTAAAATTACAAGATAGCTCTGAGGTTGCAAAGCGTCCATTAGAATGTCTATTATATAGTATAAAAGGAAATAGCCTCAATGTTAATACACAATTTGAAGGATTAGAAAAGGCAAGAGAATGGGGCTTTAAGGTGCCAAAGGAAGCTAAATTGGTTAACTCTATAGATGAGGTATTAGAATATGTGGCTCATTGGGATGAACATAGACACAATTTACCATTTGAAATTGATGGAGTAGTGGTTAAGGTTAATAGTTTGTACCAACAGGATGAATTAGGATTTACCGCAAAGGCTCCTCGTTGGGCAATGGCCTATAAGTTTAAGGCAGAGCAAGTTTCAACCAAATTAAATGAAATAACATATCAAGTTGGTAGAACAGGAGCAATTACACCAGTTGCCAATTTAGAGCCAGTACAGTTAGCTGGTACAATTGTTAAGCGTGCTTCCTTGCACAATGCTGATCAGATTGAAAAACTTGATATTAGAGAAGGTGATACGGTATTTGTAGAAAAAGGAGGTGAAATAATTCCAAAAATAATTGCAGTTGATTTTACCAAGCGACCATTAGACTCAAGACCAACTGAATATATTACAAAATGCCCAGAGTGTGATACGGAACTTATTAGGTTGGAAGGTGAAGCAAAGCACTATTGCCCTAATTATAATGGATGTCCACCACAGGTTATAGGTCGTATTCAACATTATATTTCCAGAAAAGCAACGGATATTGAAGGACTAGGAGGTGAAACCGTGGCATTATTGGTTAATGAAGGATTAATTAATAATTACTCAGACTTATATGAGTTGACTGTAGATCAAGTTATTCCTTTAGAAAGAATGGCAGAAAAAAGTGCTGAAAATTTAATTAGTGGAATAGAAGCTTCAAAGCAAATACCATTTGAAAGGGTTTTGTTTGCTCTAGGTATCAGATATGTCGGTGAAACAGTTGCGAAAAAATTGGCTAAACAATATAAATCAATTGATGCCCTAATGTTTGCAACTTTGTTGGATTTGGTGACCGTTGATGAAATTGGAGAACGAATTGCTGAAAGTGTAGTAGAGTTTTTCTCGTCTGAAGAAAACAGAAATAACATAGAACGTTTGAGAAAGTTTGGAGTGCAATTAGAAATATCTGCGGAAAAGTTAGCTAACCAAACAGATAAATTAAAAGGACAAGCATTTGTTGTCTCAGGTGTTTTTGAAAAAGTCTCGAGAAATGAACTCAAAAAACTCATAGAAGATAATGGTGGAAAAGTGTCATCTTCCATCTCTTCAAAGACAAGTTTTGTGGTCGCAGGAGATAAAATGGGACCAAGTAAACGCATAAAAGCCGAAAATTTAAATATTCCAATCCTTTCCGAGTATGCGTTTTTAGAGCTATTGAAATAAATTCCTACAGAAAAATAAGTGTTTTATCGATAAAAAGCATTTTTTTACCGTTTAATTGTAAAATAATTTTATATTTGTTTTATTAACTAGGGATTAATTTATAATGTTCAGTAAAATTATTAAAGTACTGTTGCTTTTACTCGGTGGTGTATTCATCGTTTTTCAAGGTATGGCCTTTCAATTAGAAGGTGCTGCCGTAAGTGCCGGTATTCTTGTTTTATTAACGATACTTTATTGTGGCTGGACCACCAATAAAAGTATATATTTTTTCTGGTTTCTAGTATTATATACCATTGGTCATGTCCTCAGTTATTCTGCTTGGTATGGTCCAAATTTATATGAAGGTGATATAGATTATATTTATTATGTCGCCAATATGCTTTTCATATTATCATATATATTTTTAATGCTGAAGATATTAACTCAGCTGAATTTCAAATCTGTTTTTTCTCAGTTAGCAATACCAATATTCATTCTTGTGGTCTTAGATATTTTTTGCGTTTCGTTAGTAACTGCAACAACAGAAAATGTATTAAATACCTATGAATATTCTTTAGAATACACATACAATGCAGTTGTTATGACACTATTATCAATTGCCTTAATCAATTATATGTATAGAAATGATACCAAATCTATGATGTTCTTGATGGGATCTATTTGTATTGTTTTCTCTGAAATAATACAATTAGCATATTTCTATGTCATGGAAGATAAAATGCTTGGATTTATCTATTCCTTCTTTTTAGTTGTAGCATTTATCTTCTTTTACATGCAGTCACAAATTGAATTTACTGGTCCTGATGAACCATTTTATTCTGATGAGCATGCTGAGGCTTAGTTATTTTTAAAAAAAGGAATATTTCTTTTTTCTGAATAAAGAACTATTGAGCTTAATACAAACGTAATAATTGCAGTAAAAAATAACACACCACCATCATCTTTCACCTCAATACCTAATTCTGTTAGATGCATAACAATTGCACCAGCCATTATACCTAAAGCTAAAGAAGCACCTAGCCAGATTGTTTTCGGAACAAGCAATAAGATTCCAGCTATTAATTCTGCAATACCAATTCCAACTCTACCGAACGGCTCTAGGCCAACAGTTTCAAATATATAAACGCTATCTGGATGTGCAGTAAACTTAAATCGGAGTGTCTGAATTAAAATTATTGCCACAGCTATTCGTAAAACCAGAAATATTTTATCAAACTTCATAAAGATTTGACTTAATTATGAGGTTTTAGACGACAACTAAAAAATAACTTACAAAATAGTTATACAATTATGGAAGTACCTTTTGCCTGCATTTCTTTGCCTGGTTCAAAATAAAAATCAATTTGTCCTAGATAGAGTCCATAAGCTCCAACTTGATTAACCAGAACATTTTTACCGTCACTGTTTTTTTCAATTGTTGGCTTTGGCAAGAATGTATGAGTATGCCCACCAATAATTAGGTCAATGTCTTTTGTGGCTCTAGCCAAATTTAGATCAGATACTTTTTTAGGAAATTTTTTATAAAAATAACCAATATGAGACAAGCAGACAACCAAGTCACAGTTCTGTTCGGTTTTTAAGACATGTGACATATCTTGTGCAATTTCTATAGGATCGTTGTAAATAGTTTCCTTATACATTCTTTTGTCAACTAATCCATCAAGTTTTATACCTAGTCCAAAAACACCAATTTTAATACCATCACGCACAAATATTTTATAAGGTTTTACATGAGTATCCATTACGGTATTTGAGAAATCATAATTTGCTGAAACAAATTCAAAATCAGCATGTGGTAATTGAGCATATAGTCCTTCGATTCCGTTATCAAAATCATGATTACCTATGGTAGCTAAATCATATTTGAGCATGCTCATTAGCTTAAATTCTAGCTCTCCACCATAATAATTGAAATATGGTGTACCTTGAAAAATATCACCAGCATCTAATAATAGTGTATTCGGATTTTCTTGTCTGATTGATTCGACTATAGTTGCACGCCTTGCGATACCACCTTTATTAGCATTTCTACCATCATTTGGTCCAAAAGGATCTATATGACTGTGTACATCATTTGTGTGCAGAATCGTTATTCGCTTTCGTTTTTTGCTTTGAAAGGATTGTAGGCCTAATCCACCTAAACCAACTAAAGCTGTTGCTACAGAAGATTGCTTTATAAATGTTCTTCTTTTCATCTTCTATTTTTTTAGTTGAATAAACCTGTTGTCAATGACTGGCTTTATGGTGTCTTTTTTCTTAAAATAATCAATTAAGACATTTCTTATTTTATAGTCTAGTACATACAAACTATCATTAGGTTGAAAAAAGGTCATTTTATCACCACCATTGTATAAATAATCATTGGTGGCAACATAATAAGTTCTGTTTTTATCAATAGGTTGATTATTAATACTAGCATCTACTAGTTCAAAGCCTGGGTTTAGAGTTATTTGCACATGTTTTGATAATGGATGCGCACGTTTTGCCAAGGATAAGTATTTCAGCATTTCATGAATCTGTATTCCTTTTAATGCAACAACTACAGTAGAATTTTCAAAAGGCATAACCTTATAAGCGGTTCTTGTTGTGATATTTCCTTCAGGTATAATGGATCTAATACCACCGTGATTTAAGATTACAAAATCTATATTTTTACCCGTACGTTTATTAAAAACAGGATTCGCCTCTTCAAACACAGCATCG
Organism: Winogradskyella sp. A2; assembly: GCF_046762865.1. NCBI lineage: Bacteria > Pseudomonadati > Bacteroidota > Flavobacteriia > Flavobacteriales > Flavobacteriaceae > Winogradskyella > Winogradskyella sp. A2. The sequence continues at coordinate 31,794 of NZ_JBKQXM010000004.1, forward strand.
GCCATTAAATTTCCAATTGCAGTATTAAATTCACCATCTGTTTTTGAATATGTGTCTGGTGCATAAGAAATAACACTATCAAGATTCTTAATTACATTTTCTCTGTAAGGTTTAATGAATTCTTCTATGGATTCATTACCAGAGATTTCATCATTAATTTCAATTCTCTTGCCTTCAATTTTATTTAAATGAAAATCTTTATTGCATGAAAATAAAACCATAATAAAAAAGAACAGTATAACATGTTTTACAGACATTTTATTTCTTATCAAGAGTTTATGAAAATATGTTTATGCTTTTGCTAAATTTGCACAAAGTCAAAAATAAATGATTTTAAAGGCATTTAAGACAAAATCAAATCAAAAATATGTTAATTCATTGCTTCAGGCACGCAAGGCATATGTTAATAGCAATAAAGTAAAGACTATTGCTGTTTTGCTAAATATTGATGAATTTGATGAATTTGAAATGTTTAGAGCCTTATTTAAAGAACTCAATCTTACATCGCCAAAGCACAAAATAGTTGCTTTTACAGATGATGACAAGTTTGAAGGAAGCCAATGGGAAACTTTTTTTAGTCCAAAAGATATTGGTTGGAAAGGGAAGATAAACAACATAGATTTGAAGTCATTTATTGATGAGGATCACGACGTTCTAATTAGCTATTACAAGGCGGATAATGTATTGTTAAATTTAATCACTGCATCTTCAAAGGCCAATTTAAAAGTTGGATTGACAAGAACTGATGAGCGTTTGTATGATTTAATTATAGATGTAAATCCAAGTGAATTTGAGACTTTCAAAATAGAATTTAGAAAATATTTAAACATTTTAAATAAATTATAATGACCCAATTTGTAGGTACAGGTGTTGCATTAATCACACCGTTTAAAGAAGATTTAAGCATTGATTTTGATGCTCTAGAGAGATTGGTAGAATACAATATTAAAAATGGTGTAGAGTACCTTGTTATTAGTGGAACCACGGGAGAAAGTGTCACCATTTCATCTGATGAGAAGAAAGCATTGATTGAATTTATTGCTAGTGTAAATAAAGGAAGGTTACCACTTGTTTTGGGAATAGGAGGCAATAATACTTCTTCAATTATTAATGAAATAAAAAGCACGGATTTTACTCAAATCGATGCAATATTATCAGTTTCGCCTTATTATAGTAAACCCACTCAAGAAGGAATTTATCAGCATTTTAAAGCAATTTCGGAGGTGTCACCTCTTCCAATTATTTTATACAATGTTCCTGGTAGGACCTCAAAGAATATTGAACCAGAGACAACAATTAGACTTGCAAATGACTTTGACAATATAATCGGAGTAAAGGAAGCAGGTAATAATGTGCATCAATATTTAGAATTGCTTAGAACAAAACCGGACGATTTTCTAGTAATATCTGGAGATGATGATTTAGCACTTGGTGTAGCCTTGGCTGGAGGGTCTGGTGTAATCTCAGTAATTGGACAAGGATTACCCCAAGAATTTTCAGAAATGATAAGATTGGGAATTGCAGGTAAGGCAAAACAAGCCTATGATATTCATTATAAACTTATGCCTATTACGGCAATGATATTTGCAGAGAACAATCCTGCAGGAATTAAAGCTGTTTTAAAAGGGATAGGTGTTTCTCAATTACATGTGCGTTTACCGCTTGTAATAGCTACAAAATCTCTTCAAAATCAAATTAAAAAAGAGTTGAAATTTTTAGGTAAAAGTTAAACTTAGATTAAATTACTTTAATACCTGTTAGTATGGGCTATTTTAGCATTTAATTTTTGTTTTCAAAATCCGTTAATAATGTGTACTTTTGCCATCTGTTTAAAATTTATGAAAAGAGCATTTTATATAGTATTTATAGCAATTTTAGTGACCTCTTGTAGTGATTACCAAAAGATGTTGAAATCTGAGAGTACTGCGGAGAAGTTTAAATTTGCAACTGATCTCTATGAAGAAGGTAAATATGCAAAAGCATATAGATTGTTCGAACAAATTCTTCCAGCTTATAGAGGTAAACCACAAGCAGAAAAATTAACCTTTATGCATGCTAATTGTTCTTATGAACTTAAGGACTATTATATATCGAGTTACCATTTTGATAAGTTTGTAGACATATATCCTAGTAGTGAAAAAGCTGAGGAAGCCGCGTTTTTGGCAGCCAAAGGGTATTATCATAACTCACCAATTTTCACCAAAGAACAAAAGGAAACTGTTGAAGCGATTGAAAAACTTCAATTGTTTATTAATCTTTACCCAACATCTGGCTATGTAGCTGATGCTAATAAACTCATAAACGAATTAGATTTTAAACTTGAGAAGAAAGCCTTTGAGATTGCCAAACAGTATAACCTAATTACTGATTACAAGGCTTCGATCAAGTCATTTAATAACTTTTTATTGGAGTTTCCAGGAACTTCCTTAAGAGAAGATGCTATGTTTTACAGATTTGATTCAGCATATAAGTTAGCGGCATTAAGTATTGATCGATTAAAAGAAGGACGCGTTAGTGACGCAGTCAGTTATTTTAATTCACTCAATAAAGCTTATCCAGAATCAAAATATTTGGATGAAGCTACAATTATGAAAGAAGAATTATTAAACGGAAATAGTACGATAGTACAGAAATAACGAAAAGTTAATCATTTATAGAAGATGGATTTAAAAAAGACAGATGCACCAGTAACTACAGTTACTTACAATAGAAACGTTGTAGATGCCCCAACAAACAACATCTATGAAGCAATTTCGGTAATTGCAAAACGTGCAGAACAAATTAACACAGACATAAGACGTGAGTTAATTGATAAGTTGGAAGAGTTTGCAACTTATAACGACAGTCTTGAGGAAATTTTTGAAAACAAAGAGCAAATAGAAGTTTCTAAGTTTTACGAAAAGTTACCAAAGCCACACGCACTAGCTGTAAAGGAGTGGTTAGATGATAAAATATATCACAGAAATACTGAGGATACTCAGCAATAATCTTCAATGTCTATTTTAAAGGACAAAAACATTTTATTAGGCATTACTGCTGGTATTGCCGCATATAAATCGGCTAGTTTAGTCCGGTTATTTATAAAAGCAGGTGCTAACGTTAAAGTGGTTATGACACCTGCTTCTAAGGATTTTATTACACCGCTTACACTTTCCACACTATCTAAAAACCCTGTCTATTCTTCATTTGTAGATGAAGATGATGATAATCAGGTATGGAATAACCATGTTGATCTAGGTCTTTGGGCAGATTTATTTGTTATAGCACCAGCTACTGCAAATACATTGGCTAAAATGGCACATGGAGGTTGTGATAATATACTGTTAGCTACTTATTTGTCAGCAAAATGCCCTGTATATTTTGCACCAGCAATGGATTTAGACATGTACAAGCATCAGTCTACTAAGGCATCCTTTGACAAATTAATTACATATGGTAATAAGATGATTCCTGCTGGCACTGGTGAACTGGCTAGTGGATTGGTTGGTGAAGGAAGAATGGCTGAGCCGGAAGATATTGTAAGTTTTATAAGTAATGATATACTTGAACAATTACCTTTAAATGGTAAGAATGTCTTGATTACTGCTGGGCCAACATATGAGGCATTAGATCCTGTCAGATTTATAGGAAATCATTCTAGTGGTAAAATGGGATTTGAAATAGCAAAATCTGCTGCTAATTTGGGAGCAAACGTAACTTTAGTGACAGGTCCTACGCATCAAAGTATTAATCATAGTCATGTAAATATTAAGCCGGTTGTTAGTGCTGAAGAAATGTATAACGAGGTTCATAACAATTTTAATGACACAGATATTGCAATACTTTCGGCGGCAGTTGCAGATTATAAGCCAAAAAACGTTGCGAGTAAAAAAATAAAAAAGAAGGATTCGACGTTTACAATAGAGTTGGAAAAAACAAAGGATATTCTAAAGTCATTAGGGGAAGAAAAATCTAATCAGTTTTTAGTTGGCTTTGCACTAGAGACTAACAATGAATTAGAAAATGCAAAAGGAAAGCTAAGATCAAAAAATCTTGATTTAATAGTTTTAAACTCATTACAAGATAAAGGTGCAGGTTTTGGAGTATCCACAAATAAAGTTACATTTATAACATCTACAAACGAGGTTATTGAACATAAATTGAAATCAAAAGCTGAGGTAGCAAATGATTTAATGCAACAAATACTGAAACAATTACATGCGTAAACTTGCAGTTTTATTTACCCTATTTTTTACCACAGGTGTATTAGCACAAGAATTAAATTGTACCGTGACTGTTATTGCACAGCAAACCGGTAATGACAACAATGTTGTATTTAGGAATTTGGAAAAGCAACTCAATGAATTTATCAGCAATACCCAATGGACGGATAAGAACTTTAATCAGCAAGAACGTATAGATTGTAATATGGTCATCAATGTCCAAGAGTACAATAACGACTTATTTGCTGCCACGCTCCAGGTTTCCTCCTCTAGACCGGTTTATAACTCAACTTATAATACACCAGTTTATAATTATAATGATAGGAGTTTCAACTTTCAATATTTAGAATTTCAAAACTTGGTTTACAATCCAATTCAGTTTGAATCTAATTTAATCTCTGTTTTGGCTTTTCATGTGTACATGATATTAGGTATGGATGCTGATACATTTGCATTAAATGGTGGTAGCGAATACTTTAAGCAAGCACAGACTATTGCTAACTATTCTCAACAACTAAATGGGCAAGGGTGGAAACTTGAAGATGGACTGCAATCTAGATTTGCGTTGATTGATAACTTAATGTCGCCAACATTTAAGGAGTTTAGAACCACTATGTACGAATATCATATCAATGGATTGGACCTAATGCATGAGGATACTAAGAAAGGAAAAACTAAGGTTACTTCTGTTTTAGAAGAATTACAGAAAATTCATAGGAGACGTCCAAATTCATTTTTAATGCGTGTATTCTTTGATGCTAAGTCAGATGAAATAATGGATATTTTATCTGGTGGACCTAGCGTAAACATTGCCGACAGTATGGATATCTTAAATAGAATAGCACCTACATATTCTCAAAAATGGCGTAATATAAAATTCTAAATGCTCTTGGCGATCAGAATAATTTTTCCCATATAAATACTGCATAACTTTTTTAGCAATGCCCTTAATATAAAAATCGAAACTATTAATTTTGTTATTACAAATAGTAGAGTTTGTTATCATCATTACATATCCGAAATTTTGCGCTTATTGATGAGCTTAATGTAGACTTTAATAATGGCTTTACCATTATTACTGGTGAAACAGGAGCAGGTAAGTCTATATTGTTAGGTGGTTTAAGCCTAGTGCTTGGCAAACGTGCAGATTTAAGCCAGATAAAAAACAAGGATGAAAAGTGTGTAATTGAGGCAATTTTTGATATTGCAAAGTACAATCTGAAAGGCCTTTTTAACACCTTAGATTTAGACTTTGATGTTCAAACAATTATTAGGAGAGAGATTTTGCCTTCAGGTAAATCTAGGGCTTTTATAAATGACACGCCAGTAACATTAGATAGTTTAGTTGCACTTAGTGAGCATCTTATTGATATTCACTCGCAACATCAAACGCAGCAACTCACAGAAGACTCCTATCAATTTCAAGTTATTGATGCATTGGCAGGAAACAAAAATGTATTGATTGAATATTCTTCAGAATTAAGGACGTATAAATTACTAGATAAGGAATTAGAAGAATTAAGGTTGTCAAAATCAGAATTGATTAAAGAATACGATTATAATTTATTCTTGTTGAAGGAGCTATCTGAAATAGATCTTGATAATTTGGATCTTGAAGATTTAGAATCTCAATTTGAAGCATTAAACAATGTTGAAGACATAAGTGAGAGATTAGGAAATGTACGTTCAATAATCAGTGCTGAAAATTTAGGGCTGACAGACCAATTAAATAATGTAAAACAAGAGCTTACTAGAATCTCTAGTTTTGGTAAGATGTACAATGTTTTATTGGAGCGAATTACAAGTTTAAGTATAGATTTAGAAGATATTTTAGTTGAGTTGGATAACCTTCATGAGAATCTTTCAACTGATCCTCAAGAATTAGAGCAAATTAATTCTCAGCTTCAAATTATTAATAATTTATTTCAGAAACATTCGGTTTCCACAGTAACAGAATTAACCAATATTAGGACTGATTTAAAGTTAAAAGTTGATAATACCGAAAACTTAGATGATTCTATAAAAGAAAAAGAAGGTGAAATCGCTAAGTTAAGAACTGAGCTTGATGTTCTTGCATCAAAAATCAATAAACAACGAAATTCTGCAACACCTATATTGGTTACAAAATTAGAAGCAATTTTGTCGGATTTAGGAATGCCAAATGCGAAATTTAAAATAGATATTACTAGCACTCAGAATTATTTCCAAAATGGAAAAGACACCTTGCAGTTTCTATTTATGGCAAATAAAGGATCTAGTTTTAATACTTTGAAAAAATCAGCCTCTGGCGGTGAGATGTCTAGAATAATGTTGGCGATTAAATCAATTCTTTCAGAATATATTCAATTACCTTCTATTATGTTTGATGAGATTGATACAGGTGTGTCTGGTGAAATCTCAAATAAAATGGGCAGTATAATGAAGCAAATGAGCAAAACTATGCAAGTTTTTTCAATAACACATTTACCTCAGATTGCTGCCAAGGGAGACACACACTTTAAGGTCTTTAAATTAGATAAGGAAAATAAGACCCATACCAATTTAAAGCGGTTAAATGAAGAGGATAGAGTTGTTGAAATTGCGCAAATGTTAGGCGGCATTAATGTTTCAGAATCAGCTATAGCGCATGCTAAACAGTTATTGAATTAATAGTATATTTACAGCCTTAAAAAGAAACTAACTAATTAAAATATAACCATATGTATAACTTACTGAAAGGAAAAAAAGGAATCATATTTGGAGCATTAGATGAAAACTCAATTGCATGGAAAACAGCTGAACGTGTACACGAAGAAGGTGGTGAATTTGTCCTAACAAACGCACCAGTTGCAATGCGAATGGGTCAAATAAATGCTTTGGCAGAAAAAACAGGTTCTCACATAATTCCTGCAGATGCCACATCAGAAGAAGATCTTCAGAATCTTGTTGAAAAATCTATGGAAATTTTAGGAGGAAAGTTAGATTTTGTATTGCATTCTATTGGTATGTCAATTAACGTGAGAAAAGGTAGGGCTTATACAAATCAAAAATATGATTGGACACAAAAGGGAACCGATGTTTCTGCATTGTCATTCCATAAAGTAATGCAAACATTATATAAAGCTGATGCCATGAATGAATGGGGAAGTATAGTTGCTTTAACTTATATGGCGGCGCAACGTGTATTTCCAGATTATAATGATATGGCAGATAACAAGGCCTATTTAGAGAGTATTGCTCGTAGCTTTGGCTATTTCTTTGGTAGAGATAAAAATGTTAGAGTAAATACAATCTCTCAGTCTCCAACACCAACAACTGCGGGTAGTGGTGTGAAGGGGTTTGATGGATTTATTGCATACGCAGAGAAAATGTCACCACTTGGTAACGCAACAGCCATGGACTGTGCAAACTACACTGTTACATTATTTAGTGATCTTACAAAAAGAGTGACACTTCAAAACCTTTATAACGATGGAGGGTTTAGTAATATGGGTGTTAGTGACGAAGTGATGGATGTTTTTATGGACAACGATTAAACGAAATTATTACTCAATTTAAAGCTGTTATATGGATTCTATAACAGCTTTTTTTGTTGATAACATGTTGATTACATTTTATTGATTTGTATTTAATCGATTTATATCGTTTTTTATCGATTTAGGGTAAATGATTGTCAGTGTTCCTGTTTTTTAACATATTTTTAAGGGATTACTAACTTAAATACTAAAATATATGAAAAAAATTACTTTATTTTTCTTAATGGCCTTAATGTGTTCATTCACAGCAATGGCTCAATTTACTTTTCCGCTAGACACTGGTATGTACCAGACAACGGGTCCAACTCCAGTTGTTGTGGCAGTTAATGATGCAGGTAATGCTGCTGGTGTACCTGCAGGTGTTTATGAAACATTTACTGTAACATATGATTGGTCAGATCCAGGTACAAGTGACCCATGGTCTAGTGAAGAAGAACTAGACTTCACAACTACGGCAGGAACAACCAATGTAGATCCACCAACTTCTGGTGGTGCAACTTCAGGAGCTTCAACAACCTTGACTTTTTCAGGTGCTATTCCAGGAGGAGCTTATGATCCTTCCGTTGATGGATTTTTAGAATTAGGCTTATTTAGATCTTATTCTGCGCCAGCAGATATTACAAACATTTCGGTTACTATTACGCCTGCATTACCGGCACCAAACTGTGCAGAAATGCCTATATCTCCAATGGATATGGCAACCGATGTGGCTATTTTCGGAGGTGAACTTACTTTAACTTGGACTGCGCCGTCCGCAGGGCCACCACCAACGGCTTATGAGTTTTTCTTAGGAGATACGCCTGGTTCATTAACAAGTCTTGGTACTACAACAGATACTTTTATAGACTTAGTTAACGTTGCCTTTAACGCACAGTATTATTGGCAGGTTGTTCCTTTGAATGGTGCAGAACCTGCGATAGGCTGCGCAGAGTGGACATTTACAACAGAAATGTTACCACCTCCACCGTCTAATAATGACTGTGCTAATGCGACACCAATAACACCAGGAGCTGTTTTCTCAGAGAATCCTATAGTTGGTACAAACGTTTCGGCAACAGATTCTGGTGAAACTCCTCTTCCAAGCTGTAGTCTTTATGACCCTATAGATCCAGAGGGTTTCGGAGGAGATGTTTGGTATTCGGTTACTGTCCCTGCCGATGGCAATTTAACAATTGAAACCAATGCTGATCCCACAGGGACTGGTGGAGATACTGGTATGTCTGTTTATACAGGATCATGTGGAGCTTTAGCTGAGTTGGAATGTGATGATGACGACTCTCCGGATGGCTTCTTTTCTCAAGTTGTTATTGAACCTGTTGATGGATTGGCTAATCAGGTAGTTTATATAAGAATTTTTGAATATAGCGGAAATAATCCTTTAGCATTTCAAATTTCTGCATATAGCGCAACCTTAAGTAATGATAGTGTTGACAATGAAGCTTCATTCTCTTATTATCCGAATCCGGTTAAAAACACATTAACATTAAACGCTCAAAATAATATTGAGACTGTTAGAATGTATAATATGCTTGGTCAAGAAGTAATGAATGCTAAACCACAAACGGTAGATAGTGAATTAGATATGTCTTCATTAGAAACTGGAACCTATTTTGTACAAGTCACTATTGCTAATGTAACAAAAACAGTAAGAGTAATTAAGCAATAAACTTTAACAATTATTATAAAAAGCCGTTTGAAAAAACGGCTTTTATGTTTTAGCTTCAATTAGTATTTTAAGGGTATATTCAAATGAAAAAATATTTACTTGTTTTAGTTTTCTCTTCTAACTTTTTTTTTGCACAAATTCAATTTAAGGAAAAGGCTCAAGAATTGGGGGTAAATGTTAATTGTGATAATACCTTTTTAGGTAATGGGGTAGCGTTTTTTGATTACGATAATGACGGTTGGGATGATATTACTGTGGCTTCTGTTGAAGGTGACCCAGTTCATTTTTTTAAAAATATTAATGGAAATTTTGTTTACCATAATTTAAATATTGTCAATAATAACCAAAGAAATAAACAAATTAACTGGGTGGATATTGATAATGATGGTGATAATGATCTTTTTATTACTAGCGATAATTCAGGCAACCGATTGTTCGAAAACCTTGGTAATATGATTATGTCCGAGATTACATCAACGTCAGGTATGCTTACAGATATTTTTCCTTATTATGGTGCATCATGGGGAGACTACAATAATGATGGTTATTTAGATGTTTTTATATCCATTCGTGATCAAAATATTCCAAATATTCTCTATAAAAATAATGGAGATAAAACATTTACTTTAGCAAATCTTGAGGCTGGACTTTTAACTACTGGATTTATGTCTTTTTGTTCAGCATTTTTGGATTATGATAATGATGGTGATCAGGATATTTATGTCGCAAATGATAAAGTTAATTATCCTAATTTAATGTATAGAAATAATGGGGATGGAACATTTACCGAAGTCGGTTTAAATACTGGCTCAGGTATTTATGTAGATGCCATGACAGTCACTGTAGAGGATTTAAATAACGACGGTTGGTTAGATATCTATGTGACAAATGATAATGATGATAGTATACTATTAATAAATAACACTGATGGTACTTTTTTAGATTTAGCAAGTTCATATGGAGTAACTTTTAATAGTATCGGTTGGGGTGCTGTGTTTATGGATGCAGAGAATGATATGGATTTAGATCTGTATGTGAGTGGTGGTACAAATGGGGCTTTCCCTCAATATTTATCATCTGCATTTTATGAAAATCAAAATGATGGAACTTTTGATTTAATTAATGGAGCTATTCCCAATGATCTTGCAGAGAGTTATTCTAATGCTATTGGCGATTTAGATAATGATGGGTATTCTGATTTTGTTGTTAATCATATAAATCACAATAATATTTTTATATGGAATAATACCTCACCTCAATCTAATAATTGGTTAAAAGTTAAACTTGAAGGTACAACTAGTAATAGAAATGGAATAGGATCATTTATAGAAATTTCAATAAATGGCAATAAGCAATATCGTTATACTTGCTTAGGAGAGGGGTACCTGTCTCAAAATTCGGCAACAGAACAATTTGGCTTAGGTACTGACACTATGATAGATTATGTTAAAGTAAAATGGTTGAGTGGTAATGAGGATATACTTTATAATATTAGTGCAAATCAAACACTGAACATTGTGGAAGGTTCGTCATTATCTACTGATGAGTTTGATAATTCAGTAGCATTTACTTACTATCCAAACCCAGTTAAAAATACATTAACATTAAATGCTCAAAATAACATTGAAAATGTTAGAATGTATAATATGCTAGGTCAAGAGGTAATGAATGCACAGCCACAAGCTGTAGATAGCGATATTGATGTATCAAGTTTACAAACGGGAACATATTTTGTACAGGTTACTATAGCCAACATTACAAAAACCATTCGTATCATTAAACAATAAATGTTTAATAATAACAAAAAAAAGCCACTGATTGCAGTGGCTTTTTTTTGTTGTAATAAATTATAATTAATTTATTATTTGCGTATTACAACGAAAATATTTACTTTTCGTCGACATAAGTTATTGGTGTAGTAGTACATAATTGCTGATAATATATTCCAAATAAACCATAACTAAAATTTAAGATTTATGAAAAAAATTACTCTTCTAATTCTGTGTTGTTTAGTCTTTACATTTGCTCAGGCACAGATTTTAAGCGAAGATTTCGAAGGCAGTTTCCCACCTTCAGGATGGATAGATATAGCAGGGTCTGGAACCGATGCTGGTAACTTATGGGCCCAAACTACTGAGCGATCTAATAGTCCTTCAAACGCGGCATTTTTTGATGATTTTAATGATCCTAATGATAGGTGGTTAATATCTCCACCACTAAATTTGTCTGCAACAACCAATCCTGTATTATCATATTTTGAGAATGTAGATTTTGCTGGTTTTGCAGTTACACATGATGTTGTTTATTCTACTGACTATTCCGGTTCTGGTGATCCAACAGTAGCTACGTGGACAACCGTTAATGACGTAATTGGTTTGGAAGATACGTGGGTTTCAAATGGCCCTTTCTCTTTACCCGTAAATTCCACTGTTTATGTGGCTTTTCACTATATAGGAAATTTCGCTTCAGGCTGGTACATTGATGATATACTCGTACAAGAATTACCAACAGCACCTAATTGTGTTGAAACACCAATATCTCCTTTAGATTCTGCGGTTGATGTTGTTATTTTTGGTGGGGCGGTAGATTTAACCTGGACAGCTCCATCAACGGGACCAACACCCGATGCATATAATGTGTACTTTGGTGAAACACCCGGATCCTTAACAAATGTTGGGACAGTAACAGGAACTTTGTTTAACGTAACAGGACTTGATTTTAATACAGCTTATTATTGGCAGATAGTACCTTTAAATGGTGGTGTTGAAGCTACTGGTTGTCCAGAGTATAGCTTTACGACTCAAGTAGCACCTCCACCTCCTAATTGTGCTGAGATGCCTATATCGCCAACCGATACGGCATCTGATGTAATTGCTTTTGGTGGTGAATATACATTTACGTGGACCCCACCGTCAACTGGAACACCTGCGGCTGGTTACATATTTTTTATTGGAACTGATCCTGGTGCATTAGTTAATTTAGGAGTTACACCTGATCCGTTTTTTAGTGTCATCAATCTGCAAAATGGTGTAACATACTATTGGCAGATTATACCAACTAATGGTTCTTTAGAGTCTACTGGTTGTGCCGTATATAGTTTTACAACGGAGGCGAATCCTGCACCACCAGTTAATAACGATTGTGCAAATGCTTTGGAATTAACTATTGGAGCTATCTTTTCTGATAATCCAATACTTACAACTAATCAAGGTGCTACAGGTTCGGGAGAATTACCTAATCCATCCTGTAGTACTTATGATCCATTAGATCCTTCTAGTTTAGGTGGCGATCAATGGTTTTGGGCTTTAGTACCACCAGATGGCAACTTAACTATTGCTACGGATTCTAATCCTCCTATACCTAGCGGTGACACTGGTATGAGTATATATACAGGTAATTGTGGATCCCTAGTCGAATTTGAATGTGATGATGATGACGGAGTTGATTTGTTTTCATTAGTTGAAATTGAATCCGCGGATGGGCTTGCTGGTGAAATTGTATATATAAGAGTTTTTGAATTTGCTGGAGACTCTCCTTTAGCCTTTCAGGTATCAGCCTATAGTGCAACCCTAAGCACCCAGAATTTGAATAGTGAAGCAGCATTTACTTACTATCCAATCCCAGTAAAAAATACTCTAACCTTAAACGCTCAAAATAATATTGAGACTGTTAGAATGTATAATATGCTTGGTCAAGAAGTAATGAATGCACAGCCTCAAACTGTAGATAGCGAATTAGATATGTCTAGATTAGAAACTGGTACATATTTCGTTCAAGTAACTATTGCAAATGTTACAAAAACAGTAAGAGTAATAAAACAATAACTTATTCAGTTTATACTTATAAAAAAGCCGTTGAATAACGGCTTTTTTTTATTTCTTTAATTATTCTATTATCTTGAGAAAAAATTGCGCTTTTGATGATGCGGTATGTAATTTTAATAATCTTCTCAATAAACCTTTTGTCTTCTCAAGTCTCTTTTGAAGAGAGTGCGCAAGAATTAGGTATTAATGTTAATTGTGAGTATACATTTCTTGGTAATGGTGTAACCTTCTTTGATTATGACAATGACGGTTGGGATGATATATCCGTGGCAACAGCTTTAGGTGATCCTATTTATTTCTATAAAAACATCAATGGAAATTTTGTCTCTCAGACACTTAATATATCTGACAATAATGCAAGAAACAAGCAAATTAATTGGGTGGATATTGATAATGATGGAGATAACGATCTCTTTATTACCAGTGACAATTCGGGTAATCGGTTATTTGAAAATTTAGGTAATATGATTATGTCTGAAATTACGTCTACATCAGGTATGCTCACTGATAATTTCCCATATTATGGTGCTTCTTGGGGCGACTATAATAATGACGGCTATTTAGACGTATTTATATCAGTACGAGATCCTTTTATTCCAAACATACTTTATAAAAATAATGGAGATAAAACATTCACCTTAGCAAATGTTGAAGCAGGATTGTTAACAGATGGATACATGTCTTTTTGCTCAGCCTTTTTGGACTACGATAATGATGGTGATCAAGATATATACGTGTCTAATGATAAATACCCTAATCCAAATTTAATGTACAGGAATAATGGTGATGGTACATTCACAGAAGTTGGTACTGAAACTGGCACTAATGTAAGTATAGATGCCATGTCGGTAACAGTAGAGGATTTTAATTCTGATGGCTGGTTGGATATATATATTACTAATGACCCAACAAACAATGTACTCTTTGTTAATAATGGTGACGGTACCTTTACAGATATGGCGCAACAATATCAAGTCACATTTAACAGTTCTAGTTGGGGAGCAGTATTTTTAGACGCCGATAATGATAAAGATATAGATTTATATGTAAGTGGCGAAGGTAATGGCACAGCTGCACCATTTATGTCTTCTGCTTTTTATGAGAAAGTGAATACATCATCATTTCAGCTTAATAATAATGCCGTACCTAATGACTATGCTTATAGTTATGGTAATGCGTTGGGTGATACAGATAATGATGGCTATCCGGAAATTGTTGTCAATAATATTGACCATGATAATATTTTCCTTTGGAAAAATAATACGAACTCAAGTAATAATTACCTTAAAGTAAAGCTTGAAGGGACGACAAGTAATAGAAATGGTGTAGGTTCATTTATTGAAATATCCATAAATGGTAATAAACAATATCGTTATACCTGCTTGGGTGAAGGCTATCTGTCTCAAAATTCAGGAACCGAGCAATTTGGTTTAGGTACAGATACTACTATTGATTATGTTAAGGTGACATGGTTAAGCGGGATTGAAGATATTTTTTACAATGTGTCTGCGAACCAAACCCTGAACATTGTTGAGGGTTCCTCGCTTTCCATTTCAGAAGTTGATGATTCCTTAGCTCTAACTTATTTTCCAAACCCAGTAAAAAATATCCTGACTTTCAATGCGCAATACCAAATAGAAGGTGTTAGAATTTATAATATGTTAGGGCAATTGGTTATGTCAACCAAACCTCAGTCGTTGGAGTGTGAGATAGATTTATCAATTTTAGAAGAAGGTCCTTATATGGTGGAAGTTGAGTTTAGGAATGCTCAAAAAACCCTGAGAATAATTAAACAATAATCTGCATTTATAATAAAACCAGTAAACTCAATTATGAAGTTTTATCACTTGACTTTGTGGTTACTATCAATTAACTTTTGCTTTGCACAGATTGCTTTTAACAATCAAGCTGAAGAGCTTGGTGTAGAAATTATTTGTGGTAATACATTATTTGGTAATGGAGTGTCTTTCTTTGATTACGATAATGATGGTTGGGATGATTTAACAGTTGCAACCGCTAATGGTGATCCAATTAGATTTTATAAAAATATCAATGGTAACTTTGTAGAACAAACACTTAATATCTCAAATAATAATTGGAGAAACAAGCAGGTTAATTGGGTTGATATTGATAATGATGGCGACAATGATCTTTTTGTCACTAGTGATACAAATGTGAATAGATTATATGAGAATCTAGGTAATATGATGCTTCAAGACATAACCAATTCATCAGGTATGTTAAATGAAGTATTAGTTACGTATGGTGCGTCTTGGGGAGATTACAATAATGATGGTTATTTGGATGTGTTTCTGTCAAATAGAGATACTACAATACCAAATGTGTTATATAAAAACAACGGAAATAATACCTTTTCACTTGTAAATGCAGAAGTTGGACTTTTATCCACAGGGACACTATCTTTTTGTTCAGCGTTTATTGACTATAATAAGGATGGATTTCAGGATATATATGTGGCAAACGATAAAATTGCTTATGCCAATACTATGTATAAGAATAATGGCGACGGAACATTTACTGAAGTTGGATTAGAAACTGGTACTGATATTACTATTGACGCCATGTCTGTTACCGTAGGTGATTTTAATTCTGATAGTTGGCTAGATATTTATGTTACCAATGACGTAGTTGGTAATGTTTTACTTCAAAATAATGGTGATGGTACTTTTACAGATGTAGCCCAGTTAACAAATACCACAATGAATAGCGTAGCTTGGGGTTCGGTCTTTTTAGATGCCGAGAATGATGGTGATTTAGATATTTACGTTACTGCTGAACATGATGGTTCGGTTTTAGGTTATTTGTCATCAGCATTATTTAGAAATGATAACGGAGAATTTTCACTTGAAAATAACGCCGTACCAGGTGATTTCGCAATTAGCTACTCCAATGCTATAGGAGATACCAATAATGATGGTTATCCAGAAATTTTAGTTAATAATATAAACCATGACAATATATTTCTTTGGAAGAACAATTCTAATACTAGTAACAATTGGTTAAAAGTAAAGTTAGAGGGTACCATTAGTAATAGAAATGGTATTGGCTCATTCATAGAAATTTCAGTTAATGGAGAAAAACAATATAGATATACATTAAGTGGCGAAGGTTATTTGTCCCAGAATTCAGCCAGTGAGTTTTTTGGTATTGGAGACGCCAATTTAATTGACTATGTTAAAGTGAATTGGTTAAGTGGTACCGAAGATATATTTTATAATATTTCACCTAATCAGAATTTAAAAATAGTTGAAGGCAGTTCATTATCTGTTAATGAATTTAATACCAATAAAATCACATTGTATCCAAATCCAACAAGTAACATTCTTAATATTGATTCTTTTAAAATAATTGATAAGCTTGAAGTATTCAATTTATTAGGTGAGAAATATAAGTCAGTTGAACCAAATAGCAAAGATATTTCTTTGGATATTTATCAATTAGGAACAGGTGTTTACTTTATAAGATTATCTTCTCAAAACACACATGAAATAATGAAGTTTATTAAAAAATAAACTTATAGGTTTATTTACCTTTGTAAGGTATGAAGGACTTATCATTTTCATTTATTATACCTGTATTTAATAGACCACAAGAAATAAAAGAACTACTTGAAAGCTTTTTAGGTCTAGAAGGAAATTATAACTATGAAATTGTAATTATCGAAGATGGTTCAACGGAATCATCACAATCAGTCATTGAAGAATTTAATGATAAATTAAATATTTCGTATTACTTTAAAGAGAATACAGGACCGGGTAATTCTCGTAATTATGGAATGAGAAAGGCTAAAGGAAATTATTACATCATATTAGATTCAGATGTTTTGCTACCAAGCAATTACTTAACTGAAGTTATGTCATTTCTTAACGTGAGTTATTATGATTGTTTTGGAGGCCCTGATGCTTCGCACCCTTCATTCTCTAATTTACAAAAGGCTATCAGCTTTGCTATGACTTCTGTAATCACTACTGGTGGAATTAGAGGTGGTAAGAAACAGGTTAATAAGTTTCAACCACGTAGCTTTAACATGGGCATCTCTAAACAAGCTTTTATTGATTCGGGAGGATTTGGTTCAATACATCCAGGCGAAGATCCAGATTTGTCTTTAAGACTGCTTAAGCTAGGTTATAAAACGGTTTTAATACCAAATGCATTTGTTTATCATAAAAGGCGTATTTCTTGGTCTAAATTTTACAAACAGGTCAATAGGTTTGGTATGGTTAGACCAATACTTAATAAATGGCACCCAAACTCTAGTAGTTTAGTCTATTGGTTTCCTACACTATTTAGTCTTGGGTTATTGGTTTCATTCGTTTTATATTTAACCATCAGTTTAACATGGCCATTGTATTTCTATATAGTCTATTTTGTTCTTGCATTATTAATTTCATTTATTACTTACAAGAATATCTTTGTAGCCATACAATCTGTAATTGCCATTTTAGTTCAATTTTTTGGATATGGATATGGATTTTTAAAATCGAGTATTTATGTGGCTTTTTTAAAAAGAAAACCCGAAGAAGTGTTCTCTTATTTATTTTTTAATAAATAGTATTTAATTAAATGAAGAAGAAAATTTCAAATTATCTAAAAAAGAAAAATGTAAAAAGGTTCAGTATCTTTTTCATATTGGCTTTTGTTTTTTTGATTTTTTCTAAGCTTTCCAATGATTACAAACAAAATATAACTCTAAAAATTCAGCTAGTCAATTTAGATGAAGAAATTGTAATTGAAGATGACTCTTTAAATCTAATCAATGCATATGTTGAAGCTAAAGGATTTACTTTAGTTCCTTTTGTCTTTAAGGATTCTAAAATAATAAGGATAGATGCAAAGACTGATGTCATCACAAGAAATAATGAATTTGTATTTGATGTACAGCGTCAAAAATATATAATTGAAGAAGAGTTGGGTAGTTCGTATAAATTATTTACGCTTAAACCTGACACTTTAATTTTAAAGTTTTCAAAAATGTCAACAAAATATGTGGATGTTGTTGTTAAAAAAGATTTTAAATATGCTTTAGGTTTTGATTTGCTTGGAGAATTGAACAAAGATATTGATAGTGTAAAATTAGTTGGGCCAATGTCAAAGCTTGAATCTATCGAATCCATAAATACTGAATTATTGTCTCTTTCTGATATCAAATTAGATATTGAAGAACGAATTAATTTGGATATGTCAAAATATAATGACGTACAAGCAGTACCAGCATCGATTAAGGTTTATGGAGATGTAGAACGATTTACCGAAGGTACTATTGAAGTACCTGTAGTAATAAAGAACACTCCAAATAATGTAAACATTAACTATTTCCCAAAGACTGTATCTGTATCTTATTATATAGATTTAAATCGGTTTAATTCAATTACAGAATCTAATTTTAAGGTAGAATGCGACTTTAATGATGTTAATGAAGGTCAACAGTTCATGATACCCAAAATTGTTGTAAAACCAGATTTCGTTAAAAGAGCAAGTGTTAAGCAGAAACGTATAGATTTTATTAAATTATAGTATGGTAGTAGTTGGCATTACAGGTGGAATCGGTAGTGGTAAAACCACAATAGCCAATTATTTAAACTCATTGGGCATACCGCTTTATGTGGCTGATAAGGAGGCTAAAGCACTAATGAATAGATCAAAGGTCATAAAACGAAAGTTGACTCAATTATTTGGTCACAATGCCTATGTAGATGGCAAATTAAATAGACCATATCTAGCAAAGAAGATTTTCAGTGATAAGTCATTGCTGAACAAAATGAATGCCATTGTTCACCCAAAAGTAGCTTCACACTTTAAACGTTGGTTAAAGAAACAAGATGCGCCTTATGTTTTAAAAGAGGCAGCAATCATCTTTGAAAATGATTTACAACTCAATTATGATTATATCATTACTGTTATTGCAGATGAAGAATTGAGGATACATAGAATATTAAAAAGAGACGATACAACAAGAGAAAAAATTGAAGCTATAATTAAAAATCAGTGGACTGATGCTCAAAAAAAAGAGCTTTCAGACTTTATTATTACAAATAGCGATTTGGCATCAGCTAAGAAGCAGGCGCTTCAAATTCACAATAAACTTCTTAAAATAACAGCAAAATAACCATCTTACCTTTTGTTAATGTAAGGTTAAACATAATTTGCGCTAAATGTTAAAATGTTAAATTTGACTGATGAGTAAGAAGCTATTCGTCTTTTTAGTGGTGTTAATGAGCCTATCTCTCATTGGTATCATTTTTGTGCAATCATTTTTTATAAATAATAGTTTAAGGAATGAGGAGAAAAATTTTACACTTAGTGTAAAACGGGCCTTAAGTTTTGTTTCTAGAGACATTGAAGAAATGGAACTTAGAAACTCACTTATAAAACTTCAACCTTTCCTTAGCAAAAATGAAAGACCAGATTCAACAGTTATAAAACGATTATTTATAACTACTGAAGACGATATAAATGATAAAACCATTGTTCACCGTAATACGGTTTTAG
This sequence comes from Winogradskyella sp. A2, assembly GCF_046762865.1. Lineage (NCBI taxonomy): Bacteria > Pseudomonadati > Bacteroidota > Flavobacteriia > Flavobacteriales > Flavobacteriaceae > Winogradskyella > Winogradskyella sp. A2. The sequence continues at coordinate 51,511 of NZ_JBKQXM010000004.1, forward strand.
AGGAGCGGTTTAAAGTGCCTTCATTGTTCTTTGAAATTGATGCTGACAGTTTTGCTATAAGCAAACGTTCAAATGAGCGTGTAACAGAAGTTTATAATAACTCTCAGATTGATGGTAAAAATGCCATAGCACCTAGTGAGCGCCTTATACAATATTCTTCTATGCCAGCCTTAGACAGGCAAATGTATGAAGATACGTTTAAGGATATGCTCAAGGATATTCCTATTTATAAACGTGTATCTGCTTTACAGGTTGAAACACTTTTAAATAGAGAGTTAAAAGATGAAGGTGTTAATCTAAATTTTGAGTTTGCAATTTATGATGATGACCTTGCTACTAAGGTTCAAACTGAAAATTTTGAAAAGGAAAATGCCTATGGCGTTTATATTTTTTTAGACAATAATAACGAAAGCAGCTATAAACTTTGGGTAGATTTTCCTGATAGACGAAAGTATTTATTATCATCAATAATGTGGATGATAGTCTTATCGGTGATTTTTACAAGTGTGATAATACTCGCTTATTCTAGTGCTATTTATCAATTAATTAGACAAAGACAAATATCACAGATTAAGACGGATTTTATAAATAATATGACACATGAGTTTAAAACACCTATAGCTACGATTAATTTAGCGTTAGACTCTATAAAAAATCCTAAGATTATTAGTGATGAAGATAAAGTAAAACGTTATCTTAAGATGATTAGGGATGAAAACAAACGTATGCATGCACAAGTTGAAAATGTATTGCGTATCTCTAAACTTGATAAGAATGAGTTAAATATAAGTAAGGATCGATTGAAACTACATGATTTAGTTGATGATGCCATTACGCACGTTCAGTTAATTGTAGAAGATAGAAAAGGATATGTGAAGACTCATTTTAAAGCTGTTAAATCATCAATATTGGCGAATGAAACACATTTTACAAATGTAATCGTTAATATATTAGACAATGCGATAAAGTATTCAGATGATGCACCAAAAATTGATGTGCATACTGAAAATATTGGAAATAATATTATACTCAAAATTGCAGATCAAGGTAACGGAATGTCAAAGCAAGTTGCCAAGCGTGTGTTCGAAAAATTTTATAGAGAACATACAGGAAATGTACATAATGTAAAAGGACATGGCTTAGGTTTAGCCTATGTTAAAAAAATAGTAGAAGACCATCAAGGTCATATATCAGTTGAAAGTGAAAAAGGAAAGGGTAGTACCTTTATAATAAGGCTACCATTAATATCATAAAAGAGAATCATGGAAGAACAAAACAAGAAAATTCTATTGGTAGAAGACGATCCAAATTTTGGAACTGTTTTAAAAGATTATTTAATGATGAACGATTACGACGTTGTCCATGCTAAAAATGGAATGGAAGGTTTTGAGAAGTTCAAAAAGGACGATTACGATCTATGTATTCTAGACGTAATGATGCCATATAAAGACGGTTTTACTCTTGCTAAGGAAATTAGAGAGAAAAACACAGATGTGCCAATTATTTTCTTAACTGCTAAGGCAATGAAGGAAGATGTACTTAAAGGGTATAAAGTAGGTGCTGATGATTACCTAAACAAACCATTTGATAGTGAAGTACTATTAATGAAAATAAAAGCTATTATGCAACGTAAGGCTACTGATACAGTTGCAGATAGTAAACAATTTGAATTTAAGATTGGACGTTTTGATCTGAATTCTAAATTACGTTTCTTAAAATTTGATGGTGGAGAACCATCAAAACTATCGCCCAAAGAAAATGAATTATTGCGTTTGTTGGCATTACATGAAAATGATTTAATGCCAAGAGAACTTGCTTTAACTAAAATATGGAGAGACGACAACTATTTTACATCTCGAAGTATGGACGTTTATATTGCTAAGTTGCGTAAGTATTTAAAGCCTGATCCTAAAGTAGAGATTTTGAACATACACGGAGAAGGATTTAGACTCGTAATAAACAACAACGATTAGATAATTAAAAACCAGCTTTTCAGCTGGTTTTTTTTATTTCATTTTCTAAGAATTCAATTATTTTATTGACATCAATGGTATAATCAAACCAATTGATATTCTTGTTTTTTCTAAACCAAGTCAATTGCCGTTTTGCGAATCGTCTTGTATTTTTTTTAACTTCTGATATGGCAAAATCCAAACTGATTTCACCATCAAAAAACGCAAATAATTCTTTATAACCAACTGTATTTAAAGCATTTAAATTTCTAAATTGATATAATGCCTTTGCTTCATTAATTAAACCGGTATCTATCATTAAATCAACACGTTTGTTGATTCTATCATAAATGACATCACGATCAGCCATTAACCCAATCATTATTGTATTAAAGGAGCGCGATTTATTTTTATGAGTTAAAAAGGAACTATATGGCTTACCAGTTCCAATACAAATTTCCAGAGCTCTTATAACGCGGTGTGGATTATTAATTGTCAAGAGGTTGTAAGCCTTTTTATCTATTTCTTTTAGTTGATTTTGTAAGGAATCCAATCCTTCATCTTTCAATCGTAAATTCAAAGTTTCTCTTATTGAAGAATCAACTTTTGGAAATTCATCTAGTCCATTTATTACTGCATCAACATATAAACCAGAACCTCCCACCAAAATTACAGTTCTATTGTTATTGTGAATACTTTCAATCGTTTTTATGGCATCCCTTTCAAAATCACCAACAGAATATTTATCCCTAATGGATTTATGTTGAATAAAATGATGTGGCGCAGAATTTAGTTCCTCTTTTGACGGAACAGCGGTACCAATATTCATTTCTTTATAGAACTGTCGTGAATCTGCCGAGACTATTTCAGTATTAAAATGTTGAGCAAGTTGTATGCTTAATGAAGTTTTACCAATAGCAGTTGGGCCTACAACAGATATTAAAATATGTTTACTCATGGTTTAATTCACAGCCACATTTATAGCAATATTTGGAACCATCTTGGTGTTGTTCTGCCAAACAATTAACACAACATTGTGTATTTAAATGAACTGAATCTAGGCTTTTAATTTCTTCATCAGATAATTTTTTTACATCACTTCCTGAAGCTTTTGTGTATTCTGCAGATACTATACCTGTGGGCACGGCAATTATACCATAACCTAATATCATAATAAAAGTTGCAATAAATTGACCCAATGGAGTTTGAGGCGCAATATCTCCGAAACCAACTGTAGTTAAAGTTACAATACACCAATAAACACTTTTAGGGATATTTGTAAATCCATTTTCTTCACCCTCAACCAAGTACATAATAGTACCAAATATTATTGACGCTATTAGTACGGCGAATAAGAATACTGCAATTTTTGCTCTACTAGCTTTAATGGCATTGGCTAGTTGATTGGATGCACCAAGATACCTAGCAAGCTTTAATATTCTAAAAACGCGCAGTAGGCGCAGTGCTCTTAACGCTACCAGTGCATGTGTACCAGCTAAAAACAAAGAAATGTATTTAGGTATAGTAGATAAAAGATCAATTATACCATAAAAACTAGTGATGTACTTTAATGGCTTTTTTACAACAGCTATTCGTGCTATGTATTCTATGGTAAATAGAATGGTTATAATCCATTCAGAAATATCTAGAAAACCGTGATATTTAAGATCAAAACTTTTAACACTTTCTAGCATTACAAGTACAATACTTGCCAAAATTGCAATCAAAAGAATGACATCAAATAATTTACCACTAGGCGTATCTGCTTCGTAAATAATTTCATGAAGTTTACTTCGCCAAGTATGTTTTTTAGTTGATTCCATTCATCAAATCTACGAAAACCAAATTATTTAAGTAGTTCTATAATTTTTAGTCTTTTATTTCTACGCATATAACTCTGAATAATATTCTGGGTATCTCGATTATTTTGCATTGGTGTAATCAATGAGGATAAAATTTCCCGATTATTAATTTGATGATTCAAATCAAAAAAACCAATTCCTCTAAAGATGCCATCTTCTATTAATATTACACTTTTTTCATCTATATATCTACCACGATCAATAAGTAACATGTCTTTGTTATCATAACTGTTCATCTCAATTACGCTGTTTGCACGTTTATTATACGCCTCAACATCTTCTTCATTAATACAGGCTCCATAGCATTCTTTTATTTCATATCTAAAGCAACTTGTTTGAGATTTTTCCAAACCGAGGAGCTTTTCGCATAATTCAAATTTTTCTATCATTCTGTTCAAAAATGAGATACCACTCTGTCTGTTAGTAAAAGTGGTTATTGGCTTTTCATTCTGTCTTAATTGGCTTATCCTTAAGTTTATATAACCATTATCATCTTTAAAACTATACAGCCCTTGTGAAAATTTATTCCTTTTTAATGCTCTATTGAGAATTGGTTTATTTGTCTTAATTTCTTCACTTTCCTTCAAAAGCGCTACCAATTCACTACCGGTACGTTCATATGATACCGAAGATACTTGTACCTGAATCTTCTTGGATTTGGAATTCTTATTTGTAAAATGCTGCGTTATACGCTTTTTAATATTATTGCTTTTACCTATGTAAATTATATTGCCTTCGGCATTATGTATATAGTAAACACCCGTTTCGGTAGGTAGATCTTCAATGATCTGTCTTAGATTTGATGCCAATTTAGATTTTTGCTCAACCTTGATTGTTTCCTTTATTATTTTTTTACTTGAATCCTTATTAAGGATCATTTTGAATAGTTTTAAGGTTGCCTGTGCATCACCACTTGCCCTATGTCTATCACTCATTGGTATCCCTAATGCTCTAGCTAATTTACCGAGGCTATAAGACTCCATATCTGGGATTAATTGTTTTGAAAGCTCTACCGTACAAAGTGATTTGCGCTTATATTTAAAACCTAATCGATTAAATTCTGTTTTTAGGATGCGATAATCAAAATCTGAATTGTGAGCTACTAAGACACAATCTTCTGTTATTTCGACAATGCGTTTGGCGACTTCATAAAACTTAGGTGCATTTCTAAGCATTTTAGAATTAATGCCAGTGAGATTAACAACAAATGGCTGTATTTCTCGTTCGGGATTTACGAGTGAAATAAATTGGTCTACAACTTCATGGCCATCAAATTTATAAACAGCGATTTCGGTAATACCTTCCTCATTGTATTTGCCACCAGTAGTTTCTATGTCTAAGATTGCGTAAATATGAAAAAATTAAATTGAGTTGATTAATTTTTAATTGTAATTTCTTGCACCAAATATACTACTTCCAACTCTAACCATTGTACTACCGCATTCTATTGCAAGTGGGTAGTCGCCACTCATACCCATTGATAAAATTTGTAGATCTAAATTGGTTCCTTTTAAAGTAGAAACTTTATCAAAAACAGATTTAAGGAATTTAAATTCGCCTTCAATTTGGTCCATATTATCTGTAAAAGTGGCCATTCCCATCAAGCCTGATAGTTTTATGTTTTTTAGCTCTTCAATGGCTTTTGATTTTAAAAGTTCTTCAGCCAGTTCAGCATCCATACCAAATTTACTGTCTTCCTTGGCGATTTTTATTTGAAGTAAACAGTCGATTACTCTGTTGTGTTTTTCGGCTTGCTTGTTTATTTCTTTCAGTAGTCTTAGGCTGTCAACACCATGAATTAAATCCACAAATCCGGCCATATATTTGACCTTGTTTCTTTGTACATGACCTATCATATGCCATTTAATGTCCTTTGGCATAACATCATGTTTGTCAACCATTTCTTGGATTTTGTTCTCTCCAAAAATTCTTTGGCCAGAATCATAGGCAGCCATTAAATCACTTGTAGGTTTAGTCTTTGAAACTGCTACCAAAGTAACTTTATCTGGAAGAGTTGATTTAATACGTTGTAGGTTGTGATTAATACTCATAAATCGTAATTCCGCTTCTAAGTTTTGGTAAAATATAAGTACTTTTTGGAGGCATGGTTAAGCCTTCATCTGCTATTTGTTTCATTTGTTTTATTGTTGCAGGACACATTCCGAAACCAACTCTAAATTGGCCATTATCTACACTAGACTTTATAGTTATCATCTCATGCCTACCATGTTCATATTCAATTCTATTGTCATTTCTAAGATCATCAATACCTAAGATAGGTTGTAAAATAGTCTTATATAAAAGTTGAGCATCAAGTTGGTCTAAAGCTGTTTTAAATTCAAAATTTGCTTTTCGCAGATATAGTGAATAAAATTCACCATCTAAATACATACTAAAGTGATGAGGTCTCGATGGAGTATAGGGTATTGCACCTCGATTTTCAATCCTATACATAGCATCAAGCTTTATTAGAAATTCTTCTTTGGAGAGACCATTTAAATCTTTAACTAATCTATTAAATTCTTGAATTACCAATTCAGATTCTGGTATGAGATAAGACATAAAGAAGTTATAGGATTCATCTCCGTTATGTTTTGGGTTATTCTCCTTTTCGTCCATGTAAAGTAAATAGGATGAAGCTGATCTATGATGGCCATCTGCAATATAAATGGTATCAATCTGTTCAAATTCTTTTTTAAGTATTTCAATTTGTGCTTCATCATCTATTTTCCATAAATAATGAGTGTCACGATAGGTCATAGTAAACTCAAATTCGGCATGATTTTTTTGAGCTTCTTTTATTATTTCTGAGATAACATCATTATCTGGATAGGTAAGTAAAACAGGTTCTGCATTAAAGCCTACGGTTTGCAAATAATTTTTAAATGTTTTTTCTCTATTAGCGATAGTATCCTCATGCTTTTTTATAATATCCTTTTCATAGTCTTCTGCACTTGTAGCCGCAATTATCCCATTGAATTCTTGCTCATGTCTATTAACAATTTTATAAGCATAATACACTGGCTTTTCATCTGTATTAAAAATTCCGTCTTCTTTAAATTCTAAGTATCTGTTTCTAACAAGTTTATAACGTTCAGTACCTGTAATAACTTGGTCGTATTTATAACCTGGATTAACAATATGCAGAAAACTGTATGGATTATAATCCATTCGAGAATCGCGCTCGTCAATTGTATAGCTTTGATAAGGTCGCGAAGCCACAAGTCCAACAATTGCACGTGTTGGTTTAACAGCTTTAAAAGGAACTACTTTTGCCATGTTTGATTTTTAATTGCTGGTATTATACAAATTGATTAGCAACTTTTTCTGCCTTTCTGCTTTCGGAATAGTTATAAAATCCTTCTCCAGATTTTACACCTAATTTACCAGCTCTCACCATATTCACCAATAAAGGGCAAGGCGCATATTTTGGGTTTTTAAAACCATCATACATAACGTTAAGGATTGATAAACACACATCTAACCCAATGAAATCAGCTAACTGCAAAGGACCCATAGGATGCGCCATTCCGAGCTTCATTACTGTATCAATTTCTTGTACTCCCGCAACACCATTGTATAATGTCTCAATTGATTCGTTTATCATTGGCATTAATATACGGTTAGCAACAAAACCTGGATAGTCATTTACTTCCGTTGGAACTTTACCTAATGTTTTAGAAAGTTTCATTATAATGTTGGTAACCTCATCACTTGTATTATAACCCCTTATGATTTCTACTAATTTCATTATAGGTACTGGATTCATAAAATGCATTCCAATTACCTTATCAGGTCTAGCTGTAACAGCAGCAATTTGGGTTATTGAGATTGAAGATGTGTTTGTTGCTAAGATGGTATTATCATGACATTCTTTATCTAATTGCTTAAAAATTTTAAGCTTTAAATCTACATTTTCGGTTGCTGCCTCAACAACTAACCCAACATTCTTAACACCTGCAGAGACATCTGTAGTAGTTGTGATGTTATTTATAGTCTCAGTTTTTTCGGCTTCCGTGATTTTTTCCTTGGTTACCATTCTGTCTAAATTTCTAGAAATGGTTTCCATACCTTTTTTTAAGGAATCTTCATTAATATCTATTAATTGCACTTTAAATCCAGATTGTGCAAACGTGTGGGCTATTCCATTACCCATTGTGCCTGCACCAATTACTGCTACATTTTTCATTAGTTTCTAATTTTAAATATTTTAGTTTAGAACTGATTGATTATCATTGTCGCCACTCGCAATGCTTCCGTGCCATCATGCAGTGTTACGATGGGTTTGGTGTTGTTGTTAATAGCATCTGCAAAAGTTTCTAGCTCATCTAATATTGCATTGTTGTTCTCGATAGAAGGATTATCAAAATAGATTTGTTTCTTTATTCCTTCGGCATTTTGAAGAATCATATCAAAATCTCCAGGATTTTCAGGAGCATCCTTCATTTTTACGACTTCACATTTCTTTTCTAGAAAATCAACTGATATATAGGCATCTTTTTGGAAAAAACGCGATTTACGCATATTCTTTAATGAAATGCGACTTGCAGTGAGATTAGCTACACAACCATTTTTGAACTCAATACGTGCATTTGCAATATCCGGTGTTTCACTTACCACCGAAACACCACTTGCAGAAATATGTTTTACGGGTGAATCCACAACACTTAGAATAATATCAATATCGTGAATCATTAAGTCTAAAACAACAGGTACATCTGTGCCTCGTGGATTAAATTCTGCTAAACGATGTGTTTCAATAAACATTGGGTTTACTATCTGGTCTCTTACACCAATAAAAGCTGGATTGAAACGCTCTACGTGGCCAACTTGACCTTTCACACCATGTTCAGCTACTAAAGTTCTTATAGTTTCCGCTTCTTCAACTGTTTTTGTGATTGGTTTCTCAATAAAAATATGCTTCCCTTTTTTTATCGCTTGTTTGGCACAATCATAATGAGATAGCGTAGGGGTTACAATATCGACAACGTCCACCGCATCAATTAATGATTCAATTGAATCAAAATATTTGTATCCAAATTCGGCAGTAACTCGCTTGGCGTTTTCAGGGTCTGCATCGTAAAAACCAACAAGCTCATATTTATGAGATTCATTAATAAGTCTGAGATGAATTTTACCAAGATGACCTGCACCAAGAACACCGGCTTTTAGCATATTTTTTAGTTTTTAACAAAAATAGTCGTTTTCAATTAAAAATATAAAAAAGAAAACCTAAAAAGCTGAGATAACAACAATAAAATAATCTTTTGCTTCATGCTTTGAACTTGTAGTAGTTTCCAGTAATTTTGGGATAAATTAATTCTACTTTGAAGGATACATTTAAGCATAAAGGAATGCGTCAGCAATTGGTTGACACAGTTAAAAAGAAAGGCATTAAGGACGAGCATGTTTTAAGGGCTATTGGGAAAATCCCTAGACATCTTTTTATGGATTCTGGCTTTATAGATCATGCTTATGTAGATAAGGCATTTCCTATTGCAGCTGATCAAACAATTTCGCAACCTTATACTGTCGCATTTCAAACAGAGTTAATGCAGGTTAAACCTGGTGACAAAGTGTTGGAAATTGGTACAGGTAGTGGCTATCAGTGTGCTGTATTGATTGATCTGGGAGCGAAGGTGTATAGTATAGAACGCCAACAGGAACTGTTTAAGAAAACCTCCAAATTTTTACCAAAAATTGGATATAGAGCCAAAAAATTGATTTTTGGAGATGGTTATAAAGGGTTACCTGACGAAGCACCATTTGATAGTATTATCGTTACGGCAGGTGCACCATTTGTACCAAAGACGCTGTTAAGTCAGTTAAAAATAGGAGGAAGACTAGTTATCCCTGTTGGAGATAGCGTGCAAACAATGACCCTTTTTATAAGAAAGGGAGAAAAGGAATTTGAGAAACATGAATTTGGAGAATTCAGATTTGTTCCCTTATTAGAAGATAAAAACTAGTTTGTCGCCTTTTTGAAAGCATCTTTACCACCAACAATTGGTAATGATAAAGAGGTCTCATTTAATTTTACCGATAATTCAGTTCCGGGTTTTGGATGTAATGTAAATTCTGAATCACTTGAAAATATCATAAGCCCTATCTGTTGTCCTTTTCTAATAATTTGATCATCTGGCTGAAGTTCAAAATCTACAGTGTAAAATTTCCCAGGTACTAAATCTTCTTCGTCAGTGATAGACTTATAATTTTTTGGATCCGCCCAACCTCTAGTAATGATGTTATCTGTAATTTTTACTTTATTACTATTATCCCATGGTAAAGACACTAGCCATACCGATAGATTCGCAGCCGATTTATTACTAGATAGGGTGACACTAATCTTGGGTACACCTGAAATATGCATATCTTCTGTTAACGTTGCTGTTGTATATAGCAATCTATTTGTAGAAGATTCAGTGGTTGCTAAATCTTTACCACTATAATTGTAATCATCTATTAAGGATTCCACTTGGTTTGAAGAAATGTCTAAACCAAGTTTGCCACTAGAGTTGCCACCAGAATTTAAATTTAATTTTACATATTCAGCTTCCGGATTAGGATAGTCTTTGTATGCAGTAGGTTTTAACCTATCATCATATTCACGTACTATATAGGCTTTGTTTTCTTCTTTGTCAATTCCATTATCAATTCCATGTAGATATTTTGTAAACCACTTATTCATCATTGAAATAGGAGGTGGGCCACCATGACCTAATTGATGGTAATAAATCTGAGTTGGTAATCCCTTTTCTTTTGCAGCATTATAGATTCTATAACTGTGCTCAGGCATAACATTCCAATCATTAAAACCATGAGACATTAATAATGCAGCCTTCATGTTATCCATTTGATTGAGATAATCTCTACTAGCCCAAAATTCATTTAAATCACCTGTTTCTCTGTCCATTCCATTTCGCATCTCAGTGTCCCTTACCGTTTTATTATTGTAGGGTCTACGCTCTTCATCACCACTATGCACAAAATCGTAAAGGACATCAATATCTTCACCCAAATATCCACCAGGAGAACGAACAAGTCCGTTTGAGCGGTAATAGTGATAGTATGATGTATTTGGCGCAATAGGAATAATAACCTCTAATCCTTCAACTCCTGTAGTTGCCGCTGCTAAAGGCAGCGTACCATTATATGATGTACCTGTCATACCTACTTTACCTGTAGACCAATACGCCTTAACTTCTTCATCGCCGTCTCTTTCAGTATATCCTTTTGCTCTTCCACATAGCCAATCTATAACAGTTTTAGGTGCAAGTGACTCATTTTTACCACCTATTGTTGGTGCTCCATCAGAAAGTCCAGTACCGGGAGAACTTGAGTGTACAACTATATAACCTCTAGGTACCCATTTTTTAATATGTGAATTTGAAATTATTGGTCTTTGTCCTCTTCGGTTTACTTCTGGATGAAATCGTTCTTCACCAATCTCACCAAGTTCGTGTTCAACATTCCACATGGTACCAGGAGCATCGGCTGCAACACCTGCAAAATATGGACTTGTGATATAAATAATGGGAAGTTTCAGTCCATTAGATTCAGTCTGTTCTGGTCGCGTTACTGAAACATGCATTCTATCTAGATCTCCATCACCGTCAGTATCAAATTCAGTTTCTACCCAAAGATCATGTCGCAACCAATTGTCTGGATTGTTAAATGCTTCTACAATTTGAGCCTCACCATCTTCAAATATTGGTTTTGCATTTGTGTTGCTTTTTTGTGCACAGCTTAAAATAGAAAAGATTAATGCAACTGATAGAATTGATTTTGTCTTTAAGGATAGCTTCATTTGATGGAGTTTTTAGTTTGGTTAAATATAGCATGCTCTGTTATGACTACATAAATTATAACAGATATTTAAGATTGAATTAAATAGGATTATTGCTTAGATAAATATTGTTCCGGTATTGGATTGTCTTCAGATTCTTGCATCCAGTAGATATTGATTATCCACCAACGTTCACCATCATTCATCAACTGAATACTATTAATACCTCGCATAAACGGTTCATTATCCTCTTTTTTCCTAAATGATTCGTAGGTGCTGAATACCTGAGTAATATTTCCAAAAGTCTGTGTCTCTCTATTAATTTCAATCTCATGAAAACCGTTATCAAATAACCACTTTCCGGAGGTTTTAATATAATCGTCTGGTGTCATATATCTAACTATATGCTCTCCTTCCTTGTTTTTGCCAGATGGAATTAGTTTTGCGTTTTCATTAAATAAATGCTTAAATAAATCCCAATCGCGTTCTACACCAGCATCACCTGAAATAACTGCATATAGGGTTTCAATAGTACTGTCTAATGTAGCTACTTGTTTTGAGTAGTCTATTTCTTCTGTGTCTTGAGCATTTAATCCTAAGGAAATAAATGAGATAAGTAAAATGAAATATTTCATATTGTAAATTTAAAAGAATTTTAACCCAAATAAAATGGCATCGCTTTGAAAACCACTTTGATAAGAACGTACATAGTCTACCCTCAAGAAACGCCATTTACCCCAACCAATATTATCCACACCAATAGTAAACTCTTGGTAGGGTATATTGTTTGGTGTAGCCAAGTTATGAGCACCAATTATAAGGTTGAAATTTAGTTTATTGATTAATGGTAATTTACCAAGTATAAAACCATTGAAGTCATGTTCTGTATGCATTTCAAAATAACTATCGTTAGTGCTTAAGTCGTAATAACCTAGGTTATTGAAGACATCGGTATAATTACCACGACTACTAACATTTATTTGATTGCCATTAAAATGCTGATAATCCATAAAAGCTATATCATCAGCATTAAAGAATTTCCCTATTCTCATATTATAACTAAACCTTCCTTTATCTGCTATATTGAAAGATTGGTAAAGCCTAGTTTTAATTTGATCAAAATTATAGTCTTCATTAGTTGAACCCAGTCCTTTTTCATAACTTAAAACTAGGGTTGGGTATTTGTCCGTTGAAACATTGAATTTGCTATCAGGATAACTCAAATATTTTTGACCAAAGTTAAATCTTCCAGATACATTTAATTTTATAATATTGTGAACTTCAAATGGTGCAGAAGAATTGATGGGATCTAACGGATTGTTGCTTAAATATTCTTTATCATCTTGTGGATAAAAGGTCTGATCAGTCGTATTAAACAGAGGACTTCTATTTTCATAAGAGAGACTAGAATAGAAACGAAAACCATTAAATAATTCTTCTGAGTAATTTAATTGTACAAAACCGCGTTCGTACAGTTTCATATAATTTTCTTCAAAAAATAGAGTTGCTACTGAATTCCAGAATGGTCGTATGGGATTAGATGCATTATATTGTGCCACCTGCACACCAGCAGTTAAAGTTAAAAAAGCTCTTGAAGTGTCATTAAACTTAAAGGACAAAGCACCAGTTCCTCTTAATTTTCTTTCTGAAAACCCATATTGAAAACCAACATTTGCCCTGAAATATTGCTTAAAGTCATCGTAATTTTTTGTATAAAATATATTGGCATTAGCTGCATAACCTTGAACAGTATTGAATTGAAAACCACCTAAAGGTATATCAAAGCCAAAACTATAATCTTTAAAAGAGTTTTGATAAGTGTAGCCAAGAACATTATTTAGTTTAAATCTATTATTCTCTCTATCTAAAGAATCTAAATATGGTCTTGATTCTCTAACGTTTTGTATGCTATCTTTCTTAATATAATCAGTACTTTCTTCTGTAGTAAGAGGTACTGGTCGGATTTGTTTCCAAAATAAAGAATCTTTCTTATTAGCTTTATCTTCAAAAGCTACCAATTCTGGTCCAAAGTCCTTTGATGTTAAAACACCATTAAATTTGTAATTACTATAAACCGCCGTAAATCTGCCATCTCCTTTAATACCAAGAAACTTGTATTTAAAGTCTATACTTTGCGATATTATTGCCCAAATGTCTTCTTTTTCAGAATATGAAAAACTCTGTTTAAGGGAAATTATATCTACCGCAGGTATTCTGGCTTGCACACCTGTAATATCAAGCTCTATAGCATAAATGGTCCATTGGTCTTCGACAATGTAAATTGATCCTGAGAAAATAGGATCGTTCTTGCGTTTAGGAATGACATTGATTTTATTTATTAGATTACCTCTGTCATCATAAAACACACCTTCTAATTTATACCTATAATACCCAAAGGCATTATTAGCAATAGGTGAGATTATTTCATTACCAAATTCCACTGTGTTATTATAAAAGTTATAATCTACATCAATGGCATTGTTAAAACTAAATCCGCTATCATCACCACTAACTTTTGATGCGGTTATTTTTTCCTTTAATTTATCAGGTCTTAAGAATTGAATTTTTGAAATAGTCTCAGAAAGATAGATAATACCGCTTCTGGTAGAATCTAAACCACCTCCTAGATCACCTACTTCTTGACCCAATATTTTCTCAGGTGCATCTTTAATTCTAATAAGTCCGCGCGAATAAAAGTCGGCTTTGTAAGAATTGATTTTTTCTAGATTCTCCTTTCGTTTTGCTATAGCATTGCGCATTATAGCGTTTGCAGGATTTTCTTCTGCATTAACAATTACTTCTCCAAGTGAAAGAGAACCCTCTTCCAAGGTAACATCAATCTTATAAGGAAACTTGCTTATTGTTACTTTCTTTTTAACGGTTTTAAAACCTAAATAAGTAAATACAAGTGTATAGGCTTTAGCTTCTGTAATGTTAAGCTCGTAATAACCATCATCGTTGGTAGTTGTCCCTTTGTAGGTGTTTTCAATAATAACATTTACAAATGGTAATGGCTCATTTTCGGTATTTGTAATAGTACCATTTATTTGTGCAGTAATTGTATAACTTAATAGAGTAAAAACTAGACAGAGTAGTGCTTTCTTCATTGATTTTGATTGATAATGGCTAATTGAATGGGCTTTGAATTTAAACGAATAACAGCCTATTTTGTTTCAAACTTAGATTAATTTTAAATGCGTATAGGTTATAGCATTCTTAAGGTTATCGAAAACTTTTCTTAATGCGATCTAAGTTCCTTTTGTTGTCCCGATCCTTGATTGTTTCTCGCTTATCATAAAGCTTTTTACCCTTAGCCAGTGCTATGTCTAGTTTTGCCAAGCCTTTTTCATTTATGAACAACCGAAGCGGAATAATGGCCATACCTTTTATATTGACTTCCTTTTCAAGTTTTTTTAGTTCTCGTTTGTTAAGTAGAAGTTTTCGTTCAGCTTTTGGCCTATGGTTATAGTAATTGCCAAAAGCATATTCTTCAATAGTCATGTTTATAACAAAAAGTTCTCCCCTGTCATTAAATTCACAGAAGCTTTCAGCAATAGAGGCTTTACTTGCTCTGATAGATTTAATCTCAGTGCCAGTTAGTACAATACCAGCAGTATATTTATCTACTATCTCGTATTGAAATTTAGCCTTTTTATTAAGTATGTTCACCTTATTTTGCATGGATTGCAAAGGTAGTTGTTAAAGTGAAAAGTTAAAAGTTTATTACTATAAACTCATCTTAGTAAGCTAATTGTTAGTTTTACGACTTGAGAATAAACCTCTGGAATGAAACATTTATATATACTTTTATTAATTCTGTTAACTATTGGTTGTAAGCAAGAGCAAAAACAGCCAATTTTAACTGCTAATGAGATAATTGATAAATCCATTGAAGTGTCTGGTGGTGAGCGATTTAACAGGTCGGAAATCAGTTTTGATTTTCGGGGTATATCCTATTTTGCACAGCGAAAAAAAGGAAATTTTTTGTTGGCTAGAAGTTTTTTAAATGTAACAGATAGTATAACGGACTTCTTAACTAATAATGAATTTAAACGTTTAGTGGGCGAAGAGTTTATTGAGGTTGCTGATTCTATGGTCACAAAATATAAAGCATCGGTTAACTCTGTACATTATTTTTCTGTTTTACCTTATGGATTAAATGATGGTGCTGTTAATAAAACCTTGTTAGGAGAAGAGGAAATAAAAAACAAAGCCTATTACAAAATTAAGGTTACGTTTAACAAAGAAGGTGGAGGAGAGGATTTTGAAGATGTTTTTATCTATTGGATTGATAAAGAGAATTTTAAAGTACAATACCTCGCGTATTCATACAATGAGGATGATGGTGTTGGCATGCGTTTTAGAGAGGCTTATAATGAACGATATGTAGGAGGAATTAGATTTATAGACTATAACAATTACAAGTCTTCAGAGAGTTTATTGTCACTAATTGATTTGGGTAAGTTTTTTGAAAAAAATAAGCTCAATTTATTATCTAAAATTGAGCTTAAGAATGTTGTCGTTAATGACTTATAAAATTAGGTTATCTTCCCAGATAGCCTCCATCTACTGGTATTATGGTGCCAGTAATATAGTCACTTGCTGATGAAGATAAAAATACAGCAAGACCCTTAAGATCATCTCCAGTTCCCCATCTTTTCATTGGTACTCTCATAAACACCTCTTCCGTTCTTTTCTTGTCATTAATCAATGCAGTATTTAGCTGTGTATCCATATATCCAGGCGCAATTCCATTTACACAAATACCTCTTGAAGCCCAATCGTTTGATAAGGCCTTGGTTAATTGACCTACACCACCTTTAGAAGCTGCATATGCAGGAATAGTGATACCCCCTAGGAAGCTCATTAAAGAAGCAATATTTATGATTTTACCACCACCTTGTTTGAGCATAGTATTACCGGCAAGTTTGCAATAATGAAAAGTTGCATCTAGATTTATGGCAATTACTTTGGACCATTCGTCATCTGGAAAATTTTCACTAGAATATCTCCTTTGAATTCCAGCGGAATTAATCAATATATCAACTCTACCGCCTAAAATTTCTAATGCTTTGGCATAGGAGTCATCTATTTGAGATTTAATACTCACATCGGCTTGAATAGCTTCTACATCAAGTCCGTTTTGTTTAAATTCTTTACTAAATTTAAATGCCCTTTTATCATAGTCAATAATTACTGTTTGGGCTCCAGCTTCAGATAGGGCTTCTACCATTGCTATACCAAGATCCCCAGCGCCACCCACGACAATGGCTTTTTTGCCTTCTAGACTAAAAGTTTCTAATATGTTTTTTTTCATTTTATTAAGAATCTATTCATTTAAACACCTCATATTAAGGGTATATATAACAAATATTTTTTGATTGGTTATTATTGAGTTTCATTTAATTTACTAATTGTTGTAATCTTCGGGATTCCATAATGGAGTCCATTCAATTATCATATCTTCTCCATTTTCACCCTTAACATCTAAAATTTCTTTTATGTCAAGAATGGTTTGATTAGTCTCTTCTATGGAATTACAAGCTGTATATATTCTGTACAATATCTGTCTCTCTGTACCAACCCATTCAGGCATCACGGTATCACCTTCCTTAAAACGTTCTACTACAAAATTGACGTTCTTATGATTCTTAATTTCATTTAATCCTTTTATTGATTCGATTTTTCCGTCTTTTAAAAGTATCCAAATAGAACATGCGCTTTTACCTTGGAACATATAATCGTTCAGTTCAGCAAAGTTGTCTTCGCCAAATTTTCCAGTTAATGCAAAGTTCAGTAGCATTTTTCTATGGTCAAACCCATTAATATGCGCTAAATGGATATGTGGTGCTTCACCCTGCAAACGGAACCCAGGATCATAACTGTAGAATACTCCATTTTCAACGAAGAATTGAACATTTAAAACACCGTTTTGAACTTCTGTAGCTTTGAATAGTTCACTTAGCTTTGGATGGACTTCTTCAACAAAAGATTTTGTATATGTTGAAGGATAAACGGTTGATAATGCTATTGGACTAGAATCGCCTTGGATTCTAGTTAATATTCTATCGTATGTTGCTGATAGATAAGGTACGCCATCTTTAAAAGTATAATATACAGCCATATCATCACAATTAGAATCCATATACTTTTCTACCATAACAATTCCTTTTTTAGAGAATTTTAAGGCGTTAATTACAGTCTGTCTGTAATCTTCTTCATTTCTACAGATTTTCATACCAACACCGCCACCACTGTCAACAGGTTTTACCATTAACGGTAACTGCACATTCTCGGGTTTTCTTATTTCCTCGTCTTTATGAAGATAAATACCTGGTATATCTTGTACACCATGTTCTGCACAATATCGTTTATAGCCACTTTTACTGCAAAATGCTTCTATTGTGCCATCAGTAGCATAGCATGGAAGATTTAGTCTATCACAGATTTCTTTATACGGTTTAACCAAAATATCTGCTACACCAACTAGCACTCCATCAACATTATTATCTTCTGCAACTTTGACTATTCCGTCAATATCAAAACCGTCAATATCATAGGTCTCTTTTGCAAATTTCTTAGCTGGCGCATTTGGGTTAGGATCTATAACGATAGTGTGAAGTCCCATATTATTGGCAACCTCTACTAACACACCTGTTTCTGGATTTCCACCAAGGATTATTATTTTTTTAGACATAATTTTTCAGCTATAATTTTAATTGTTCAATATTTTGTTGAAATAGAAAATTTTTATCAAATCCAATATCATTAATAAGTTGTTTTATTTCTGCTTCTTCCGTTTTAAAATGTGCGATATGATCATCATGAATTCCCATAAGCAACAATTCACTTTTAATTAATCGATGAGTAGAAGGATTAATAGTAGCAATAATTAAGTAATCAAAATCATCTTCATCCACTGAACTAATAGGTTGTACAGAGGCATTTCCAATTTTTAAGTCATGGAAATCCACATCTACCCAATTAACAATTTCAAAATAGTTGGTTTTAAGATTGGTAGATAATATATGTTGGCCAAATGAACCGGAGCTGTAAACAACAATCTTTGAGCCTTTTGAAACATCAGTAAAAGGGTTAAAAAATTCTGGTGTATCATTTATTTGAATCAATCCACCAGATCTCACCAACAATTGAGAATAGAGATAGTAATTTAATTGGGTAGCCAATAAATTTTCATCTAGCACATCCGACAATTTTATTTTTAAATGATTCATTAATAATCCCAATCTATAATATTCCATATTTGGATCTTCAATAGACTTAACAATTGAATCATGTCTTTGTCGATAGTAATAAAGTGGTATTTTACTAATTACTAAACTTTTAGATATAGCCAAATAAGAATAGGTTATGGCTGCATCTTCACCCATTAAAATGTCATTATGGACATCAAATAGAACTTGAGTGAGTAATTCCTTTTTAAACAATTTATTCCAAACATAAGTTGTCATACCATGTTCACAAAACTCACCATTGAAAATTGCTTTTGGAATTATTGATGACTTTATTTGGTCTTCCGTGTAAATGCCAGGATTGGATGGTTTAATGGTTTCAATTTTTCCGTTAAATTCTCTGAAATGCCCAGTTACAGTTAAATCTGCATTATTTGTAATTGCAAGTTTGTATAAAGTGTCCAAGTAATATTTATCCACCCAATCATCACCATCAACATTTGCGATATATACTCCCTTAGCTACTTCAAGACCTGCTTTACGTGCTGATAAAAGTCCTCCATTTTTCTTATGAATAACCTTTACTCTTGGATCCAACTTGGCATATTGGTCACAAATTTTTGGGCATTTATCAGGACTACCGTCATCTACTAATATTAATTCGAACTCTTCGAAAGATTGATCGAGAATACTTTCAATACATTTTGGTAGATACTTTTCTATTCCATAAACAGGAACTATTACACTTATTTTAGTAGGTTTCATTGGTTAGGATTTGTTTAATTCAATATAGTATAATGCACTACCACAATTATTCGGTTCTAGACCATTATTTGCCGTTGTGACATAAAGGTTTCTATTATCATCAAAGCAGCATGATGTTACATTGGTATGCGGTAGTTTAATTTCGTTAATTTTTCTTCCTGAATTTGGATCCCATTGTGTAATACAAGAACCACCCCATTCAGCAACCCATAACATTCCATTTTTATCTATCGTCATCCCATCTGGACTTCCCTCTTCGGTGAATTCAACAACATCAGAAATAAAGGTAGCATCGCCAGTTTTAATGTCATAGGCATATTTTGCAATTCTTTTAGTTGGTGTATCGATAAAGTACATAAATTTTTTATCTGTTGAAAAAGCTAAACCATTTGAAATGGTAGTATTCTCTATGAGAACTTTGTATTTATTTTTATAATATGAGTATACCTTCCCGATATTATTTTCTACTTCCGGATACCCCATGGTACCTATAATATATCGTCCCATGGAATCTTGTATACCATCATTATATCTCACATTATCATCAATATCAATCTGAAATTTAAAGGTACTTTTAAGGTTGTTGAAGTTAACTTCAAAAAAACCATTTTTTGAGGCTACAATAACAATTTTCTTTTCATTAGAAAGATATACATTACTTACAGGTGAATCTAATTTTATACTCAATATCTCTTTTGAAATAGGCGAGTAGCAAAAGACTAATCCATCTAGTATAGAGACAAAATATAAAAGCTTGTTTTGAGGATCAAATATTGGTCCTTCAAACAGTTCTGCCTCTTGTGAATGATATATTATGGTTGAAGCCATACTCTTAATTAGATATATTCTCCTCCAGTTATTCTCATTAATGAACCTGTGGTCATAGCAGAATTGTCAGATATGAAATACATAACTGCCGGAACTGGGTCAAATGGGCTCAGCATTCTACCCATAGGAATTATGTCTTTTGCCTTATTTTTAAGTTCATTTTCACTTACTCCTTCTTCTGCTCTTAGTTGAATTTCACCTTCGGTATTTGTCCATCCCATTACTAAATAGTTTGATCTAATACCATATTTTGCATAGTGATGGGCTATATGGTTTGATAATGTATATAAAGTACTTTTAGTTAGGGCATAAGGTGCTCTGTCTTCTTGGCCATAATCCATATGTGCAGATCCAAAAAATACGATAGAACCAGATTTATTGTTCATCATGGATTTTAGAACATGTTTGAGCAAGAAATAGGGTGCCTTAAGATTTACATTAAAAATCTTGTCATATACTTCTTCATCGGTATCGATTATGGAGGCCACAGGTGTTATACCTGCATAAACAATCAACGCATCAATTTTGTTAAACTTTTTGATTGTTTGATTATAATAATCTTCAATTCCATTGATAGAATTAAGATCAATTTTATGGAAGTATAAATGGTCTTTAAATTCTGAAGCCTCTACTATTTGGTTGCCTAATTTTTCATCTCTACCACAGAATGCAACATTATAGCCTTTAATTAGGCAGGATTTAAGAATTTCATTTCCAACACCTTTGGTGCCACCCAATAACATAACTGTCTTCATAGATGTATAAGATAATCTCAGTAAATTTAGAATTCAAATCTAGGTATTTAAAATTTAAAAATTACTTTTTTTCTATAGAAGTACTCTATATTCGATTAAACTATTTATAGCAATTAAAATTATGATAATTAGGTAGTTTCGTCGGTTTTTTTGTACTAATCAACCTTTAAAAGTGTAGATGTTTTTGAATCTTTAGAAATTGTTACGATATATAGATTAGAATTATTGCTTTCTTCAATCATTTTATATTTCTTTTCACCGATCAATCCATTAGTAAACATAGGTGTGGTATTACTATGACCAACAATAAGTACCGTTTTACCATTAGTGTCTTTTTTAAATGATTCAACATTCATATTTCGTGGATCATAAAATGTAAGTTCAACACCATTGGCATTAGCAGTTGGCATCGCAGTTTCTTTGGTGCGATGGTAATCTGTAGAATAGACCATATCAAATTTGACATCCTTTAAAATATTGGCCCAATTCTCAGCACGAACCTTACCTACATCCGTCAGATGCGGATTTCTGTTTAATTTATCAGACTGATCTTTTTCTGCATGACGAATTAAATAATATGTAGATGTTTTCTTAGTTGCTTCCTTCTCATAAGGCCCTTCCCAGATTACCTGCTCAATCATCCATTGTCCATTATCTTTAGATAACTGTACATAGTCAATTCCCCAGGTAGCAGTAACTTTTGCAGATGCAATGTGATTGCCAATGTCTAATACTTCAACATTTCTTATAATTTTTTCATCTCTGGTTTTACCTTCGTCATTCATTTTCTGCACAAACTGCATTGCCTTATCATAGCTCATATGTGCATAATACTCGTAATTGCCAGATTCTTTGTTTTTCCAATAACCAAACTTGTTTAAACGCGGTTTTATAGCGAGTTTTAGTTTTGTGGTATCGCCTTTGTAAAATGCGTCTATGTAATTGTTTAAAGTATTTTCAATTTGTACTTGATCTGAAGAATTTTGTGCAAATACAGTAATGGAAAGCATTAATAACAATGCCGAAAAGATAGATTTCATCTTGAATGAGTTTGGTTGATTAATTCAAAGATAAACTAGAATAAAAGTGTTTGTTGAAAAAGTTTGTTAAATAATACTATGCTAACTCTAAAGCTATTTCTATCATGCTTTTAAATGTTGTTTCTCGTTCTTTACTAGTTGTTCTTTCACCAGTTACTAAAGAATCTGAAATTGTAAGAATCGCTAAAGCATTTACGTTATGCTTAGCAGCAACTGTGTAAAGTCCAGCGGCTTCCATTTCTACACATAATACACCGAATTTTGACCACTTTTTATAGGATTCTATATCATCTTCATAGAATTCGTCCGATGAAAGAACGTTGCCTGCCTTAATCGGAATGTTTTTTGCTTTTGCTGCTTCAACTGCTTTAATAAATAGGCCAAAGTCTGCAGTAGGAGCATAGTCAGCACCACCAAATCGTAATTCATTAACACCAGAAGTAGAGGAAGCTGCCATTGCCAATACGACATCATAAATTTTCACATCTTTTTGATATGAACCAGAACTACCTACACGTATTAAATTTTTAACACCAAATTCTGTAATTAATTCATTTGCATAAATAGAAATGCTAGGAACTCCCATTCCGGTTCCCATGGCGGAAACTTTTTTGCCATTATAAGTACCTGTATAGCCTAACATACCTCGTACTTCATTGAAGCAAACAGGGTTTTCAAAAAAAGTTTCGGCTATCCATTTAGCTCGTAATGGGTCTCCAGGCAATAAAATAGTTTCTGCGATTTCGCCTTTTTTGGCGCCAATATGTACACTCATATTGTAAAGGTAGTCAAAGTATAGAAATTTTAATACTCTAAAATGGAAGTTTGATTTGTCATCATGGCAACACCGCTTGAAGCACCAATTCTATCAACACCTACTTCTATATATTTTAAAGCGGTTTCAGCATCCCTAATACCACCAGAGGCCTTTATTTTTAATTGGTCTTTTACCGTCTTGCGCATAATTTTTACAGCAGTTAAAGTAGCTCCACTTGAAGAAAAGCCAGTAGATGTTTTTACAAAATCGGCTTTAGCATCAATACAAATTTCGCATGCTTTGACAATTTCATTTTTTGAAAGTTCACTTATTTCCAAAATTACTTTTAAAGGAATATGGCCAATAGCGCGTTTTACTGCACTAATATCCTTAAGGACTTCTACATGGTTTTGACTTTTTAAGCGTCCAATATTAATTACCATATCAATTTCTGAAGCACCGTGTTCAATGGCTTTTTTAGCTTCAAAAACTTTGGCGTCTGTAGACATTGCACCTAAAGGAAATCCAACTACTGTACATACTTTAACATCAGAACTTCCTAAAGCTTGTCTAGCAAAGGATACATAATTACCGTTTACACAAACTGAATAAAATTTATATTTAAGTGCTTCTTCACAAAGGTTTAAAATATCTGCTTCAGTAGCGGACGCACTCAATAGGGTATGGTCTATAAATCTATTTAATTCCATTTAATTTATTTGTAGGGGTTTAATAAAAAATGCCATAGTAATTCTCTCTACTGCCAGAGGGATTTACCAGACTTAATTAAGGGAGTCTTAAGTATTGTGGAATTAAATAGCTCGATAAAAGTAATAATTTATCCGTTAAAATGAATGTTAAATATTGCAAAATATCATGCATTTCATCGAAAAACAACAATCGTTATTTTTAAAGCACTGACAAACAGTTAGTTGTACAAGTGTGTTATAGAGCAAAAAAAGAGCCCGTAATATGGACTCTATATATTATAAAAATGTAGAACTTACTCCGAATCTCTAACGGCTGTCACTGTGTAACCAGCTTTTCTTAGAAGATTGATGACACCATTTTCTCCAGCTAAATGACCGGCTCCAACGCCAAAAAATGTTCCTTGATCTTCTGCATATTCCTTAATTCTTGGAATCCAATTTTTGTTTCGATCATCTAACAATTTATCTTGATAATCAGCAATGCTAGTATAGCTATCATCATTCATCATATCTAACATTTCTGTAATATTTTCATTGCTGTAAATCGTCATTAATTTTGCGAAATTAGCCTTATCATAAGCCATGTTATCCTTGGCTGTTCTTACTAATTCTTTTACTTGGTCTTCGTACGGTATGTCTTCAAATACCTGAATTTGATCCTCTATAGTTTCTAAACCATATATCTCCTCATTTTGTTCTGAAGCTATTTTTATAAGTTCGGCCTCAAAAGATTGCATAGGACAATCAATAAATTTTGAATAGAGCATTGAGGTTAAGAAGAAAGGCTTCACATTTTCAAACATTTTTACAGACATTCCCATATTATTTATAAATAAGGAATCAATAGCTATATATTCCTCATCATTAACCATAGATTTTAGTGTTTTGCTATCTTTCATATACATACCCTTCATCATTTTGACCTGCATCTCTGGATCATCCATATCAATTTCTAAGACTACTTGAGTTGTCTCATCAAGTGCTATAATTACGTCACTTTCTAAAGTCGCATCACATGTTATATGAATGGTACCAAATAGGTAAGAGGCTTTATCCAATCCATTGCCTTCAATTTTCCAAAGGGTTGAATTCTCTAATTTTTGTGCTAATACTGTTGAAGTTGAAAGAAATGTTATTGCTAAAAGAGATAGTAAATATTTCATAGAAGTTTTTAATTTGATCTATAAGTAGCAAATATTATGATAATGTTACAAAAAGGCAAGCAACACCTTTTCTATCGAAAGCGATCCGACTTGAACTAGGTGTTGCTTTAACCAACCAATCAATATAAAGACTGATTTAAACCTATATTGTTACAGGTATTATTATATTTCTTCAATTACCAGGTCACCTTGATTTCTAAAGACTAGTTTATCGTCAAAGGCATCAAGAAGAATAATACTTTCTGTAGTGATACGTCCTGATAGTATTTCCTTACTAAGTTGATTTAAAACCTCCTTCTGAATGACACGTTTTACAGGTCTTGCACCATATTCTGGATTGTACCCTTTTTCACCCAAATACGCTTTAGCTTCAGGTGTAGCATCAAAAGTAATGCCTTGTTCCGCTATCATTTTTGTGACATTCTTTAATTGAAGTCCAACTATATCTAGAATATTCTCTTTAGATAATGGTGTAAACATTATGGTATCGTCAATTCTATTTAAGAATTCTGGTCTAACACTTTGCTTCAATAAACCTAGTACATCAACCTTTGCACTTTCAATAGCACTTTGAATATCCTTAGTTGCCTCAAAACGTTCTTGAATAATTTGACTTCCCATATTTGAGGTCATAATGATAATAGTATTCTTAAAGTCTGCAACACGACCTTTATTATCCGTTAATCTTCCTTCATCTAATACTTGTAAAAGAACATTAAAGGTATCAGGATGTGCTTTTTCAATCTCGTCCAATAGTACAACTGAATAAGGTTTACGTCTAACAGCCTCTGTAAGCTGACCACCTTCATCATAACCAACATATCCTGGAGGTGCACCAACGAGTCTGCTTACGGCATGTCGCTCTTGGTATTCACTCATATCGATACGTGTCATAGCATTTTCATCATCAAACAGATATTCTGCCAAAGCTTTTGCCAATTCTGTTTTACCCACACCTGTTGTTCCTAAAAAAAGGAATGTCCCAATAGGTTTCTGAGGATTTTGTAAACCAGCTCTAGAACGTCTCACAGCATCACTTACAGCTTCAATGGCTTCTTCTTGTCCGACAACACGCTTGTGTAATTCATCCTCAAGCTTCAATAGTTTTTCACGCTCGCTCTGTATCATTTTAGTAACAGGAATACCTGTCCACTTGGCCACAACATCTGCAATGTCTTCATAAGTAACTTCTTCTTTGATTAAAGCGGTTTCTTGCTGTTCTGCCAATTGCTTTTGGTAAGCCTCTAACTTTTCAGTGGCCTCTTTAATTTTACCATAGCGAATTTCGGCTACCTTACCATAGTCACCTTCACGTTCTGCACGTTCTGCTTCAAGCTTAAAGTTTTCGATATCCTGTTTTATATTTTGAACATTTTCTACTATTTCCTTTTCACTTTTCCATTTGGCATTGAGTTCGTTGCGTTCTTCCTTAAGATTTGCTAATTCTGCCTTTAAAGACTTAAGTTTGGTCTCATCCTTTTCACGTTTAATCGCTTCGTGCTCAATTTCTAACTGCATAATCTTTCTATCCAGAACATCTAATTCCTCTGGCTTAGAGTTGATTTCCATACGCAGTTTAGAAGCGGCTTCATCCATAAGGTCAATTGCCTTGTCTGGTAAGAATCGATTTGTAATATATCTATTTGATAATTCTACAGCACCAATGATAGCTTCGTCTTTTATACGAACCTTGTGATGTGTTTCATATTTCTCTTTAATACCGCGAAGGATAGAAATTGCACTTTCTGTATCTGGCTCATCAACGTTCACTTTTTGGAATCGACGCTCTAAGGCTTTATCCTGTTCAAAATACTTCTGGTATTCATCTAGGGTAGTGGCACCAATGGCACGTAATTCACCACGAGCAAGGGCAGGCTTTAAAATGTTGGCAGCATCCATTGCGCCTTGTCCACCTCCAGCGCCAACTAAGGTGTGTATCTCATCAATAAAAAGTACGATATCACCATCGCTAGTTGTTACTTCCTTGATAACGGCTTTTAGGCGTTCTTCAAACTCGCCCTTAAATTTAGCACC
This sequence comes from Winogradskyella sp. A2, assembly GCF_046762865.1. Classification (NCBI taxonomy): domain Bacteria; kingdom Pseudomonadati; phylum Bacteroidota; class Flavobacteriia; order Flavobacteriales; family Flavobacteriaceae; genus Winogradskyella; species Winogradskyella sp. A2. Next base: position 78,356 of record NZ_JBKQXM010000004.1, read on the forward strand.
AGCAATTAGTGCTCCCATATCTAAGGCAAAGATTTGCTTGTCCTTAAGGTTTTCAGGTATATCACCATCAATTATTCGATGTGCAAGACCTTCTGCAATGGCTGTTTTACCAGTGCCAGGCTCACCAACTAATATCGGGTTATTCTTGGTTCTACGGGAAAGGATTTGAAGTATTCTTCTTATCTCTTCATCTCTACCAATAACAGGATCTAGCTTTCCATCTCTGGCCAGTTGATTTAAGTTCTTTGCGTATTTACTCAGTGAGTTATACGTTTCTTCTTGACTTTGAGAGGTGACTCTTCCGCCTTTTCTTAGCTCTACTATAGCAGATTGTAGACCCTTTTCCGTAACTCCTTGGTCCTTCAAAATCTGAGATATTTTACTTTTAGATTTAAAAATGGCTATAACTAAATGCTCAATAGACACGTAATCATCTTTCATTTTTTTGGCAATGATAGATGCCTCATTTAATGCCTTACTAGCTTCTCTTGAAAGCATAATGTCTCCACCAGAAACTTTAGCAAAACTCTGTATTTCTTTATCCAAAACTTGTTGAAGCATATTTACATTAACATTAAGCTTTTTTAGTAGAAAAGGCAAAACGTTTTCATCAACATTGAAAAGTGCCTTAAAAATATGCTCGTTTTCTATTTGTTGATGACCGAAACCTTGTGCGAGCTGTTGTGCTTGCTGCACGGCTTCTTGTGATTTAATTGTATAATTATTAAAATTCATCTTTCTATGTGTTAATCAATTTTTTGTGTTGTTTTTGCCTAACATTGTTCAATAATCTTACCAACTCCAATAGGTAAGAAAAAAACGACAAAATGTCTGATTTAGTGCATTATAGAGTGACGATTTGACGGTATAAACTTTAAAAAACATCTGTTGGTCAAAGAAATTTATGCATAGTATGTCAAATGATTTAGAAGATATTTTTTTTGAAGTAACCAAGGTAAATTTATTATATTTAGAAAACGATTAATTAATTTATTAACATATGTTTAGATCAAAAATTCAGTTCGATGTAAATTTATAAGCAAGTTGATGTTAATGATTAAATCATTACTAACTAATTCAATCCTATTAATCATGAAACGAAATTTTTCTATTTCAGCCCTAAATCATGGTACCTGCATTTTTGTTTATACATCCTGTATGCTCTTGTTTGGGCTAAATAGCATGTTTGCCCAAAGTGTTGTGACCAATTTAAAATATAACAATCAAAGTGTGCAGTCGGCAAATACTACAGTAATGCTTCCAGGAAATGGAGGAAGTTCTTCCGTGCTTAAGGTTGGAGATCAATTACAATCAGGTACACGTTTAATAATTCCTCCTTATACAATTGTTATGTTACAGTCACCCGCAGGTAGGCAAATATGCTCTTCTATAAAAGGTAAGACTATGGAGTACACGGTTAAAATGACACCGAAAGGTGAAAACCATTATGTAAGGGGTCAGGGTGCTCAAGTTAAAAGTTATGTAAATAAATCTGTTGGTTATAATTATAGAGTAAATAATGGTAGAGGAACAACATCGGCAGCTAGAGGTACCGAATTTACATTTACGGATATGTCAGCAGGAAACAATGAACAAGCTATAATAACTACAGAGGAAGGTTCTATAAATATCATTGACCAAGTTCCATTAAGTATAAACGGTCAATCAGCTCCAACTAATAAACGTGGTGAGCCTATTACACAAGCTGTTTCTAGAATGCAATCTGCAGGAGATCAACAATTTTACTCGAGTGATCAACCAATTGAGTATGCGGATTATTCTCAGGCCATAAGTTATATAAGTAATGAAATTTACAATATTATCGATCCCGAAGAACGCGCAGATAATTTGTTATGTCTTGGTGATCTTTATATGGACTTTGATCAACCACAAAACGCTGTAGATCCATTTAATCAAGCCAGATTAATTTTTGAAGAATATTATGGTCCTGATGATCTGTATACACTAGAAGCAGTAATATCAATGTCTGAAGCAATAGCAAAGTCAGGTGATGTACAAAACGCCAATGCATGGATAGGTAATGCATATAACATTTTAGTTGAATTGGCAAATTGGAACGTTGAAGATTTGAATTACCTTGATACACTCGATTATTTTGAAGAAGAGGATCATGAAGCCTACGATATTATCAGCTCTGAACTTTCTGAAATATATGGATTGATAGGTTGGGCTTATGAGGTTACAGGTGATGTATCTAGTGAATATTATTACGATTTAATGTCAAAGTATGCATTAAAATACTAAGAATGCTCACTCTCAAAAGGCTAGCAATTTATCTTATCACTTTTTTAATCACCTTTATTCTTGCTTTGAATTTAGGTAACTGGCGAGTAGTAGACAATTATTTGGTTGGTTATAGTAATAGAACTAGTGAAGACGAAGCTATTGTTAATAAGGATATTGTGTTTGTACATATAGATCAAAACCCTCCTGGTGAGAGTGGTTGTGAGTCATTTTATCGTAAAAGAAGAAATACAATTAATCTGCTCAATGCTGTTATTGAACAAACCATAAATGATAATGGCCCTAAAGGTGTGATTTTAGATATTTGGTTTGGAAATGACAATACTGAGATGGACGATTTATTAATGGCCATTGAAAATTTAAAAGCTCTTGGTTGTCCTGTTTACGCTGCATATAATATAAATGCTTCTACAGAAAGTGTTGGGATAGATAATGTGAGTTTTGATAATTTAGAACAACAGCATCTCGTACAAGTGTATTCCGTTTTAGCGGATGACCCTGAAGAAGAGGGTTCAGGCTCTGGTCGGTATCATACCAATTTCTATGGTGAAACTAATATGGCCTCTTACGAGAATGACTTTTATTTTTTCTCAGAGTCAATGCAAAGCAATATTTTAATTGAATCACTAGTTCATAAGGTGGTTCGTGATTTAGGTGATTCAAAAACAATGTTGCTACAAGAAAAGAGAAGAGGTTCAATAGTGCCTTATGCTTCAATTAGCGAAATGCAAGAAAGGAGCTATTTTTTTCAACCTGATAGTATTTTGTCATTACAAAGTTTTCTGCCTTACGAAGGTATGAGTCCAGAAGATCAGGTAATTGATATGGATGAAAAAATTATGATTGTAGGTGATCCAGTAAGTGATGTTATTGATTTAGGAAACTCGTCGGTTCCAGGACCCTATGTTGTAACCTGGGCAATTAGCGACTTATTGGATGAAAATATTAGATTGAAATTACCACTTGAAAATGTATGGGTAATTATAAGTCAGATGCTTTTTTATGCATTATTTGTCGCAATTGTTTTTGCATTGATTTTTAAATATGTAAAATCTTTAAAAACAAAACCTTTAATTATAGCATTTCTATCAGCGCTGGCATCTCTTTTATTACTTTTTATTTATTATAAGGTGATCCTGACGTTTAATGCTGTAATTCCAGTTGGACAAACAATTGTGGCCATAATAGTTTCTGCAGGTTTGTGTTGGTTGTTTGCCTACAAATTTTTAGTGACTGGTGTGGCTGAAGGGGCTGAAAAATATGATATTTTCATTAGTTATTCCCATGGCCCAAAAGCAGAATGGGTAGAGAAAAATGTGTATGAGCCTTTGGCAGCATATAGAAAACCAGATGGAGATAAACTGAATATCTTTTTTGATAAAAAGAGTATTGGAATTGGAGAAGCGTTTACTTCAAAGTATATGTGGGCGATTGTAGACACAAAATGTTTTATCCCTGTTGTGACAGATGAATATTATGGTAAAAATCATTGCAGAAATGAATTAGATTTAGCTGTGAACCGTTATGTAGAAAAACTGATTGATATTAACATGCTCACATTCAGTTTTGAAGCAGTGCCAGACCCTTACCGTACTTTTAATTTCATAGAGATTGGCAGAAATCCGAATTTTATTGATATGATAACATCAAAGTTTAGTGATTCTCCCAAATAAATTAGATTAAGTTCTTTTGTAATTAGATAAAGTTATTCTGATTAAATTGCAAAATATAATTACTATCAAAAATATATTACTTCACAGCAAGTTTAGTTATGGGATTTTTAAAAAATATGTTTGGTTCTTCAGAACCTAAAGAAGAAAAAGTTTTACCATGGATACCCTTAACGAACTTAGGTCAATTACAAGAGATTGCTGAGAAGTCTAAAGTAAAAACACAGTTAATTTTTAAGCATTCAACACGTTGTGGTATAAGTAGAATGGTTATGAACCAATTTATAGCATCATATGATTTAGAATCAAATGCAGATCTGTATTATTTAGACTTACTGAGTTACAGGGACGTTTCTAATGAAGTAGGTTATAAATTTCAAGTACTACACCAATCGCCTCAATTATTGGTAATAAAAAACGGTATTGTTATTACACATGCCTCGCATGGTGGTATTAATGATATGGATTTAGCAAAGCATACCTAAAATTTCTAATTGGTTTTATAATTTTATGATTAAAAATAAGAACTACATTCTTTTGTTATTAGTTACAGCATTCTTTTTTGGTTGTCCAGCAGAAGATGACGATGGTGACTGCATGAAAACGATAACTATACCTCAGTTTTATATAGTTAACAGTCAAACTTACAGTTATAATATATCTCAAGAAGTGCCATGTGATTTCCCTGAGCCAACAGAACCTGAGTTGATAGAGCCTCCAACTCTAGAAAATTTCTCGTACGAAGTTTTAAGTTTCATTTTTACGCCAGATACTGGGAATAATACATCAAGATTACAGTTTGAAATTATGTTGAACAATCCAAATGCTTATGCAGTTAATGGAGTGCCGATTTTAACAATTAATGCTGATGGATTAGAATCATCAGGAAGCTTTTCAAATGATGCCTCAACACCTTGTTATCAACTAGGCGAAGATTCAAGTTGCATATTAACATATGATCAGCAGAGCTCATTAGACTTAGGTATAATTGAATCAATTGAATTACTCAACGTTGAGTATATTTTGACGGATTAAGACTTAGACAATATTTAATTAACCAAAAAGCACTAAATTTAAGTGCTATTAATTCAATTTTTCTATGTCGAACAAATTCTCTCAGTTCTTTTTGCTTTTCATTTTTTTGTACAGTTCATCAATTTATTCTCAAAGGGCAAAATCTGAATCTGTCACATCAGTATATTTTTCGGTTCCAGAGTATGATATTTCTATAAGTCCATCTGAGCTTAATTATTCGTTTGCAATGGGCAGAACAAGCTTTAAAAAACCAAAATCCTTCGAAGCTGAAGAAGTGTGTGTTGCTTCAGGTAGCAAAAATGTTTTGAAGGATGCAAAAAAGATTACTGTATATCAATACAGCGTGCCAGCAGAAATTAAGGATTCCTATCTCATTGTAGAAAATTCTTCAGGAGACATAGTATATGCAAAAGAATTTAATAGTTATCAAAGAACAGGCAGTTTAGTGGATGAAACTATCAATTTAGTTTATGGTGATGATGAGTGTTATTGGCATCCTCAAGTTTTAGAGGAAGCATGGAAAGAAGACAAGGCCAAATGGAAAAATAAACAGCACCAAAGAATTAATGAGCGTTTTATTGAAAAAGCCAGGCAAGACGCCAAATCGGCAATATCCTCAGGTTACGTAGAATATACTGTCAATGTTTATACAGGTAAAGGAGGACAGATGGATTATAGTGCTTTAGATAAGGCACAAAGTCAAGCCATCAAAGTATATGAAAATATTTCGAAGAATGGCAAAGTTACTGCTGATGCTACCGAGGCTTTGAAGGTACCAATCAATACTTGGTTAAGCCATTTGGAGCAAGTAAACCTAGATGATAATAAAGCGAAAATTAATAGAAAAGTTGCGCAAGGACTTTATATGAATTTGGCAACAGCCTATTTTCAAACCCGTAATTTTGATGAAGCATCTAAGTATTTAGAAGCTTATGAAGATGCTCATAATAATGCGGTTATGCGTGGTTCAGACCAAAGTGTAAGAAATCTGTCAAAACTTATATTATCACAAAGAAAAGGTCTTGCCAAAAATTCCAATTTAGCGAATGATTATAACACTTTGAATCAATTAAATGTACCAACCAATTTTGAGTTTAAGATTGAGGATCTTGGAGAGTCCATGGCGGATGAATTAAGTGGTCGTTATTATTTTTATTCTAAGGATAAGGAAAAAGAGGCCAAAATAGAAGCTAGTGGTAGCATTTATAAAAGTAATATTAGCCAAGGTCAGTACGGACCAACTTTGGTAATGATGACTGTTTATGATGGTGATCTTGAAGAATTCCCACTAGAAGTAACAGAGCTTGATGTTAAAGGTATGGCATTTACAGGAGGCTACTCCTTTGAAAGTTTACCACCAGAAATAGGGAATATGACAAATCTTGAGCAGATTATATTATCTGATAGTGAGGTTTCTGTTATTCCAAATGAAATTGGAAATTTGACTAATTTGAAACGATTCAATCTTAGTAGAACAAAGGTAAAGGCGCTTCCAGAATCCATTAAAAACTTGAAAAACCTGAAGATGCTAAATATTAAGAAAACTAACATTTCTGAGGCTGAATTTGCCAAAATTCAGTCCTGGTTACCAAATTGTAAAATTAAATACTAGACTATAGGTATTGTTCGTTGTGTTGAACTAATATTATATAAAAAGCTTAATTTTATTTGTCCCTAATTCTGCTTCTATACTAACCCATGAGCGTTGTGTTTGCTATTACACCAAGTACTATGAAATTATTCAGAATTGTATTATTCCTTTTTATCCTATTTTCATTTTTTCTATCTGAAGCGCAGGAATTAAAACCAAAACTTTGGAAAGAAAATTATACTCTAGGAGTAGATTTTTTAGAACAAGATTCAGTACATCTCGCATTACCATATTTAAAGGATGCCTATTTAATTGCAGAAGCAACTTATAAACCCAAACCCAAATTTGGTAAGTCACTTTATCAGTTTTACAAGGCGAGTATTATTCAAAATAAATTTGATTATATAGATTCTTTACAACTTAATAAAGAAATACTGTCTTATTCTAAAACCCTTAGAGGTAAAAAGCAATATACTTTTTCAAAGCAAATAGGAATTCTAGCAGACGAATTATTAAAAAAAAACAGGTTTGACAGTTCAATAACCTTATATAAGGAGCAACAAGCTATTTTAGATAAAAATGGGATTATAAATGATAGTACTTATGTGAGAGTACTTTTTGGTTTGGGTAAGGGTTATAAAGGTACATTAAAAAATAATCTTGAGGCTAAGAAATATCTTGAAGAAGCCCTTTTAAAGTTAGAGGGAATACCAGAATCTAATTCATTGACAAAAGATATCGTTTTAATTGAATTGGTACCCATTTATATTCAGCTTGGTAATATGAAAGAAGCCAATGAAGCTGTAGAAGATCTAATAAAATATGTTGAAAACAAATATGGTAGGTATAGCCAAAAGTATTCGAGCACTTTAACTACTGTTGCTAATATTTATAGAGTCGAAAAAATGTTTAATGAGGCTTATAATTACCAAAAGTTGAGTTTAGATCTTTTTGATAAGCTCGATGAGGATGATAAAGATTACTATCAATATGCTTTGGCCAATTATATTTTGGCGCTTATAGAAAAAGGTCGAAATAACTATAGAGAATCTATATTGTTGATGGAGCGATCCTATCAAACCCTTTTGGATTTAAATGATAAGAATTACAATGGTGTTATTGCTGTTGTTTTAGGAAATATTAGTCTCAATTATGACAGAATTGGTAACTTCGAAAAGGCGGTAGATTATATAGAAGAAGCTATTAAACTTGTAGACAAAGGTTCTGAAACCTATAGTATTAGAACCATGGATAAAGCTTATTATTACCAGAATATGGGTCAATATGAGTTATCTCATAAAGCTTACAAAGATTCTAAAGAATCTATGTTGGTTTCGCATGGTGTGAAGCATCAAGAATATGCTAAACTTTTAAACAATATAGGTAAGCTGTATTTTGAAGAAGGTAATTATAGTGATGCACTTAACTATTTTAAGGATGCTTTGACAATTGTTGAGGTTCCAGAAGGTGAAAAGTGGCACGACTTTTACGGTTATATGCTCAATGATTACGCTAAGACAATGTTTCGTCTTGGTAATACAAGAGAGGCTATTGGATTGATGGAAAAAAATTTAGATTATTCTGAGAAGCATGATAGTATAAAGAGTGAAGCTTATTTTAACAGAAAGTACAACTTGGCAAAGGCATATAATCTTACTAAGGCATATAATAAGGCTTTACCCTTAATTGAAGAAGCGACTAAAAATCTTAAAACAATTCTCGGAGAGAACCATGTGGATTATGGTCAGTTTTTAGAAGAACTCAGTGGAACATATTTAGGACTTGGAGACACAGAAAAAGCTATTGTAGCCCTCGCTGAATCTAATAGTGTTTTTATAAATCAGATTGATAAAATCTTTCAATTTAGTAGTGAGAATGAAAAGAAAGCCTTTATTAAAATGGTAACCTTAAACTTTAACAAATTACAATCATTAGCTATTACCAAGGACCTTAAAAATGATAACTTAAATGCTCTGAATTTAAATAATCAATTGATGCTTAAAGGCTTATTGCTCAATAATTCTAAAGATGTATTATTAAAATTAAAACAACTAAATGATGACGAAATAAATAGTAAAATCACATCCTATAAATTCTTAAAGAGTAAGCATGCTAAAGTATTAACACAATCTTTTAACAAAAGAACTCTAGATATTGATAGTTTAACAAAGATCATAAACACTAAAGAGGCAGAATTGGTACGTCTTTATAATTCAAACTTTAAGGAAGGTGCAAAATTAGTTCGTAATTGGGAGGAAGTGAAACGTCAGCTAAAACCAAATGAGTTTGCAATAGAATTTTCACATTTCAATGTCATAGAGAATCATAAATACACGGATAAAATAAGATATGTGGCTTATGTAGTTGGTGCATATCTAGAATTTCCAATTATGGTAGATCTATTTGAAGAAAGGGAATTAGAACAGATAACAAGACGGAAGAAACCTAATCAACTTTATTCCAATTCACATTTGTACAACCTCATTTGGGAACCATTAGCTAATTATTTACCAATAAATTCTACAATTTATTATTCACCAAGTGGTCTATTAAATCAAATAGCATTTGTAGCTATTAAAAAGGACAATAAAAATCTTGTGGAACTATATGATCTTAACCAATTAAGTAGTACCTATAAATTAACAGAACAGATAAGTGCTATTAGTTTTGATACCTCACTGTTAGTTGGTGGTATAAATTACGAATATGAATTAACCAATGAGGTTAAAACGGAAGAAAGACGTATTTCATATGCAGACAATCATAACCTTAAAAAAAGTAGAGGTTCCAAGAGTAGAGGTGAAAGTTGGACAAAGTTAGAAGGTACTATTTCGGAGATGCAAAGTATCAAGACGATTTTAAATACTAAAAGTCAGGTATCTACCTTAACGGATAGTAATGCAACTGAGTCTAATTTTAAGGCCTTAAGCGGAGATAGTCCTAATATCATTCACATTGCAACGCATGGTTATTTCTTTGAAAAATATAATCAAGTTGCTGAAGATACTGGTCTCAGTATGGAAGATCAATACCGTTTAGCTGATGATCCTTTATTAAGATCTGGACTAATTCTTGCTGGTGCAAATTATGCTTGGAAAAATGGTTACAATCCACCAAATGAAGTAGAAGACGGAATTCTTACAGCTTTAGAAATATCCAACTTAGATTTATCCAATACCGATTTAGTGGTTTTAAGTGCGTGTAAAACAGGTTTAGGAGATATTGATGGAAGCGAAGGTGTTTATGGCTTACAGCGTGCATTTAAAAAGGCAGGAGTAGATCGCTTGATAATGAGCCTATGGGAAGTGCCAGATGAGGAAACTTCCTTATTTATGATTACTTTTTATAATAATTGGACTAAAGGAAAGTCTATTAGAGATGCTTTTATTGATACCCAGAGACAAATGCAGAAAAGTCAACCCAATAATCCAGAGGCTTGGGCAGCATTTGTACTTTTTGAATAATGCATTTGATTCCTTTAATTATACTAATCAACATATAACTAAAATTCTTACCTCTTAATAGGTATATTTTGTTGGTTTGAAGGGTTTTGTCAGAAAAACTAAATATTTTTCTTACATTAGTGACGCTATTAATCATATCCTCGGAAAAATATCTCATTGTTTTTCTTCCCAAGTCGTTATCAAAATAGGTCTATTTTGAGGATATCAACCCTGTTAAAATATGACACGATTATCATGTTTTGGAATAATTTTATTTATTTCTTTTTTATCATTCTCACAGAACAATACAATAAATTATAAAGCATTAGTTAAAGACAATACAGGTAATATTTTATCGAGTCAAACTATTGATATTAGATTTACGATTTTTTCTGATGCTAATCAAGTTTATCAAGAAACTCATAATACGTCTACAGATGTTAATGGAATTGCTATTGTGAATATTGGAGCAGGTACTACGAGTGATAATTTTTCTGCTATTAATTGGAGTGGTGGAACAACATCTTTAAGAACTGAGATTGACTCAGGAACTGGTTTTGTCGATTTAGGTACAACTGAATTTAAAAGTGTACCCTATGCTTTACATACTCTAAATTCACCGGGTTTTCCTGCAGGTGATATAACTATAAATGGAAAATTAATAGTAAATGAAAACTCAATTGGCTTCACGGACCATGCGGTTAATGGAATAAAGAATCATGTTGGTTCTGTTGATAATGCAGGAGTTTATGGTGAGAATACGGTTACCGACTTTTATGGGTTTGGTGTTTATGGAGTTGGCGGTTTTATGGGTATTTTAGGACAGGTACAAGGAATAGGTAGTGGTACTTATTATGGTACCGTTGGTGAATCATTTGGATCTAATACTGGTAATAATTATGGAGTTTTTGGATATGCTGCAGGTGGTGCAACAAATTATGCAATATATGCATCTGGAGACATGAATTATACTGGTACGCTAACCAACGTTTCAGATAGAAAATTTAAAAATAATATTCGACAAGTAGATAATAACTCTGCTTTAAACTCATTATTACAGTTAAGTCCAAGTTCGTACACATTTAAGCAAGAATATATAAAATCTATGAATGTGTCAGAGAAACCTCAAATAGGCTTTATTGCACAAGAATTACAACAAATCTTTCCAGATTTAGTGAGTGTAAACGTACACCCAGGGAAAACCAAAAATGATCCTTCAATTGAATATCTTGGTGTTAATTATATTGGTTTAATACCTGTTTTAACAGCTGGAATTAAGGAGCAACAAAATATTATTGAGCAACTGCAACAAACCATAGATGCTCAACAACAGCTGCTACAAGAGCTTCTAAATAGGGTTGAAGCTTTAGAAAATCGAGATTAAATAGAGCTTATGAAAACGATTTTAAAATTTTATTTAGTGTTTCTCATGAGTTTTTGTGCTTATGGGCAGACTATAGAAAAAAGTACTTTGGATAGTGGTGGTGTATCAGTTACTGCAGGTAATTTAGACGTGATATTTACACTTGGCCAAGTTAATATAAGAGAAGTTGTAGTTGGAAACTTATCTGTATCAGAAGGGTTTATAAATAGTGAATTAAATGGCTGTCAAGTATTAATAACACAAGAAGCTCAGAATTTAGTTTTAGATTTTGATAGTAGCAATGATATTATTGTGAACAATTGGCTTAATAACAATGGTAATGCTTCTGCTACTTCTTTAGATTGTGGAGACTTAATTTGGAGTTATAATATCTTAAGCGATAATTTATCCGATACTGATGGCGATGAAACATTAGATAGATTAACTATTTTGATAGAGTTTACCGCTGAAGGTGATTTTGGAAATAATGCTACGACTAATGCTTCAATTATTTTTAATGATTTTGCTTCAGCAGGTGAGAGTGCTGGTAATGGAGGTGCTATTTGTAACGACTCATTTCCTGTCGGTGACTTTGATGACGATCTTTTTTTTGATAATGATGGTATTGACTATACAGATGCAAAATTCGACTCATCTTCATTTGAAATTGTACAAACCGCAGGTAAACCAGGATTACAATTAGTAGATGGTGGAACTACAGTTAAATTTCCAGATACTGGTGCAGGTCAATTTACCTATAATTTTGATTATAAAGTACAAACTACAGTAACTATTGGAAATGAGTTACCAAGAACTTATGAAACTACAGCTTCTTATACTGCAAATAATGTGACGGTTGCTTTTGAGCCTGGACCAAATATTACAGTTTATGTCTGTGATTTTAATAATTTAAGTCTTTTAGATTTATATAATAGATTAGAGATTGAATTAGATGTAGATACTTCAGAGTTTAACGAAGCAGAAGATTTTGGTAATGTCTTTGAGCCAGAGAATTCTTGGTATAATGAAAATGATAATTTAGAGGTTGAACCAAATCTCAGACCAGATAATCTAACCTCCATTACAGAACCTGGCGTTTATCAGTTTAATGCTAAAAACTTTTTAGAAGACTGTGCTGGTGAACCTGTATTTGTAACGCTTGTTACTGACCAAATAATAAATGAAGAAGCCCAAGATCTTACAATTATATACGACCCAAATGGCAATGATGCAGAAATAGATGCTTGGCTAGCCAATAATGGTGGTGCAATAGCAACTAATTGTGAGGGTGTTACTTGGGAATGGGAGCTAATCGATTCAGAGTTAAATGAAAGTTTTAATCCTCCAAGTGATACATTTTTTCAATGTACAATTGAGTTCAAAGTATTAGATATAAACCAAAATCAGATTGGTAGTAGTACAGCTTTCATAAAACTTGAAAACTTTCCATCAGCAGGCGATAATGTAGGCAATGGCTCAGTAGAATGCGAGGCTACAACTTATGATTTAAACGTCATTGCTACTTCCGACTTTAATTCGTCTAAATTTAATTCGTCTAATGTCACTATTACCCAAGCGGGTGGTTTCCCTGGAGCTACTGTTTCTGGTACAGTAGTTGATTTTCCTGATACTGGTGCTGGACAGTTTAGTTATAATTTTCAGGCTTTTGTAGAAACACCAATTACCATTGGTGATATAAATCTAAATGTCGAATCTTCAACTATTTATACTGTTCAAGATGTTATAATTCCATTTGATCCTGGACCAGATATTACCGTTCAAGTATGTAATTTTGGAAGTGTGGATTTACTAGATTTGTATGATGAATTGCAGATTGCTTTAGATGTAGATGCTTCAGTATATAATGAGGCTAGTGATTTTGGTAATGTTTTTGATCCAGCGAACTCTTGGTACAACCAGTTTGATGATTTAGAAGCTAATCCTAATACACCTCCATTAACAGAAATTACTACACCTGGAGTATATCAATTTAATGCGAAAAACTTTTTAGCAGATTGCGCTGGTGAACCTACGTTTGTTACAATTGATTTTATTGAATTGGAAGTAGTTGAATCTGGTCAAGATTTAATAATTACTTACGATCCTAATGGTAATGAAACGGAAATTGATGCTTGGTTGGCCAATAATGGAGGAATTACCTTAAATAGGACTGAGGGGATTGGTTGGACCTATGAACTTGATTACTTTGAACTCGATGATCCGTTTTTTAGTGATTCCTTATTTATATATGTGATATTTACTGCATTAGATGAATGCACAAACGAATATATTGAGTTTAGAACAATTGAGATACAAGATTTTCCAGTTGCAGGAGAAACAAATCAAGGTGATGGAGTAGTTTGTTCAAAAAGTATTAACCTAAATGGTATAAATGGAGTAAACTTCCAATCAAGCAAATACAGTAATTCTAATGTGAATGTATCAGGACCTGGTACAATTAGTGCTTTTGATGTTGATTTCCCTGATACTGGTGCAGGTCAATTTTCATATGGTTATTCATTTTCGGTAACAACAAATGTATCCGTTGGGACTATAAATTTTGATGTTAGTGATAGTGCAGGTTGGGATTTGCCTAATGTAACCATTGCGTTCGATCCAGGACCTGATCAATTTGTTTGTGAATCTGATGTAAATTCATTGGGTGATTTGTTTAATCAATTAGAAGTTGTAGATGGAACTAATGATCCTTTGTTTGATCCAGATGAATTCTGGTTCGATACAAATGGCCAACCAATAACATCGTATACAGGTCCAGGCGAATACATATTTAATGCAGAAGGCTTTTTGCCAGATTGTGGAGGAATACCTGCTACTGTTACTGTTTCTGGTACATATTGTAATACTTTGATAAGTCCGATTGTTAGTCTTCAAGGTCCATCTTTAAACCCAAATATAGGAGAAGAGACACTTATGCGCGATGATTTAAGGGTTAATGATTTGATTCCTACAACTAGTCCTTACACTGACAACTTGAACTGTGATTCTTCAGTTTTTAATACTATAGGACCCAATGCTATAGTTGATTGGGTCTGGGTAGAATTAAGGGACGGATCAAATGCATCAACTATTGTCGCTTCACGCTCTGGCCTTGTCCAACGCGATGGAGATATAGTGGATGTTGACGGGCTATCTGATTTGAGCTTTCCGGTTTCTAGCGGTAATTACTATATAGCGTTGAACCACCGCAACCATTTGGGTATAATGAGCTCTGCTCCAATTGCATTGTCAGAATCGGCAACCGTAGTGGACTTCAGCGATGGAAGTACCGATACATTTGGCAGCAACGCACAGGTAATTCTACCCGATGGGTCCAGGGCACTCTGGGCAGGCGACATCAATGGCGATGGCAAGATTAATTTTATCGGTACCTCCAACGATACCAATATATTGCGCGACACCATCCTGAACGACCCTATAAATATCATCTTTCAGTCCTTTAGTTTTAATGTTTCGGGTTACAGCAATGTAGATGTCAACCTGAACGGCGTCGGAAGTTTTATAGGATCGAGCAATGATACCAACGTACTTAGGGACAATGTTTTGGGTCATCCCATTAACCAGATATTCCAGTCCTTCAGTTATAGCATATTGGAGCAATTGCCTAATACGGTTCCTCAGGCCAGATTGAATTTTGATGTTTGGATGAAGGAATACAACGAATCTAACAGACCTAATGATTAAAAATTAAAAATCAGAACTATATGAAACGATTATTACTCTTTTTCTCTTTAACATTTTTTGCTGGTATAAATGCTCAGCAATACACCTTTGGTATTATCAGTGACTATAACGGAACTGGCAATCCTGAAGAGATTACCTTTGTGGCCACACCGGATTTTACCAATGCAAATCCGGAATACAGCGATATACGCGTCACTATGGCTATTACAAGCGGTATTGGCCTGGAAGCAAATAGCTTGACACCCTTGTTTGGAACAGAATGGACTGTAAACGTCTCATTTACTGGTCTTGCTATCCTATCAGCATTCGGTGTTGGGGATGGATCAAAAGATCTTCTGGTTTTCACATTGCCAGCACCAACTTCTCTTTTAACCCAGCCAAGTACAGCTGGTATAGGAATACCAATGTTTTCGGTAGATGTTGGCACGGTTTCGGAAGATTGGGTAATTGAGATTCTGGACAATAACGACCCTATTATGACAGGTCTTGCCTCCAATGGATTTACCTTGTCGCAGACCATAAATGTAGATCTGAACGATGGCAACCTGACTCAGGACTATTATGGCGGGCTTACACCAGGAGGTTCAAGCTTTGTATTTGATTCTTTGGGTACCGCGGAATTAAATGATATATCAACGGTGTCGATCTATCCTAATCCCGCAAAGGATGCACTCTATATTACGGGACTGGATAGAGAAGCAGAGATAACAGTAATTGACCTTAGTGGCCGTATTGTTTTGAATGTTCAAGGCTTTACGGGAAGCGATCTTGATATTTCCCGACTAGAGGTGGCAACTTATCTACTTGAGATTAAAACAGATGACCAGGTTTATAAAACAAGATTTATTAAAAATTAAAATTATTAATTGAGACAAGTCTTATAATCAGCACATAACATGGTTTTAATTTCCTCAGGTTTATAACCTAAGGATTTTAAAAAATCAGATAGTGTAGCAAGTTCTTCTTGCTTGGATTGGTATGCTGATTTGCTGAGTAGGTTAAATGTGCTATAATCTAGCTTATCGAGGTTTTCATATTTACTTTCTACAACAGTCCACTCATAAGATTTACCATAGCTAAGGTTTATATCATCTATGAAAAGGGAAATAGCTGTATCATGAGTCCCTATTTTAGTCACTTTTTCAGCGTCTTTTTCCCTTAAAATAAAGTAATAGGGTTTGGTTTTGTTCTCTATAGCAGTCCATTCAAATTTAATTTCACCAGAATGAAGAGTTGTGCTGTCTAATGGTTGTAATAAGTTTACATAGTCGCCTCGATAAACAAAACCACTTTTACTATAGCCTTTATTCATTGTATTGGTAAATTCTTTCCAATAATAGTTTATTAAATTTCTACTGAATGAGTTGTTGTTTTTCTTAGGTGATAATTTCAGTAGGTCTTTATGCTTAAAAGTACCAGTTTGGTACAACTCAAAAACATCCCCTTTGTTGTTTATTAATACTGCCACATCATCTCTATGCATTACAAGTTTTGATTTCTTTTTAATAACAGAACCGTTTGTTACAATTTGAGTGGTATCATTATGAATGATATTAGGTTCGCCTTCAAACTTTAAAACAAATAAATGATTTTTTTGAGCCAAGGACATATTGGAGCATATTAGTCCTAGAAGGAGGATTTTTAGTAGTAACTTCATTATTTTAAATAAGTTTTAAATTTTCGTTTAGTATTAAGGTGACGTGTTAAATGCTTATAGTATTTAAAATAACTGCCAGCAACTAATACACCTACAATAATTAAAAATGGTCTTAGTAAAATATCTATAGTCAGAAGCCAAAATACTAGTACCAATAAACTAACAGAAAAAATAAACTGATAAGTCTGTTTTCTTGTGCGGTAACTAATTTTATACTTTTTGTTAAGCTTCATATAAAACATGGTAGAGAGATACATACAAACAAAAGTGATTATGCCAAGCCATAAATTAGAAACTTTATGGATTAAATCATTATTAATAAGCATATCAACTATATTGGCGTGTACAACTGCACCATACATGTCTCTATCGCTTTTACCAGCTATTCTGCTATTTAATGGTGTCCAAAACTTATCATTTATGTCACTTTTATTGTCAGAATTCTCTTTTCCTAAATAACCGATAATAACAACTTTGTCTTTTAAGAAGGATTTAGATTCACCAAATAAAAAGTCGTTGGCTGTCAATACTGGAAAAGATTCAATATTACCTTTGTATTTAATGTATTGAGCATCCTGTAGTTTCTCCTCATAGTTATATTTTTTCCATTTTTTAGATTTCAAGTACTTTTTAGCAATCATGGTTGCAAATGAGGAGCGTGTTTTCCCTGCTATTTCTTTATATGCTTCAAATTCCCTTATTACATTGGTATTATCATTATAATTGAAGTTTACAAAGCCAGATTCTTTAGGGAGATTAAAAAAGGATTCGTTATTAATTATAGTGTTGTTTTCATAACTAAATGAAGTAATTACTTTTTCATTTTGCAGTAATTTTCTTAGAAGCGTATCTGCATAATTGTGTGTTTGATGCTTTTCTAAGATAACATCAAAGCCAACAACTTTTGGATCCTCTTCTAGAATAGTCTCCAATAAAGGCGCAATAATATCTCTTCCATGATTTTCGATATTCAACAAAATTACATCATCAGCAATTTTGTTGCTTTCCTCTAGTTTTTCTGAATAAAACACATCTAAAAAACTAAAATCTTCAAATGCTTGATGTATTGGGTTAAAAAATCTACTATTAAAAAAAACTATAGACCATAACAGCCCTAATAAAATACAAGAAAGAATAGTAGAGAGAAACGCATCTCTGAAAAGAAGTTTTGTTTTTCGTTTCATATAGGATTAATAGCGTCTCTAAGATACATATTTATCTTAGAATTAAATAAATAAAGAGGATTAAAGAAATAAAGTTTTAGTTGAATAGAAAAATCCTCTCAATTGAATAGATTATTAGAAATATAATTATTAGTTACGTGAAAGGACAATTTATGCCTTATTGATTAATATCAGTTTATAAATTACTTCTTATTAATACCTTATTAGACTCTAATAGAAATGAGAATATAATGGAGTTATCTACAAGTAAAAATATAAAGGCAAAAGAAACCTTTAAAGAATGTGGAGCATGTTCAAATACGTTTGCAAATATTTTAAACCGTGAATTTGGTTATCCGAATGAATTGGCCGAAACAGCCCTTAATCCTCTTGCAGGTGGTATTTTGAACCAAGGTCATCAATGTGGTATGCTTTGGGGAGCTACTTTAGCAGTTGGAGCTGAAACTTACAGAAAACATAAGGACAAAGATAAGGCGATAGCTGTGGCTGTAACAGCCACTCAATATGTTCTTGAATCTTTTAAGAACAGGTCAAAAGCGGTTAATTGTAAGGAAATATTAGGCTACAGTATTAGTAATCTAGCTGGTATATTTAGATTAATGATAAATACCTATTTAAAAGGCATGGAAAACAGTAAGTGCTTTAATCTTGCAGAAGAATGGGCGCCAGAAGCTATAGAATCAGCTAAGAAAGGATTGGAACAGGATCATATTAAATTAACAATGGCTCCAGTTAGCTGTGCTTCAGAAGTTGTTAAAAAAATGGGAGGAACCAATGAAGAAGCTCTAATGGTGGCTGGTTTTGCAGGCGGTCTAGGTCTTAGTGGAAATGCTTGTGGTGCATTGAGTGCTGCAATTTGGATGAAAACATTAGAGTGGTGTCGCAATAACCCTAAAAAACTGCCACCTTATTTTAATAATAAGATTGCTAAAAGAATTCTTAAATCATTTAATGAAATTACAACTTCTGAAATATCATGTAAAAAAATAACAGGTGAAGAATTTAAAAATTTTAGTGATCATTCTGAATATATTAGAAAAGGTGGTTGTGAGGCATTAATTGAGACTTTAGGTAAATCTTAGACATATAAAAACCTCCCAATTTTGGGAGGTTTTAATTTTAACTTTCAATTCTATAAGAGTTTATGACTTGCTTTAGTCTCTGTTTTAAATCTTCACCAGAATCAAAAACCATTTGTTCATCTGTTGGAAATCTTATTTGTCTTTGTCTTAATAAATTTCTGTCATCTCTATTCAGAGCTCTTCTGTCACCTCTAAATCGCCCAAAGACGTTTTCAAAAACAAAGCCACTATCTAGTGTAAATGAATCTACGATTTGATTTTGTCTCAAATCTGTATAAACAACATCTGCAATGACTTGAGCAGACTTGGTTTGCAATACTTCAAAAAATCTGGCTCTTACAGTAATGATTTTATCAATTTTTATATCATTACCTAAACTATCTTTAGCAACATTACCGTTATCATCCAAAAGATATTCCCAACCATCTACAATTGCTCTTTCCCTTATTAGTTGTCTCTCGTTAATTCTTTCTGGCGATACATTAATTCGCTTTAGTTTTAATTGCATTGCAAAATCATATTGCAGGGAATCATCTTGTACAACATGGTAAGTTGTCCAAAACTGGTTAATGCCGTAAGTATTAAAATCCAAAAGTTCAGTTTCTAATCGCTGAGGTATCATTTGATGTGTTTCATTTGCAATTGATACATGCACATAATTCATTCCTGTTATATGTGCTTCATTCATAAGTACTCTAACATCCTCAAAATTTGGATTAATATCATCTACATACTCAAATAAACCATAAGCCTCTCTAGCATTTCGTTTTAATCCTGTATCTAGAAGATTTAATCCTTTGTCCATTAAATGATCAGAAGTTTTATATCTGTATTCAACCAATGGGTTACTATAATCATTAAAATCAAAGCTTATTGCTTTACCGTCAATAATTAAAGGCATAATTCGCTTTATTGCATTCTGTCTTTCCTCCAAGTCTACGTAACTTTCATATATTATTTTATATAACTCAGGATTGCCATCTTTCTTCAATTGAGAAATTCGTAACAAATCTTCTTCAAGAACTTTATCATAAGCATCTTTTAGCATAATAACATATGCCTGTTTACGTTTTTTGTCTTTGTTGTTCTCAAGTTTTCTTAAAGCCTCTGAAATGGCATGGTCATAGTTACCATGGCTAATAGCTTCTTCTATTTGTTTTTTGGCACTACAAGATACGAGTACCGAAACAAGGACTGTAAATAGTAAAAATCGTTTCATAATCTTGTATTTTAAAGGTTATGTAAGAGAAATTCCAATCATCATGCCAAACTTATAAGTACATTTATGTTTTCGATGTATTGCAATCCATTAAATTTGCAAAATGTTTAAAACTGATGGTTCATATTTGCATAGTCTTAATAAGGTGTCTGTAACGGATTTGCCCGAAGAATTCACCTATCCTTTTTATTATGAACCACATCAACTTTGTGTATTAGCCTCTGAGGAAATTCAGGAATATTTGGATAGGCAAATAGATTTTGAACATAACTTCGGATTGGATGAAACTAGTTCAGGATTGCCAATAGGAAAGATGTTTGGCGTCATGATAGTTGAAGACCGAAATAAAAATCTTGGCTACCTCGCAGGCTTTTCTGGTAAATTGGCTGAGCAGAATTTTATTAAAGGTTTCGTGCCACCCATCTATGATACTTTAGATAAAACTGGTTTTTATAAAAAAGGGGAAGCAGAGTTAAATAGTATCAATGCTAAACTTGAATCTTTAGAATCTGCTTCGGAATATATTGAAGCCAAAAAGAACCTTGAGAAATTGAAATCTCAATTCGAAATAGAACTAAAGGATTTTAAAGCATTACAAAAAAATGAAAAGAAGAAACGTGATGAAGAAAGGGCGGAGGGTAAGGTTAAGTTAAAAGAAAAGCATTATCAATATTTATTAGAAGACCTTAAAAAGCAAAGTATTTATTACCACTTTAGATTAAGAGATTTAAAAACCGAATGGCAACATAAGATTGATGAACAAAGTAAAGTTTTAGATGGTTTAGAGGGAGAAATGAATGCACTAAAACAGGAACGTAAGGTTAAATCTGCTAGGTTACAAAAAGAGATACATAAGCAATATCAGTTTTTAAACTTCAAGGGTGAAAGTAAAGGACTAATTTCAATTTTTAACTCTACACAACTAGAACAACCACCTGCTGGTGCTGGAGAGTGTGTGGCACCAAAATTATTTCAGTTTGCATTTGAGAACGAATTAAAACCTATTACTATGGCTGAATTTTGGTGGGGCGCTTCACCAAAGTCAGAAGTGAGACGTCATAAACAATTCTATCCATCATGTCGTGGTAAGTGCGAGCCCATTTTGGGACATATGATGAAAGGTTTGAATGTTGCACCAAACCCTATGGAGCAACCAACCAATACTGAAGTAGAGCTAAACATTATTTACGAAGACCAATTTTTACTATTAGTTGATAAACCTCATGAATTTTTATCGGTTCCTGGGAAATTAATCAAAGATTCAGTTTTAACCAGAATACAAGATTATATTCCCGAAGCTAAAGGTCCATTATTGGTTCATAGACTTGATATGTCTACTTCAGGTTTATTACTCGTTGCCAAGAATGAGAAGACACACAAAAACCTTCAAAAACAATTTATAGAGCCAAGTATTGAAAAACGTTATATAGCTTTACTTGATGGTGAACTTAATGAACCTAGTGGCATTATTGAATTACCATTACGGGTAGATCTTAATAACAGACCGAGACAACTTGTTTGTGAAACACATGGTAAACCAGCCAAGACCAAATATGAGGTATTAGAAGTTATTGATGGTAAAACGAGAGTTAATTTTTATCCTATTACAGGTAGGACGCATCAATTGAGAGTCCATGCTGCACATCATAGAGGATTAAATGTACCAATTGTTGGTGATGATCTTTATGGTGAGCGAGCAGATAGGTTGCATCTGCACGCTGAGCAATTAAGTTTTGAACATCCCATAACTAAAAAAAGACTCACTTTTGAAAGTGAGCCTTCTTTTTGATTTTATTTTATTTGCCGTTGCTTATTATTTCTTAAAAACAGGAAGTAATTGTGTTTTTACTTGTCCAAAACCAATACGGACATCATCATTTTCAGCATGTGCACGCATTACAACGGTGTCATAGTCGTTTATAAACTTGCGTTCACTACCATCTTTCATTTTAATTGGTTTAGAACCTTTCCAAGTAAGTTCTAACATGGATCCATACGAATCTTCTGTTGGTCCTGAAATTGTTCCACTACCCATCAAATCTCCTGAATTTACGGGACAACCGTTAATGGTGTGATGCGCTAATTGTTGAGCCATGTTCCAATACATATGCTTAAAGTTTGTTTTACAAACCGTAGTTTCTTTTCCGCCTTTTGGAACAATACCAGCCTCTAATTGAATATCAAAGCTATGCTTTCCTTTAGTTTGAAGATATGGTAATGGTTTTGGATCTTGTTTTGGGCTTTCTACTCTAAAAGGTTCTAGAGCATCTAACGTAACAATCCAAGGTGACATGGACGACGCAAAATTCTTTCCTAAGAATGGCCCTAATGGTACGTATTCCCATTTCTGAATATCTCTTGCAGACCAGTCATTTAACAAGACTAATCCAAAGATATATTCTTCAGCCTCTTCAACAGGAATTGGTTCACCTAAATCGTTAGCATCAGTAGTAATAAAAGCCATTTCTACTTCAAAATCCACTAATTTACTTGGACCAAAAACAGGTTTATCAGCACCTTCTGGTAAAGTTTGCCCTTGTGGTCTATTAATAGGAATATGAGTTGTAATTATTGACGAACTTCTGCCATGATAACCTACAGGCATATGTACCCAATTAGGCATTAAAGCATTCTCTGGGTCCCTAAACATGGAACCTACATTTGTGGCATGTTCCTTACTGGCATAGAAATCAGTATAGTCACCAACGTGGATTGGCATTTGCATTTCAATTTCATCTAATCTAAAGCAGATGATCTCTTTATGTTTCGTATTATTTTTTAATGTTTCATTATTAGCATCAAATACTTCAGCAACTCTATTTCTTACAGCGCGCCAAGTTTTTCTACCATCAGCAATAAAATCATTCAATGAATCCTGTAGAAAGATGTCATCAGTTAACGGAATTCCATCAAAATAGCCCAATTGATGCATAGCACCTAAGTCAATTGCTGCATCTCCAATTCTTGTTCCAATAGTAATAATATCTTCCCTAGTAAGGAAAACACCAAAAGGAATGTTCTGAATTGGAAAATCAGAATATTTATTGACGTATAACCAAGATTTTCTATTTGGGTTATTTGCTGATAACGGCATAATACTTTTGTTGATTAAATGTTCATTAATTTCTATTCAAACCTACATAATTTTTAATATTAAAACTAATGTTTTACTATTTTTGATTTTCATTTAAATATAGACAAAATTTATGCAACGCGACGAACAAATTTTTGAACTTATACAGGCTGAAAGAGAACGCCAGACAGATGGGATAGAGCTTATAGCCTCTGAAAATTTTGTTAGCGAACAGGTCATGGAAGCGACTGGTTCAGTATTAACCAATAAGTACGCAGAAGGATATCCTGGTAAACGCTATTATGGTGGTTGCGAAATAGTTGATGAGGTAGAGCAGATTGCAATTGAAAGAGCAAAAACATTGTTTGGTGCAGCATATGCTAATGTACAACCACATTCAGGTAGTCAGGCAAATACAGCAGTTTTTCATGCTTGTATTAAACCTGGTGATACTATTTTAGGATTTGATTTATCTCATGGAGGTCATTTGACACATGGTTCTCCAGTAAATTTTTCAGGAAGATTATACAGGCCAACATTTTATGGCGTTAAAAAAGATACTGGATATATTGATTATGATATGTTATCTGATGTAGCAGAGAAGGAGCAACCAAAATTAATCATCGCAGGTGCTTCGGCATATTCTAGAGATATAGATTTTGCCAAGTTTAGAGAAGTAGCTGATAATGTTGGTGCAGTTTTGTTAGCCGATATATCACACCCTTCTGGTCTAATTGCAAAAGGTATTTTAAATGATCCAATGCCACATTGCCATGTAGTTACGACCACAACACATAAAACATTGAGAGGACCACGAGGTGGCATGATTATGATGGGAGAGAATATTGATAATCCATTTGGAATTACCCTAAAAAGTGGAAAGTTGCGTAAAATGTCTGGATTGTTAGATTCTGGAGTTTTTCCTGGTAATCAAGGTGGCCCACTAGAACATGTCATCGCCGCCAAAGCTATTGCCTTTGGTGAGGCATTAAGTGATGACTTTTTACATTATATGTTACAAGTTAAGAAAAATGCCGATGCTATGGCACGTGCGTTTGTTGCCAAAGATTATAACTTAATCTCTGGTGGTACAGATAATCATATGATGCTTATTGATCTTCGTAATAAGAACATTACAGGTAAAGATGCAGAAAATGCTCTTGTAAAAGCAGATATTACCGTGAATAAAAACATGGTGCCGTTTGATACAGAATCCCCATTTGTTACTTCTGGTATTAGAGTTGGTACACCTGCAATTACTACAAGAGGATTAAAAGAAAATGATATGGCGTATGTTGTAGATTTAATTGACGAGGTTATTACTAATTATGAGAATGAAACTGTACTCGAAGGTGTAGCAGTGAAAGTTAACAAATTGATGAGCGGAAGACCACTTTTTAATGCTTAATACATAGAAAATAAATAAGAGGCCTTACATTTTTGGTGTAAGGCTTTTTTATTGATTTTTAATCTTCGAATGGAATACTTTCAAAAGCACCTGCATCTGGTGAAGCGCCTCTAACTATTCCTAAGATATCATTAGGAACTTGTAATGCAAATAACGGTAAACCTATACCATTGGCACCTGAATCTTCTCCAATTTGCATAAGGTTTTCGAACCCATTATTAAAATCGGGATCTATATTAAAAATGTTACTTTCATAGAAGTTACTATCACCAAACATGTAGTTACCAGTATTGGCTAGATTATCATTATCGAAGCGCAACAAGCAATTTGTGAATTTAAAATTGAAAACACTTCCTCTACTATCTAAGAAAAATTCTGGATTGTCATTACCGTATACAATGCAGTTATTAAAATTAGCTTCAACCAAATCATTTGTAATCGTTACACCTTCTTCATCTTCAACATAGTCATTTAATAGCAAAGCCGGAAACT
Organism: Winogradskyella sp. A2; assembly: GCF_046762865.1. Lineage (NCBI taxonomy): Bacteria > Pseudomonadati > Bacteroidota > Flavobacteriia > Flavobacteriales > Flavobacteriaceae > Winogradskyella > Winogradskyella sp. A2. Next base: position 103,540 of record NZ_JBKQXM010000004.1, read on the forward strand.
GTCTAAAACTACTATTCCAAAAATTAGCGATTGTACAATGTGTGAAATTGTATTTACCACCTAATGTTCCTGCAAATGAGGATTGCCCTGAGTTATTTATAATTACATTTTCTCCTGTAATTGATGTTGCTCTTCCTAAAATACCAAATGCACTAGAATTATAAATTTGAGAATTTGTAATAATCAATTTATCATTAGGTACATCTTGATTACCCTCTGATAAAATACCAATTGTAGCATTTTTTATAGTTGCATAATTAATCGTATTATTTATGCTTCCATTAAATAGCCATATGGTTCCCCATTGTCCTGGCACATCTGTAAATAATGGTTCTAAGCGATCACCTTCAAGAATGACTTCGTTTTCTAGAATTTCGTGATCAGCACTAATAGAGCCATTAATATTTAAGGATGCACCATTAGTTACAATAATACCTGAGTTAGCATGAAAGTGAACTCTTGCACCAGCCTCCATAGTTAATGTATTACCTTCATCGATTCCAGCATATCCATAGATAACATAAGGTTTTTCATTGGTAAATGTTAGTTCATCATTTTCTAAAAACCGACCTTGTAATGTAGTCTCATCCGGATTTCCATCTCCATCTACATCAAAGGTGAGCGTTTCTATAATACCAGTTGTGGTATCCCTATTGGGATAAATAAAAATAGCATCTTTTACCAAAGTCACTAAATCCACATCTTGTTGATTGTTGCCTGAATCGAATAATATTTTGTCGGTATATAGAAACTGAGTATCTGATGCAGTTAATGTTTCAATATCTATTGTGGTTTCTATGAAGATAAAAAGGCTATCATTGGCCAATAACTCCACATTTTCAAAGAATTTCCCTTCTTGAGACCCTTGTAATCCTGTAGAACCGTCTACATTCATTCTGTAAAAGGAATTAATGCCATTCTCTAGCTGAATAGTTGGTATAACAATATCTTCATCACTACGGTTATACACCTTAAGATTATAAGTGCTTGATCCAATATTTGTAAAAACCGTATCTAAATACACTGTGTCTTTGGCAAAACCTAAGTTTCCAGTACTTGGTGAGAATTCAAAATCATTTCTACAAGAACTCCAAAAAACTATAATTCCAAAAAAAAGAAAGAATGAAAGCAATCGCTTCATAAAAAATAATTGAATAATTATTGGTTAAAAATATAACTTTTGAAGTTATGATTTATTATGATTTTAAAAGAAATATGTACTTGCTCTAGTCTTTTTTCAATTTGGTTTTTTCGAACTCGTCTAATATTGCTAAAAAGTTTTTGCTGTTAGTCATTAACAATTCTAATAACTCCATTTGTTTTTTTTCTTTTAGTAGCTCTGAACTTATCTGTTGTGCAGTACAGAAATCAAAGAAGAGTTTAGTTTTATCGGTTGGAATATTTAAGTCTTCATGGACTAATCTTTCATTGAAAAGTGTACTATTACTGAAAAGAGAATCAAGTTGACGATAGGATAGAGGCTGATAAATCGCTGTCCTGTATTTGTTTTTATTTTTGAAAAGTTTTGCGATTTGACCAATTAAGTAAACAAAATCAACACCATAACTTGCACCTTCGGGTGTGTATAAATGAGGATTTCGTTTTATATCTTCTTTTATTAAATCTTGTAGCTCTGTATTATACGATTCTAAAACAAAGACAGGTTGTTTTGGTTCTGATTCTATTTCAACTACGTCTAATTCATTTATTATTTTTTTGAGTTCAAAAATAGTTGTTTCCCTAAAGTGAGATTTTGAAACCGCAATAGTTTTAGGATGGTGAAATAGGGACTGAAACTTTATGCTATCACCAACTTTTGCAGGTAAGGAAAAATTACCTTCATCATCAGTAGCTGTGATTCTTTTTTGAGTTTTGTTATAGACTTTAATGCCTTTAACTGTCGTTGTTGCATCATATACTTTTGCTTTAAGTATTTGAGCGCTTGTTATCTGAATACTGAAAAGGAGTAGTAGTATCGAATAAAGGTATTGGCGCATTAAATGTGATTAATAGAATAAAGAAAAGTATTTTGTATACAATTCAATAACGCCTTAATGAAACTTTAACCTAAATAAATGTTAATCAAATAATTTAGCTACTTCAGAAATGATTCGTGTTGGTCTTTGTTTTTCTTTATCCATAAAACACCATTTTGTTTCTGATTTTACAAGCAACTTATTTAAAGTTGCATTATAAATTTCAACAATTCTAATAGAAGTTACTCCTTCAGATTTTAAAACATAAGTTTTAAGTTTCAGAGCATCACCTAAAACTGCTGGGTATTTGTATTCAATGAGATGACTTACTAAAACCCAAAAGTAACGCTCTAGTATTTTGTTTGGGGTGTTTTTGGTCCAATGTGCTTCTGCAATATCTTGAACCCATTGTACATAACGTACATTGTTCACATGATTGAGTTGATCTAGATCTGCCTTGGTGACTATTAAGTCTTTTTCGAATATTTGCAAGAGTTTGATAAGTTAAATTTGATTTATCTTGAGAGCTACTTGTTCAGAATATCTATTATAAGTGATGTATTCATATTTAATTTTGTGCAAATCCGTAAATTCTTTGAAGGCTTTATATTCACCATCTTTCCAACCCGGATAATTAAAATATTCATCGAAAACTATAATTGAATCTTGCTTTATAAAAGGTTTTAAGAGTTCTAATACTGTTACTGTGGACGAATATATATCACAATCTATATGAAGAAAAGCAACGTTTGTTTTATTCTCTTCTATGAATTTAGGTAATGTTTCCGAAAACCAACCTTTAATCAAATTTACATTTTTAAGTACTTTAGGAAGACTGTCTTTTCTATCAAAGTGACCTGGTAAATATCCATCTCTCCAAGATTCAGGCAAACCTTCAAAAGAATCAAAACCATATATTTTTTTGGTTGGATTCTCTTTAGCAATTAAATTGATTGTTTTTCCTGAGAAAACACCAAATTCTAAATATTGACCATCAATTGTTACATGTTTCAATGCAGTTTTTAAAACTGCATTCCTAGAAATATTTGAATGGACTAGTAACATATTTTTTTCAATATAATCACAAGTTTCGTCAGCTGCTCTTAATTGCAATCTTGTCTCTAAACTTTTTGGAGAGAGTATACTTATTAGCTTATTTAATTTTTTATTCCTTTTTAAAAACTGGATCATAATTAAGAGTTAATGGATTAATTTTCTGAAATCTATTTTTTCTTTATACTAACCTCAAAAAGTTTGTCCCAATTTTTACCTGTAACAAAAATTGTCTTTCGTTCTGGATTATAAGCAATGCCATTTAATACATCTAGGTCAGTGTGTTGAGATACTAGTTTTCTCAATGGTTTAAAGTCAATAACACCTTCAACTGCACCGTTTTCTGGATTGATGATAACGACACCGTTTCGCTGATAAATGTTGGCATAAATTTTTCCGTTTATCCATTCTAGCTCATTTAGACTTGGTATTTTCCCTTTGTCTGTATAAACTTCAATATGACCATTTTCGATAAGATTTTCCTTATTTAAAAACCATATTTTTTCCGTACCATCAGACTTATATAGTTGCTTTCCATCATTACACAATCCCCAACCTTCGTTACTGCTGCCATAATTGAAGGTACCTAATCTGTCGAAGGTATTTATGTCATAAATAAAACCTCTTTTACTTTGCCATGTAAGTTGATATATACTATCATTAATAATGGTAAGACCCTCACCAAAAAATGCATCAGCAAGATTTAAATTTTTTAAAACCTCTCCAGTTTCAAAGTTTAGTTTTCTTAATTTAGATTCACCACGTTGTCCTGTACTTTCATAGAGTTCTCCATTATAAAACTCTAAACCTTGAGTATAAGAGGAAATATCATGAGGGTAAGTATTAATTATTTCGTAAGTATAAATATCTGGACGCTTATTATTGTAAACTTCTATTTCTTTAGTTATTGTCTCAGTTTTGTCATTAAAACTTACTACCGCACTAATAGTATTCTTGCCCAGATGAATTGAATTTAAGGCATGATTTGGCTCAATGTCTTTTTCATTCATCTTGAATGAAACAGACTCTATATTTAGCTTTTTAGGATTGTTTATTGTAAGGCCTAATTGATCGCCAAGAGTAATAGTTTTTGAAATAGTATTAATAGAAAGTCCACTTTGTTTAGATGCATTTGTTTCGCCACAATTAGCAAGAAAAAGACTCAAACAAATGACAATGATATATTTATATAAACGCATTATTTTCTTTAATTTTTGCCCAAGTTATTAAATTAAAATTCAGATTAAAAATCATTGCTAAAGTATTAAAAGATTGTATCTTTGCCGCCGGGCAAGTCCTACACAACCAGCTCCTGCTTAATCCTCCAGGGCGGGAACGCAGCAAAGGTACGCGGTCGTAGCGGTGTGATGTAGGTAGCTTGCCCTTTTTTGTACAATAAAGTCTCCTATAAATTTGTATTTTCGAAGTCTCACAACATTTTTTATATGTCTAAAGTAGTATTAATAACAGGTGGATCTTCTGGAATTGGAAAAGCTATTGGTGAATTTCTTGATGAGAAGGGTTTTGTTGTTTTTGGTACTAGTAGAAATCCCACAAATTATAAAGAAAGTAAATTTCCTCTTGTTGCATTAGATGTTACCAAAGCTGAGACTATTAGTAAATGTGTAGATGAAGTTTTATCAAAGGCGTCAAAAATAGATGTTTTAATCAATAATGCTGGTGCTGGTATTACCGGTCCATTAGAAGAAATTCCTGAGGAAGAAATTAGGCGTAATTTCGAAACAAATCTATTTGGTCCAATAAATGTAATTAAAGCTGTGCTTCCTAGCATGCGCAAAAATAAATCAGGTCTCATAATTAATATTACTTCTATTGCAGGATATATGGGTTTACCATATCGAGGCGTTTATAGTGCAAGTAAAGGTGCATTGGAAATTATTACAGAAGCGTTTAGAATGGAGTTGAAACCATTTAATATAGAAATGACAAATGTTGCACCTGGAGATTTCGCAACCAATATCGCTTCAGGTAGATACCACGCTCCTGTATTAAATAATTCACCCTATAAGACCCAATATGGGGCTTCATTAAAAACGATGGATGATCATGTAGATGAAGGAAGCGACCCTAAGAAAATGGCTGAAGCAATCCTAAAAATAATGAATAACCCTAAGCCAAGGATTCATTATAAGGTAGGAGCATTTATGCAAAAATTTTCCATTGTGTTAAAACGAATATTGCCTGATAAAGTTTATGAAAGATTATTAATGAATCATTATAAACTTTAATTAAAATTGGTATGCTGTTTGATGTATCTAAATCAAATTAGCTATTATGAAAAAACTCCGAATATTATTACTATTTCTTTTTTCGATTTCATTTTTTGGTTGTGATGATGTTTTTGATTGTATTATTCCGAGAGAACCAGAATTGGAAAACAAAACCTTCCCCATAGGATCAACAGAAACTTATTATTATATAGATCTAAAAGCTGAGATAAATAATGAACCTAGAGACCAAGATTATGACTATTATTTCGATGTAAAAGGGTTGCCTTTAGGGATGGATTATTTTGTAAACTTCAGAACCATAAGTATCGAAGGGACACCTACCGAAGTTGGAACTTTTGAAATTACCATTTTTGTAGATGTAGATGGGCCCTTTAGAGATGATGGTGCTGATGACAGATTATGCAATTATTCTACATCTAAAACCTATACTTTGATTATTGAAGAATAGTTACATTTTCCTTTTAGTAAGTTGTTAATATATTTTTAATAAGAATACAGAATAAAACTACCTATTAGTTGTAAATTCGCGCCAACTTTAAAACTCAACAATTCAAATTATATAGGCATGAAATTTTTTATTGATACTGCAAATCTAGACCAAATTAAAGAGGCTCAAGATATGGGTATACTTGATGGTGTTACTACAAACCCATCATTAATGGCAAAAGAAGGTATTACAGGTACAAATAATATTTTAAAACATTATGTGGATATCTGTAACATTGTAGATGGAGATGTGTCTGCAGAGGTAATATCAACAGATTTCGAAGGTATGGTTAGAGAAGGTGAGGCACTCGCAGAATTACATGACCAGATTGTTATTAAACTGCCTATGATTAAAGATGGTATTAAAGCTTGTAAGTACTTTTCTGATAAAGGAATTAAGACAAATGTAACACTGGTTTTTTCTCCGGGACAAGCACTTTTGGCAGCTAAAGCAGGTGCTACTTATGTATCGCCATTTATTGGTAGGTTAGATGATATTTCAACAGATGGTCTTAATTTAATTGCTGAAATTCGTCATATATATGATAATTATGCATTTGAAACAGAAATTTTAGCTGCGTCTGTGAGACATACAATGCATGTTATAGATTGTGCTAAATTAGGTGCTGATGTTATGACCGGACCACTTAGCTCTATAATTGGATTGCTCAAGCACCCCTTAACAGATATTGGATTGGAAAAATTCCTTGCGGATTATAAAAAAGGAAATTAGTACATTCCATAAATGAATAACAAAAGCATCTTATTTAATAAGGTGCTTTTTTTGTAATAACTCTTCTAGTTTTTCAGAAAAATCTGATTTAAAGATATTAACATTTGGATGAAGAATAATTCCATTTTCATCCACAATTATAGCTTTGTTCAAGTAATTTACCGCTAATATTTTTTTAGCCTTATTAGAGTCTTTAAACTTATATTCACTTGTAGTTAAGAAATCGTAATTACTAATTATTTTTTTCCAGTACTTGTCGTCATTATCATTTACGTTAATGGATACAAAATCCATATAATCAAAATCTTTCTTTAAAGAATTAACTTTATAATGACTATTTCTATATTGAGCCTTTGAGTTAGAAGACCAAAAATAAATTATTGTAGGTCTTTTTATCATAGAATTTAATTGGTATTCTTTATCATCAAAACTTACAATTTCGAGGTTAGGTAATGGATTTCCTTGTCTAAGTAATTTTAAAGAAGCAACTAAATCTTTCATATAGGTCTTGTCTTCTTCATTTGTACTTTTGCTGAGATAATACTCTAATAATTCGTTAGCCTCAACTTCTGTATGATTATGGCTAATGTAATTTCTTGCCTTATATTTTAAAAGATTATTCTTTATGACCTCATCGGTAATAATACTATCAATCAAGTCTAATTTTGATTTGTTGTATTCCATTGAGTGTCTATCAAACATACTATGAAATTCATTATGTTCATAAAATGAACTTATTGCGAGGTTATCAATATGTGAAAATAAAAACCGATTGTAAGAAAAGAAACGACTTAAGTGATTTGCATCATAGTCAATTTCATTTCTGTGCGCATAAAATTGTTCAGGTAAATCCTTAACATGAATCAATTTATTATTTCCAAAATAAGCAAACGGATAAATCTCTTTGTCGGCAAAATTATTGTAATTGATATTTGCCTCTAGAATAGATTTAAAAAAATCAGATTGCTGGTTTAACTCTAAAAAAGCATAAAGTTTATCTAAATGGCGTTGTCTTCGATCTTCAATAAAAGTGTGGAAGGCTTCAGGTTCCATTTTAGAATATTCTACTAACTTGTCTGCTTCTTTCTCATTAGAAAGATAAGTCTTGATTAAATAGTTGTTCTTTTTTGCACCCTTTCCAGTAAAAACCAATGATTCGTCAAAATCATAAGTATTTAATCTAAACATTACACTATCATTTGGTTCTAGCAAAACCATTTGATATTCACCACCATGTGTAATAGAATATAATCCTGGGTTTAAATTTGTGAATTTATGCTTAAATCTATTATTAGCGTCAAGGTTAAAAGAATCAACAACTTTACCATCTGTATTGTAAAGTACAACACTCTTGTTTTTAGGATTAACAATCTCACCGCCTAAAAATGCAATATCGCCTTCAGATGTGCTTTTTGATTTACATCCAAAAGTCATTGCAATTAGTCCTATAAAAAGACTTACAGTTCGTATTAAAATAAGTGTTTTAGCCATTGTTAGTTGAACAAAAATATGTCTTGAAACATTCATCTGTTGTTAAGGCCTCGTTAAATCTTGTTATAGTGTATGATTATTTCGTCTTGTAGCTTTAATTTTCTACTTTTGTCGCGAATTTAAAAAGTACAAAATGTTATCAGTTTCTAATCTATCAGTACAATTTGGTAAACGCATACTATTCGATGAGGTAAATACTACCTTTAATAGTGGTAATTGTTATGGAATTATTGGAGCAAATGGCGCTGGTAAGTCTACCTTTTTAAAGATTTTGTCAGGAAAAATGGATCCAACTTCTGGGCATGTTCATTTAGAACCTGGAAAACGTATGTCTGTTTTAGAACAAAATCATAATAAACATGATGAGGATACAGTTATAGAAACTGTTTTAAAAGGAAACAAACCACTTTATAAACTCAAAACAGAAATTGACGCCTTATATGCAGATTATACTGATGAGAATGCGGAAAAGATTGGAGAGTTGCAGGTACAATTTGAAGAAATGAATGGTTGGAATGCTGATAGTGACGCAGCTGCGTTGTTATCTAACCTTGGAATAAAAGAGGAATTACATTACAGTTTAATGGGTGATTTGGATGGTAAGCAGAAAGTCCGAGTTTTGCTGGCACAGGCACTTTTTGGTAATCCTGATGTTCTAATTATGGATGAGCCTACAAATGACTTAGATTATGAGACTATTTCTTGGTTAGAACATTTTTTAGCCAATTATGACAATTGTGTAATTGTTGTTTCCCACGACAGGCATTTCTTAGATGCGGTTTGTACCCATATTTCAGATATAGATTTTAGTAAGATTAATCATTTCTCTGGTAACTATTCATTTTGGTATCAATCATCTCAATTAGCTGCTAAACAGCGCGCACAGCAAAACAAAAAAGCAGAAGAGAAGAAAAAGGAACTAGAGGAATTCATCCGTCGTTTCTCTGCAAATGTTGCCAAGTCTAAACAGGCTACAAGTAGAAAAAAGATGATTGATAAATTAAATATATCAGATATTAAGCCATCTAGTAGACGATATCCAGCAATAATTTTTGAACGTGAGAGGGAAGCAGGTGATCAAATTTTAAATATTGAAGGCCTAACTGCAAGTCTTGACGGTGAACTATTATTTAAAGGTATAGACCTTAATTTATCCAAAGGTGATAAAGTTGTAGTATATTCTAAGGATTCTAGGGCAACAACAGCATTTTACCAAATAATAAATGGTAAGGAGAAGGCAGATGCCGGAAAATATGCTTGGGGAGTTACAACTACACAATCGTATCTTCCATTAGATAATAGTGAGTATTTCAATAATAAATTAACACTGGTGGATTGGTTGCGCCAATGGGCAACAACAGAAGAGGAGCGAGAAGAGGTTTACATTAGGGGATTTCTAGGTAAAATGATTTTTAGTGGAGAAGAAGCTTTAAAAACGTCTGATGTATTATCAGGTGGTGAGAAGGTACGCTGTATGCTTAGTAGAATGATGATGATTAGGGCTAATGTATTAATGTTAGACGAGCCAACTAATCATTTAGATTTAGAAAGTATCACAGCATTCAATAATTCCTTAAAGAATTTTAAAGGTACGGTCTTGTTGACCACTCATGACCATGAGTTTGCCCAAACCGTTGGTAATAGAATAATTGAACTCACTCCAAATGGTGTAATAGACAGATACATGACATTTGATGAATACATGGGTGACAAAAAAATAAAGGAGCAACGAGAAAAAATGTATGCTCAGACCGTATAAATGTTACCTATTGGGTAATTAAGCCGAAGCTTCCATCTCAGCTTTTACCTTTTCAACAATGACGTTAGCCTTTTCTAGTTCATCATTATGCACATATACTTCTTGGAACCCTTGATTCATGGAACCGTAACCTGCTAAACGTTGTGATTCGCCCTCATCCTTTATTATAGGTATTATATCAGCTTTTTCAAGTTCATCTTTAACTCTAGTTACTAAAATAAAATTGCCGTAGTATATTTTGGTATATTCTGATTCGCTCATAATTAGATGATATTAATATTATACCTATAAGTTACGAAATTTTTAAGAATGTTACATGACAAATATCAGGCATTAAAATACTTGCTATTCCAAATAGCAGTATTAAAATTTTTTCCAGCTGCAAAACCATAATAAAGTACTACTGCTGCAATTGACTTAAAAATAAAAAAGAAAATCATTCCAGCCTGTGCAGAATTCGGCTTGTTAGAAAAAATACCTTCAGGGAATAATCCAGTAGCGATCAAACTTATAAGAAGGGTAGCGACAATTAAATTACCAAAACTCTTATAAGGCCACATTAATAATTTTCTAAATGGATTTAAATCATTTCCCCATTTATGGATAAGGTAGTAATAACCATTGCCAATTGGGGCAAAGAGTAATGGATCATCAGCATTTTCTAATTTAAACAATTTAGAAGGAGCAATTATCTTAAATCCGTTTAGCTTGGTGTTATGATCTTTTTCTATAGATTTAATTTTAGATATTGCTTCATAAGGAAGCTCACCTTTAAAATATTTGGAGTCCAAAAAACGTAATCTATAATCTATACATATTTCCTTTATTTGGTTTATATGATAAATTCTATTTGTTTCTAAAAGATCAAATTCAAAGTCGTTTTTGTCTGAAGAATTATGTGAAGATAATGTGTCAATAATAAGAGAATCTTTATTATTGTCTTCTTCCAGAATATTATAAACCGCATCAAGTATTAAATGCTCATTATTCTGTTTGTTTTTTAAGCGCTGTAATCTCTCTTCAATGTTTGTCTTTTTCAATAGCATAAGCGATTTTTTTTATAAAAGTAATACGCAAAGCAATGCATTGCAAGTCTTTAACAAATGTGTTTAAGTTTTTATCTACAAAATTCATGTAAAAACCTTAAATATTAAACAAAACGAATTCGAATACCATTGTTTAAAACAATTCTAAATAATGTAGTTATTGATAATTCCTATTAGAAAATAAAAATATAGTATATATACTTTCAATTCTCAAATACATAATTTCATAACTTTACAGTGCATAGAAATAAGTGTTAATCACAAAATATAGAATCAATGAATAATAGTAGTGGAGACCCAAGTCAATGTCCTTTTTTAGCAGGAAATCAGAAATCAACTGCAGGTCATGGTATCAATAATAGAGATTGGTGGCCAAACGAGCTTAAGCTTAATATTTTAAGGCAGCACGCTAAAAAGAATCATCCTTATGGAGAAGATTTTAATTATGCTAAAGCGTTTAAAGGGATAGATTATGATGAGTTAAAGAAAGATTTAACCAATCTAATGACTGATTCACAAGATTGGTGGCCAGCGGATTATGGGCATTACGGAGGGTTAATGATTCGTATGGCGTGGCATAGTGCAGGGACTTACAGAGTTGGTGATGGTCGAGGAGGAGCGGCTACAGGAAATCAGAGATTTGCTCCAATTAATAGTTGGCCAGATAATGGAAACTTGGATAAAGCACGTTTGTTATTATGGCCTATTAAACAAAAATACGGAAGCAAGCTATCTTGGGCAGATTTAATGATTTTAGCTGGAAATGTAGCTTTAGAATCTATGGGATTCCCAACTTTTGGTTTTTCTGGTGGACGTGAAGATATTTATGAACCAGAACAGGATGTGTATTGGGGAAGTGAAACTGAATGGGGAGAAAATGCAGCACGATATGATGGAGAAAAAGATCCAACAAAAAGAGACTTGGAAGATCCATTAGCAGCTGTTATGATGGGTTGGATATATGTAAATCCTGAAGGGCCAGATGGTAACCCAGATCCGTTAGCTTCTGCTCATGATGTAAGAGAAACCTTTGGTCGTATGGCAATGAACGATGAAGAAACTGTTGCTCTGGTTGCTGGTGGACATACTTTTGGTAAGGCACATGGTGCCGCAGATCCAGGGCAATACGTTGGTGCAGAGCCTCATGGCGCAACAATGGCAGAGATGAGTACAGGATGGAAAAACACATATAAGACTGGTGTATTAGAAGATGCTATAACGAGCGGTATCGAAGGGGCTTGGACACCAAATCCAACAAAATGGGATGCTGATTATTTTGACGTATTATTGAATTATGATTGGGAGCTTACAAAAAGTCCAGCTGGTGCACACCAATGGACGCCTGCAGCTGAATCTAAATCCCGAATGGCTCCAACAGCAATTGGTAATGGTACGCAAGCGTTAATGATGACAACAGCTGATATCGCACTAAAGATGGACCCAGCTTATCTGGAAATATCTAAAAGATTCCATAAAGACCACAAGGCTTTTGAGGATGCATTTGCTCGAGCATGGTTTAAATTGACACACCGTGATATGGGTCCAAAAATTAGGTATGTTGGTCCAGAAGTACCATCTGAAGAATTAATTTGGCAAGACCCAATTCCTCAAGTAAATTATAAGTTAAGCACTTCTGATATAGACTCATTAAAGAAAATGATATTGGCGTCGGGTTTAAAAGTTTCTGAATTAGTTAAAACTGCTTGGGCTTCAGCTTCCACATATCGTGATTCTGACAAACGTGGTGGTGCTAATGGAGGACGCATTGCACTTGAGCCTCAAAGAAATTGGAAGGTTAACAACCCAGAAGAGCTAAATAATGTTTTGAATGTTTATAACGGTATAATAAACGAATTTAGCGGTGAGATTTCGCTTGCAGATTTAATTGTATTAGGCGGTAATGCTGGTATTGAAGAAGCAGCTAAAAAGGCAGGGTATGATATTTCAGTGCCATTTTCTCAAGGACGTGGTGATGCACTTCAAGAGCAAACTGATATTGAGCAATTCAATTACTTAAAGCCAGTAGGAGATGGATTTAGAAATTATCAAAATGCTAATGCAGAAGCAAAAGCTGAAGACCTGTTAATTGATAAAGCAAACCTATTAACATTAACAATACCAGAAATGACTGTTCTTGTTGGTGGAATGCGCGTGTTAGGCACAAATTTCGATAATTCTGATTATGGAGTATTTACAGATAATGTAGGTAGTTTATCTAATGATTTCTTTAAAAATATATTAGATATGACCTATACTTGGAGTGAAACATCAGAGGATGAGAAATACTTTGAGGGTAGAGATCGTAGAACAGGTGAATTGAAGTTTAAAGGTACAAGAGCAGATTTAGTTTTTGGATCTAACACAGAATTAAGGGCCGTTTGTGAAGTCTATGGTGCCAATGATGGTGAAACAAAATTCATAAATGATTTTGTTAAGGCATGGGCTAAGGTTATGGATTTAGACCGCTTTGATTTATAATAGTACTTGATTAATAGCAAATGAAAAAGAAGGGGTGCGATACTTAGGTAAGCATTCCTTTTTTTATCATAAAATTTAAAAAAATGAATGCGACTGAGCTTTTTTTTAGAACAATTCAAATTGGGAATATTGAAAATATAAAAGCCCAATTAGAAAACAGTCCTGAAGTGGCGAACACAAATGACGCACGTGGTTTTACACCATTAATATATGCAACTTATTTTGATAAAGCTGAAATAGCTATATCTCTAATAGAGCATGGTGCTGAAATTAACGCTAAGGATGCTTCAGGTAATACAGCACTAATTGGTGTGAGTTTTAAAGGAAACTTGGATTTAGTTAAGCTTTTATTGGAAAACGGAGCAGATATTGATGCTATTAATAATAACGGAATATCATCACTTATCTATGCAGTACAATATGGTCACCAAGGAATTGTAAAGACATTATTAGCAAATAAAGCGAATAAGGAAGTAAAGGATAACCAGGGTAAGACAGCCCTAGATTACGCTTTAGAGCGCAATTTAAAAGACATCGCGGATCTCTTAAAATCTTAATTACTATTTATCTGAAAGTTGTTTAATTTTAATTCTAAACGCAGCAAAAAGTAAGGTCATAAAAGGACTTATGATACTAAAGAAAGCATAAGGAATGTAAGCAGTGGCACCAGCATATCCAAATAACACTTTTGAATGATATGCACCGCACGTATTCCATGGTATCAAAACAGAAGTAACTGTGCCTGAATCTTCTAGAGTTCTACTCAAGTTTTCTGGAGCCAAACCACGATCTTCATATGCTTTTTTGAACATTTTACCTGGCACGACAAGAGCTAAATATTGATCTGATGCCGTTAAGTTTAATGCAAGACAACTCACTACGGTACTTGCGAACAATCCAAATATTGAGGTTGCCATTTTTAAAAGTGCATCTGTAATTCTAGACAAAGCACCTATTGCATCCATCACACCACCAAAAACCATAGCACAGACAATTAACCAAATTGTACCCAACATTCCCTTCATTCCACCAGCGGTAAATAAATCATTTAATTCTGCACTTGTAGTTGTGACAGCAGTATCAACTGTTAAAGCATTCATTACACCTTTATATGCAGATTGGAAACTTAAGGATTCAGCTCCAGCAATAGATACAATAATTTCTGGTTGTGCAATAATAGCAGTTATGCCACCTAAAAGTGCTCCAATAAGTAAAGCAATTAAAGGAGGTGTCTTTTTAATTATCATAAATATGACTACAATTGGCACTATAAAAAGCCATGGGCTTATATTAAAGGCGTTATCAATTGCTGTCAATTTATCAGCAATTTGTGGTGTTCCTATGGTATCTAAATTTAAACCTATAATTACAAATATGATTAATGTTATAACAATAGTAGGAATAGTGGTATAAGCCATATATTTAATATGACTAAATAATTCTCCTCCAGCCATAGCAGGAGCAAGATTGGTAGTGTCACTTAATGGTGACATTTTATCACCAAAATAAGCGCCAGATAAAACAGCACCTGCAGTCATACCCATAGAAATCCCTAATGTTTCACCAATACCAACTAATGCTATACCGACCGTTGCAGATGTAGTCCAGCTACTACCTGTAGCAATAGATATGATTGCACAAATAATAACACAAGCCGCTAAAAATATCGTCGGATTTAAAATTTGAAGACCATAATAAATCATTGTTGGTATAATACCGCTTACTAACCAAGTACCTGCTAGTGCACCAACCATTAATAGTATAAGAAGTGCTCCTGTAGTAGATTTTACATTCTCAGCAACTTCTTCTAGCATTCTTTTGTAAGTCACCTTATTCATAAACCCAACAATTGCGGCAACTGCTGCACCCATAAGAAGAATAAATTGATTACTACCACTTAAGGCATCATCACCATAAACATAAATATTGTATGCTAACATACCAATCAATGCAAAAACAGGAATTAGCGCCTCCCAAATGTTTAATTCTGTATTTTGAATAACCTTTTGATCTTTAATCTTTACTTCTGTGATATTTTTATCTTCCTGCATTTAATATTTGTTTACGAGCGTAATGTTACGATAATCTTAATTTTATAGCAAATAATCGATATTATAATTAGAAAATCTAAAAATTTCATGCATTTCATCGAAAAATTGTGACTACAGGTAACCATTAATGTGTCTGAAAAGTAATTAAACCCCTGAACTATGGAATTTTTATATTATTTTTTAGTATTTGTTGGGATACAATTAATATTGGTTGCCTACTTCTTATTTAAAAGACAAAGTATCAAATCAGAATTCAAAACTCATAGAAACTCAACTAGTACTTATACATTAACAAATGCACGAAATAAAGATCTAGGTCAACAAGAAGTATCTTATTGTTCTACCTTAAATATGGAGGAAGAATTGAAGCGAAATAGAAGACAGCTTAGAAGACATATAATGACCTTAAACTATTTAGCTAAGTTAGAATCCAGCAAATCTTCCTTAAAAGAATTTACTCCAGTGGTAGAAATGACTAACATTAGACAAAAACTACACAGAGAAGTAATTAGAAATGCAAAGTTGGTTAAACATTACGAATCTTTGGTTGCTTAATACAAAAGACAAGAACTAAGAGGATTGATAGCGCCTAAACTTAAAGAGCAAATTAAAATTTTAATTTGCTCTTTTTTTTATTAGGCTAATTCTGTTTCTAGAATATTAAGTTTTAGCATACATTCTTTCATTTTATTGAATGTACGCTCAATATCTGCATCTAAGCCAATAGAAAATCTAATAAGACCATCACTTAATCCCATTTCAACTTGCTCTTCTTCAGGTATTTCTGAAGAGGTAGATGAGCCTGGAGCACTAAAAAGAGTTTTATAAAAACCTAAACTAACAGCCAAATAACCAAGATTTTCTTTTTGCATCATTTCCATTAAATCGTTAGCTTTTTCTAAAGTACCAACATCAATTGTAAGCATACCTCCAAATCCATAAGTTTTATTCATCATCGATTTAAATAGATTATGCGATGGATGAGATTTTAATCCTGGATATACAGTTTTAAGACCAGCTTTCTCAAACTGTTGAGCTAAATACATAGCATTTTTACTATGCTGGTGCATTCTTATGTGCAATGTTCTTAAGTTTTTAAGTACTGATGCCGAACGTAAACTATCCATAGTAGCTCCTAATAACATTGCAGCTCCATCATTTACGTTTCTTAATTGGTCTATAAGTTCTTGTGTACCACAAACAACTCCTCCTACAGTGTCTGAAGATCCGTTTATAAATTTTGTTAAACTATGGATTACGATATCTGCACCTAACTTAACTGGGGATATACTGAGCGGTGAGAACGTATTGTCAATAACCAATTTGAGATTATATTTCTTTGCTAGGTTAGCTAATCCTTTTAGATCGGCAACCTCTAGCAAAGGGTTACTAACAGATTCACAGTATAATACTTTTGTTTTACTTGTAATAGAAGCTTCTACAACATCTAATTTGGTGATGTCAACAAAGGATGTGTTTATTCCCAAACGTGGAGCAAAATTCTTTAAGAAGGCGTATGTACCACCATAAATTGTTCGACTACTTACAATATGTTCACCAGCTTCACACAGTTGCAATAATACTGGAGTAATTGCTCCCATACCGGAAGCTGTTACTGTAGCTGTTTCAGTACCTTCCATTGCTGCTAGTGCTTCGCCTAAATATAAGTTTGAAGGAGAGGAATGCCTTGAATATAGGTAACAACCATCTGCATTTCCTTCAAAGGTATCAAACATTGTTTTTGCAGATAAAAAGGTATATGTAGAAGAATCAGAAATTGAAGGGTTTACACCACCAAATTCTCCAAAATATTGAAGATCTTGTATATTATTAGCAGGTTTGAAATCCATAATCATTAATTTTAATTATTACAAATTTCGGTATAATAAGACATATAATCAATAATTATTAGTATTTATAGAAAAATATACTATTATTAATTAATAATAAAGAATATATTTCATTAATTTTAATTTAAAATTCAATTAAATAGAAAATTTATCCATTATGGTTTTTGATGAAATAGATAAACAACTTTTGGCGTTGCTGCAATCAGACAGTAAGCAAACAAATAAAGCACTTTCCTTAAAGCTAGGATTGTCTGTTACTGCTGTATATGAACGTATTAAAAAATTAGAATCAAGCGGTGTAATTAGTAAGAATGTAGCCTTAGTAAATAAAAAGAAAGTCAACAAAGCATTTGTGGCATTTTGCCATGTTAAACTATTACAGCATTCACAAGACTATGTGGTGAAGTTTGAAAGGGATGTTGCTGAACTAGAAGAAGTATTAGAGTGTTACCATATTAGTGGAGATTATGATTATCTTTTAAAAGTTTTAGTAAAAGATATGGAAGCTTTTAGAGAATTTATGGTTAAAAAATTAACCAGAATTGATCATATTGGAAGTACTCATAGTATGTTTATGATTAATGAAGTAAAACATACTACTACAATAACACTTTAGTTATGAATTCAAAAAAACACAAGGTAATTGAGTTATTCATTCGATTCATTTTAATACCAGTTGCATTTTCAAACAATACTACCTTATTATGGGATATGATACCTGCAACTCCATTATTAGAATATTTTAAAAATGGCACAATTGAATCACTTTCAAATAAACAGAAAAAACAACACGGCATTGAAAACAAGTAACCCAACAACATCAGCAATAACCAAATATATCATAGGCATATTATTTACCCTGAGCATTCATGATATCCAAGGGCAAGTAAATATTGAATCCCAACGTATGCAATTGGATTCTACAATCTTCGCATTTCGGGGTGATGTTCTGTTCAATTATTCCAATACAAATGGCGATTACTTGTTTCAGATAAGACCAAGTTTAACAACCTCCTTCAAATCCAAGGACTTGAAGAAGATCTTTTTCATAATGGGTAATTATAATTTGATACGAAGTAAGGATGTGGATTATCAAAACTCTTGGTTCTTTCATATCAGATATAATCAAAAGCTAAGTCAAGTATTTAGATTTGAGGCATTTATACAAAACCAGAATAATGAGCTATTCACCATCAATTCAAGGAATTTGATAGGTGCTGGAATTCGTCTGAAGTTTATCAATTCTAAAGTTTTCAATGGTTATTTCGGTAATTCATATATGTACGAAATTGAAAAGGTGGATGTCCTTGATGAAACCTATTATGGGCACCGCCATAATAGTTACTTATCACTTACTTTCAACGTTAAGAATAATGATGATAAGACCGTTTTGGAATTAACGAATACAACTTATTTCCAACCCTTGTATTCCGATTTTGGTAATCATAGGATCTTACAGGAATTAAGAGCCGACATGCCTTTGAATTCTTATTTAAGCCTTTCCTCTCAATTTGATTATTTGTATAATAATTTTGCTCCTTCGGGTGAGGAAGATAGCTCGGCTTATTTGAGTTTCGGATTATCCGTTAATTTATGATCTTGATGGTAGATTGACCAATGCCAAATATATTAATTCGTTAATTTAGAGGAACATTAATACAACACCCACAAAGAATGAAGCGCATTCTTCTTAAAACCCTCAAATGGATCGATATAATTGTAGTTATTTTTTAGGCATCTTTATCTATATTTTCTTTTAATCACACGAAACATTAATTAAAAATATACCCTCTTTTTTATTTAAATCCTATTATGTTTTCTTAAGCACATTTTTTTTTCAAGAATTCGTTGGTGATACTTTTAACATTTATTGGTGGTTTAATATTTGCACAAACATTTTATAAAACGAAATTAACACTACTAATTTCAATTGAGCATGCTATGCATGGTTGCTGGTTATTTACAGTAGTAACGGGAGAAATGCTTGGGTTTCCAACCTAATTTTATTTAACTTTACCAAAAAAGCTATTAATCATGGATTTCAATAACGTAATGGACTTCTATAAGTCCATCTTTAAATCATATGATAAACCTTCCTTAGAAACACATATTAAAAAGATAATCGAGTTAGATAATTATTTACCCTATAGCTCTACATTTTTTTGTGTCACTAACACACAATCACTGAGTTTTGAGTTTGTGAGTAAAAATTTCAATTCGTGTTTGGGGCTAAATTCTGATGAATTAATGGAGAAGGGCATGCGCTATTTTTGGGGCAGAATACATCCAGAAGATATTGATAATTGGCTAAAAGCTTTAAACGAATTAATGGAATTCACTATAGGTAACATTGAGGAAAAGAAAAGGCAAAATGCAAATTATACATGGAACTACAGATTTAAAAATGCAAATGATGTTTATGTCAATATTGTTCAGAATACAACACCTTTAGCATTTGATAGTAAAGGCAAACCTATTATTGGGTTGGCACATTATACTGTACTAGATCCTGGTCTTAAATTAGAAATTTCTGCATCTGCCAAGTTGCTAAATAACAACAAAGAGTATGAAACGGTTTATTTCAATACCTATTCGCAAAAATTATTAAATGGAGGCATTAGCAATAGAGAGAGAGATGTAATTAGGTTACTTATTCAAGATTTGAGTAGTAAAGAAATTTCAAAAAAATTAAATATTAGCTCTCATACGGTAGATACGCATAGGCGAAACATACTTAAAAAATTAAATATCTCATCCACTGGAGAACTAATTGGTATTTTAAAAATGAATCAAAACATTATATAATAATTTAAATTACTCAATTTGAGTATTGTATAACTATTTATTTTGTAGGATATTTACGGTGCTATTAGTTTATTCTTAGGGGAATTAGAAAAAGTGTCATTGATTTAAAATCACTAGACACTTTTTTGATGCTTGAAATCGTACAATCCAGTTTTAAGGATTAGAATACTCAATTTACCATCTTAATTTGGTGTTAAGTTATGGACTTCATGATTAAATATTTAATACCTTTTAAAAAACTTTGTCATGAAACGAATATACTTTTTAAAATCAGCGAGTTTGGGTATTCTAGGTATAACAGGATCCTCTTTGGTATTTGGTCAGAATAGTATTCAGGAAGAACCACCTCAATTAGATAAGGCCTTAGTAAAAGAATTTGTAGGTGCTTCTCACGGCAGGATAGATAGAGTAAAAGTATTAATTAAGGAGCACCCAACATTACTCAATGCTGCCTACGATTGGCGTGCTGGTGATTTTGAAACTGGGCTCGGTGCCGCAAGCCATGTAGGTCATAAAGAACTTGTTAAATTTTTTCTGAATAAAGGCGCTCAAGCAAATATTTTCACCATGGCATTATTTGGTCAGCTAAATATTTTAAAAGCAATGTTAGAGTTTAATCCTTTGCTTTTACATGCCAAGGGTCCACATGGTTATACGTTATTACATCATGCAGAACAAGGTGGAGATGAAGCAATAGAGGTAGCTGAATTTTTAAAATCTGAAGGATTAAAGGAGACCATTATTCGGTTATACTAAGTCTTAATTTTTATTGTCTTACCATAAAACATTTGTATTTTTGTAATCGTTTTTAAACTATCAAAATTACAATATGAAATCATACGATGTTGCAGTTATAGGTTCAGGTCCTGGTGGATATGTTGCCGCGATAAGATGCGCACAATTAGGAATGACAACTGCCCTTATTGAAAAATATTCAACCTTAGGTGGTACTTGTTTAAATGTGGGTTGTATTCCAAGCAAGGCTTTGCTCAGTTCTTCTCATCATTATGAAGAAGCAACTAAACATTTTTCTGATCATGGTATTGATATTCCTGGTGAAATTAAGGTAAATCTCGAAAAGATGATTGCACGTAAACAATCTGTTGTAGATCAAACTACAGGAGGTATTGATTTTTTGATGAAGAAAAATAACATTGATGTTTATGAAGGTTTAGGTTCTTTCATTGATGCGACTCACATTAAAATTGAGGGTAAAGACGCAGGTGAGATTGAAGCTAAAAATATAATTATTGCAACTGGTAGTAAGCCCAGTAACTTACCTTTTATAGAATTAGATAAAGAAAGAATAATTACCTCTACTGAAGCTCTTAAATTAAAAGAGGTGCCAAAACATATGATTGTAATTGGAGGTGGTGTAATTGGTTTAGAATTAGGTCAAGTATATTACAGACTCGGAGCCCAAGTGACTGTCGTGGAATATATGGACAGAATTTTACCTACTATGGACGCAGGTCTATCTAAAGAGTTGAATAAGGTGTTTAAAAAGGCCAAGTGTAAAATGATGATGTCTCATAAGGTACAGTCAGTTGAGAGAAAAGGTGATGAGGTTATTGTAAAAGCAGAAAATAAAAAGGGAGAAATAGTAGAATTTAAAGGCGACTACTGTTTAGTATCTGTAGGACGTAGACCATATACTGATGGATTGAATGCTGAGGCTGCAGGCGTTAAAATTAATGAGCGAGGACAAGTTGAGGTTAATGAACACCTACAAACTTCTGCATCTAATGTATATGCAATTGGTGACGTGGTAAAAGGAGCAATGCTAGCACATAAAGCTGAAGAGGAAGGCGTTTTTGTTGCAGAAACAATAGCTGGTCAGAAACCTCATATAGATTATAACCTTATACCAGGAGTTGTATATACATGGCCTGAAGTTGCTGCGGTTGGTAAGACTGAAGAAGAATTAAAAGCAGAAAAGGTAGAATATAAAGTTGGTCAGTTTCCGTTTAGGGCTTTAGGTAGAGCTAGGGCAAGTGGTGATATTGACGGTTTTGTTAAGATTTTAGCAGATAAGACTACAGATGAAGTATTAGGTGTCCATATGATTGGTGCACGTTGTGCAGATCTAATTGCTGAAGCCGTAACGGCAATGGAATTTAGAGCATCTGCTGAAGATATTTCAAGATACTCACATGCCCATCCAACATTTGCAGAGGCTGTAAAAGAGGCGGCATTGGCTGCAACTGGTAATAGAGCGCTACATGTTTAGTTAAAAAAATAACATATATAAAAGCGAACGATTTGTTCGCTTTTTTTATTTAAAGTCTATGAAAAAATTAAATGTTCTGTTATTATTTCTATTGGCATTATCATGTTCGCCAAAATTAAAAAGCAACGTAATTACTAGTTTTAATCCTTTGGAAAAAGATGATTTAGTAATTGTTTTAAAAATTTCAGATGACCAGCTGATAGAAGGTGATAAAGTTGGTTCAGTCAAAGCTACGGATAATGGTATGTCGGTAAATTGTACCTATTATGAAAATATTAATAGCCTTAAAAAATTAGCCATGCAATCAGGAGCTAATGTTATTAAAATAACCAGACAAAAAATACCAGATAAATGGAGTACCTGCAACAGGTTATGGGCAGATATTTATCGTGTTGACGATCCAAAGTTACTTGAAACACAGATTGAATGGAGCGAGGATAGAAAACTAACTTGGGATGATTTTAAAGGTAAACCAGATCGTGAAAACTACCCAAATGCATTGGCACTAACAAATTCAGGATTTGGTTATGAATCTGGTAACAACATGTTTAAGGAAGGAGAGGTCTTTGTACAAAGTGTTTTTAATACAAATAGCAGTTGGGTTTTACAAGAAGGTCGCACAGATTATGTTTTGAGACATGAGCAGATCCACTTTGATATTACAGAAATATACTCAAGAAAGTTAAGAAAGGAATTAGCTGATGCAAAAGTAACAAGTAGTGAATTACTTCGTGCAAAAACCATATTCGATAAAGTATTCAATGAAATGCAGAAACGTCAGGAAAAATATGATAGAGAAACCGCGAGAGGAGATAAAACGGAAACGCAAGAAAACTGGGAGGCTATTGTTTAAATTGAGCTAGCCAAATATGAATTTTACAAAAGCAATTAATAAACTAGTGTAATTCTGTAATCAAATCATTTATTCTTAGTCTTTTGCTGTAGTCATCTTCATTAATATCCCTAACAAAACAATAGGCAGAAATCTCTTCGTTTTCTACTTTTTTAGATAGTTCTTCGACTTTATATGGACCAAATTCTTCTGATTTTTCAATATAATAGAATTCATGATCATAAATTACGTCACTAGCCTTTCTCTTGTATTTATCTTTGAGATATTCTTTAATGTCTTCTACTGTATTTAGCTCATTTTCATATTCCGTCGTGTTTATGTAGACAGCAAACTCATTTTTGTTTTGATGATTTAGTACAAGAATGTCATCATCTTTAAAATAGGCTTTAACACTAATTAATCCATCTTCTGTTTCAATAGAGAAATTATTTTTAAAATTTAAGTTCCATGAAGTTTTAATAATATTATTTTGCCTTGCTATTTCAAGAATATTATTCTTTCTAAAAGTATAAACTGATTTTTTCTTTGATATACCGTTTACCAATACCCATTTTTGATTGATAAAATGAGTATCATGATGTTCATCAAAATTAAAAGGCTGAAGATTTGGTATTGTATTGTTTAAGTAGTCTTCCATATTAAGCGGTTAAATTTTTCTAGCAAAAGCTAGCCGTTATATTAGATTTTGGAGGAATTTCTTCTAAATTAATAATTCTCTGATATTTTAAATAATCTAAACTGAAATCTTCGATAAATGACCAAATCTTTTCTGTTAATTGTAAAATCGCACCAAAAAACTCGTTCTATTAACATTTTTAGTTAATAACAATTTTAACATATGTTAATTTTATTAAAGATTCACTGTTATTATTGTAATGCTATTTGAATACTGATCAATGGAAGAACTAACTCTAACCACACCTGCATTACTATTTTCTGCAATTTCTTTAGTAATGTTGGCTTATACCAATAGATTTTTGGCTTATGCTGCTGTGATAAGAAACTTAAGTGAAAAGTATAAGGAAAAGAAGGAGCAATCATTGATCAGACAAATAAACAATTTAAAGTTGCGACTTCAATTAACCCGTTGGATGCAGATTTTTGGAATTGCAAGTTTACTTCTTTGTGTTTTAACTATGTTTTTAATTTATATCGATCAGCATATTGTTGCTATATGGATATTTGGTGTGGCCTTGTTGCTGTTAATCTTATCATTAGCATTCTTGATTTGGGAGATTCAGATATCAAGCAAAGCATTAAATCACCACCTAGGAGATATGGAAGAACATATAAGAAAGTAAATAATTAAATTTTTTGTGACCTATTATTTCTATGTGTGTCTTACAAACAACTAACCATATGCTAATAGACAAATTTTGACACCAACGGATGTTCATACCCTAACCGATGAGGCACTCGTAGAGGCAATCGTAAAAGACAACAACACATTGTTGTTCGAGGTGCTATACGATAGGTATGCCTCAATGGTGTATAATAAATGTTATGGATTTGCGAATGGCGTTGATGAAGCCAAAGATTTAACACAAGATGTTTTTTTAAGAGTCTTTGTGAAGCTAGGCAGTTTCAAAGGGAGATCTAAATTTTCAACATGGTTATATGCATTTACTTATAATCATTGTGTTAATTATGTAACCAGAAACACGGCTAAGAAGATTGAGAAAAAGTCGATAAGTTCAGATAGTATTGAAAACATTGGTGAAGATGTCGATTCTACACGCGAATTTCAGAATATGCGAGTAGAAAAATTGAAAAAGGTAATGGAGCTGATTTCACCAGATGAAAAGATGATATTACTACTAAAGTATGAAGACAATTTAACAATTAAAGAATTGTCTGAGGCTTTAGATATTGGAGAAAGCGCAGTAAAGATGCGATTAAAAAGAGCTAAAGAAAAACTAGTACAGAAGTACGAAAATTATACGAAGAATGGAGAATCCATTTAAACACATAAATCAACCTTTAAAAGAGGTGCCTGCAGAACTTAAAAGTAAAGTTATGCATGATATTGCCATGGCAAAATTGTTTATGGAATTAGCAGAATTATTTTCGTATAATCTTGGCTATATCATAGATAGTGTTAGCAAAAACAGAAAAGAATAATACTTAATAAACCCTAACTATAAATCTTATTAGTATGGAAAAAATGACAGAATTTAAAGAAGTAATGCTTAAATCATTAACATCAATGTGGATGGAAATAACAAATGTTTTTCCTAACATAATTGGTGCATTAGTTGTATTTCTAGTTGGATGGATAATCACTAAAATAATTGTAAGAGTTATTAAAAAGGTGCTCAAACTTGCGAAGGTTGACAAGTTAGATGATAAGCTTAACGAAATTGAAATTATTGAAGGAAAAGAGCTAAACTTCGATACCGTGAAAATCATCTCCAATTTTGTGAAATGGTTAATGTACATAGTACTGTTAATTACCGCATCAGATATTTTGGGCTTAGAAATAATATCTACTCAAATAAGTGAATTACTAGGTTATTTGCCACAACTATTTGCAGCACTATTAATTTTCACCCTAGGTCTCTTATTTGCCAATTTTGTAAAAAATGGCTTAAAATCTCTCTTTGAATCAATGGACTTGTCGGGTGGTAAAATGATAAGTCAAGCTGTGTTCTTTTTGTTATTGACATTTATTTCAATTACAGCACTTAATCAGGCAGGTATTGACACAGCTATCATTACCAATAATATTAATATGATTATAGCTGCGTTTCTTTTAGCATTTGCTATAGCCTTTGGGTTAGGTGCTAAAGAAGTGGTAGGGAAATTGCTAAAATCATTCTATGCACGCAAAACTTATGAGGTTGGCCAGAAAATCGAATTCAACAAAAAGAAATATAAGGTTGAGGCAATAGAAGGTATTTCAATTAAACTTAAAAATGATGATGGAATATTAATTGTTCCTATTAATGAAATAGTAGAAAATCAAGTACAATTGCAGGACTAACTATAAGGTTAGGGTTATAGATTTTATATTATATAAAATGTAGTCCTGCAGTACTTGAGATATAAAACCTCTTCATTTTTAAGAGGTTTTTACTTTCTACGCTTATTTTTGCGGTTGTAGTTCTTGTCACCTCTCGTTTTAGGTTTCTTATATTTTTTTGATACTTCCCTTCTATAAGATCCTCCAAGATTAATCTTTTGGTTCTTTTCCTTTTTTTCATGAAATGCAGGTCCAGGTTCATCGTCAGTACGTCGCTTTATTGGATTGTGACGTTCTTTAATTATATCGCGCTCTTCTTCTATCAGTTCTGTCGAAATCTCAATAGTCTCAGGTATTTCTATAACATCAATAGCCATTTGCATTAATGATTCAATGTCTTCGCGTGAAGATTGTTCTTTTTCAGTAGATAACAGTATAGTTTGACCTTGTTTCTCAGCTCTACCAGTCCTGCCAATTCTATGCATATAGTTTTCTGGATATTCTGGTGTGTCAAAATTAATCACATGAGAAACGTCGTCTATATCCAAGCCACGAGCCATAACATCTGTAGCAACTAACAATCTATGTTGACCTTCCCTAAACTGTTCAATACTTCTTAAGCGATAATTTTGCGTTTTATTAGAATGGATAACACAACATTCTCCCGGAAATAACTCCTCCAAGTTTTCAAACAGGCGATCGGCCATTTTCTTATAAGCTACAAATATTAAAACTCTAGAAAAATTGTCCCTGTTTTTAAGCAAAGCTTCTAATAAATTTAGTTTGGTATAAAAGTTTGGGACATTGTACCTTGATTGGTTTATGTTATGCAATGGTGTACCTGAAACAGCAATTTGAACTTTTTGGGGATTGATGAAGAATTCTTTAATCAGAGTGTCAACCTCATTAGTCATAGTCGCAGAAAACATAATATTCTGTCTGCGTTCGGGTAGAATATCAAATATATTCATTAGTTGATGCCTAAACCCAAGGTCTAGCATAACGTCTACCTCATCAATAACTAATTTTTGAATAGATTTTAACTGTAATACTCTACTAACTGCCAAATCATATAATCTGCCAGGAGTTGCTACAATAATATCAAGTCCTTGTGCTACAGCCTGTTTTTGAGTATTGATGTTGGTGCCACCATAAACACCTAAGACACGATTATTAATGTACTTTGAAAGTTTTTCAATTTCATTCACTACTTGTACAACAAGCTCTCTGGTTGGCACCAAAATTAAAACTCTTGGATTATCTTGTTTGGAGAATTTGAGATTACGGAGTATTGGCAGCATATAGGCAAAGGTTTTACCAGTACCCGTTTGTGCTATACCTACTAGGTCTTTACCAGATGCAACAACACTAAATGCTTCTGATTGTATAGGTGTTGGCTGTTCAAACCCCAAGTCATCTAAGGCATTGTATAATGGCGTATTAAGATTTAAATCTCTAAATGTCACTTTTAAGAATTTGGGACAAAGCTACCATTAAATAATTTCTTAGACTAAATGACTCTTAGCTATTTCTATAGTATAACTGGCATTAAAGGACTTATTATTCTCTAATAAAATGATTCCTTCTTTGTCCTCAATCTTTTGATTAGTATTTTCATGATCTGCAATTCCAAGCCATGGTTCAATACAAACGTAGGGAGCTTTTGGTTTTGCCCAAATACCCAAGTATTCAAAGTCTTTAAAAGTCACGGAAAGCAAGTTGCCTTTGTCCTTGTGTTTAAGATAAACCTTTCGAGATTTTAAATCTTTAAATATAAGTGCGTCATTATCAAATAGGGTATCGCTTAAATTAATTCGATTTTCATCAGAAAAAACAGAGATGGTCTTATCCGTTAATAGGCCATTGGATATATTTAACAAATATGATTTACTTGTTTCTAGGGCTTCAAACTCCAGAAAGTAATCATTATAGTTTTCGTCCTTTTCAAATGAGCAATTAAATGCAGGATGACCACCTAATGAGAAATACATTGGTTTAGAGTCAAGATTCAACACTTCGTGATTGACTTTTAAAAAATTCTCCTTCAATTGATATTTCAAATTAAACTGAAATTTGAATGGATAAATTTTAGATAATTCTTCACTAGATTCTAATCGAAATTTCACCATATCACTAGTCTGCTCAACGACTTCAACATTATTATTATGCCGAACAAAACCATGCTTTGGCATATTATACTTTAACCCGTTGTAGAAGTACGTGTTATTTTTCATGCAACCAATTATTGGAAATAAAACTGGAGCATGGCTTCCCCAAATATCAGGGTCTGCCTGCCAAACAAACTCTTTATTATTCAAAGTAGATTTTATACTGCATAGCTCGGCACCTTTACGTTTAATACCTACATTTAAAAGGTGGTTCTTTAGTAATATCATAATGTTATTTTTAAGAAACATACAAAACTAATGAGATTAAAAAGTATTCCGTTATTTTTACCATCTATAATTTTTAGTATTGAGAACAAAGGTTTTTCATCACGTATCAAATCCTCAACTATTTAAACAAAAACTACTTTTGTGGAGCCAAGCTTACCATGAAATAGTTTGGTTAGATTCCAATGAATACGAGGGTAAATATGACAATTATGATGCAGTCCTAGCAGTTGATGCATTTACAAGTATTAAAACAGATTTTTTTAATGCTTTTGAAGATTTAGAAGAATATCGATCCTCAACTTCCGATTGGATATTTGGTTATTTAACTTACGATTTAAAGAACTCTATAGAAGAGCTGATTTCTAAAAATTATGATGGTTTAGGGTTTTCAGATTTATATTTTTTTCAACCAAAGAAATTGTTTTTGCTTAAAGGTGACAAAGTAGAGATTCTGTATTTGAATATTGTAGATGATGAATTAGAGACTGATCTCATGGAAATAGAAAAAACCGAATTGATTGAGTCAAAACATTCAGACGAACCAATTAAAATAAAACTAAGGATTCATAAGGATGAATACTTTGACAAGGTAAACCAGATGTTAGGTCATATTCAGCACGGAGATATTTATGAGGCGAATTTTTGTCAGGAGTTTTACTCTGAAAATTGTACGATTCATCCATTAGATACATTTAGAAAGCTCAACAATATATCAAAACCACCTTTTGCAACCTTCCTTAAAATTGAAGACAAATATTTAATGTCCGCGACTCCTGAGCGCTATATTAAAAAAGAAGGAAGCAAAGTAATTTCCCAACCAATTAAGGGTACTGCAAGGCGTTCTGTAAATTTTAATGAAGATCAAAAACTTGCTCGAGAACTTAGTGATGATGAAAAGGAACGTAGTGAAAATATAATGATTGTAGATTTGGTTAGAAATGATTTATCACACACAGCAAAAAGAGGTTCCGTAAAGGTTGAAGAACTTTGTAAGGTGTATTCTTTTTTACAAGTTCATCAAATGATTTCTACAATATCATCTGAAGTTACTGAGGGCATTTCTCCGATAGAAATTTTAAAAACAACCTTCCCAATGGGAAGCATGACTGGTGCTCCAAAGATTTCTGCAATGAAAATAATTGAAGCTATAGAAGAAACAAAACGTGGTCTATACTCTGGTTCAGTTGGTTACTTTAAGCCGAATGGAGATTTTGACTTTAATGTAATAATAAGAAGCATATTGTATAATTCAACAAAGCAATATGTGTCATATTCTGTGGGTAGCGCCATTACTGCAAAAAGCGATCCTCTTAAAGAATACGAAGAATGCTTGGTCAAAGCCAAGGCTATGCGAGAAGTACTCGAAAACTAAAGCATAGATTACTCTAAATGACTTCTGAAGCTCTTTTTAACTTTATCGAAAATAAGCTCTACACGATCTTTAGTAATATGCTTTATTTTGGAAATATCATCAAAATCTAAATTTCCAAAGATGTATAAATCTACAATGTTTGATATATTAATAGGTAACCAACTGTAGAATCTACCGAAAACTTTTGGTGATTCACTAGGAGATAGGTTTTCTAGTTCAAAAGCTCTTAACATAGATGCTTCTTTGTCCTCATACAAATAAAGGTGATTGCCATGGTCTTGATGGTATGAAATATCATTTAACTCAGTATTTAAAATCAAGTCAAGGTCTCCATCAACAGTAAAGTCTTCACCCAATCTAGAAAGTTCATCATTTAGTATAGAATTGGTGCTTATGGTTTTTTTGTGGTAAGCTTCTTTCTTGAACAACTCATTCATGTAATTGTCAACCAATTTGAAAAGTTCAAGCTTTACAGCCATTCGTTCAGCTTCAATGTTAAACCCTTGAGTGTATAGCTCTATTATACTTTCGTCTATAATGCCATTAGATGAATACATATTTTTTGGTAAAATGCCTGTAGTTTCAGCAATATATATTCTGTGCTTAACATAAGGATGTAAATGTGGCACTGCAGACAAGACCTTTTTATCAAAAGTAGTCTGAGCAGATTTTGACGTTAATTCTTTGAATGTACTCATGACCTTATTTTTTTAATGTTTTTTAAAGCTATTAATATTGCTTTGCAAATACTATGACAATTGTCATTTTACAGTATTTTACGATTGTAAGACCTGCTCATTATTGTATATTTACGATATGCAAATGGCCTTTAATGAATATACGAAAAAGCACCTAGACTTTCTGTTAAATTCTAGAATTATTGTTGCGGTTTCCGGTGGATTGGATAGCGTTGTATTAGCGTATTTATGTCACCAATTAGGCCTTAATATTGCATTAGCGCATTGTAATTTTAATTTAAGGGAAAAAGAAAGTGATGCTGATGAGGAATTTGTTTTAGAGCTTGCGGATCAGTTAAATGTAGAGGTGTTCGTTCAGAATTTTGATACCAATGCCTATGCAGAAGATAATAAAACCTCTATACAGATGGCAGCTAGAGAATTGCGTTATGATTGGTTCTATGAACTTGCTGATCAGTTAAATTTTGACTACATACTCACAGCACACCATGCTGATGACAATCTCGAAACATTCCTTATAAACTTTACGCGAGGGACTGGATTAAAAGGTCTCAAAGGAATTCCAGTTGTAAATGATAAGGTAGTGAGGCCATTTTTAAGTTTTTCAAGAGAAGATATTGAAACATATGCAAGAGAGAACCACCTAACTTGGAGAGAAGATAGTAGCAACTCATCACGGAAGTATCTTAGAAACAAATTAAGGCACGAAATTGTCCCAATTTTGAAGGAAATAAACCCACAGTTATTAGAAAGTTTTCAAGTTACTTTAGAAAATCTCAATGATACGGCAGATATTGTTGCAGAAAGCCTAAATGCTGTTGCAAAAAGAGCAATTGTTGAAATCAATGAAGAAGGTATAACATATAAAGTTTCTGAGTTTAAGAAAGTAAATAATTCAAGGGCTTATTTATTTGAAATGTTCAAGGATTATGGTTTTACGGAATGGAATGATGTAGAAGGATTGTTGGATGCTGAAACTGGCAAGTATGTGTCTTCCCATTCACATCGTTTAACTAAACATCGCGAATTTTTAATTCTTACTGAAGTTAATCCATCTAAGGATTGTAAGTCTTCAATCCCTATTACCAAAAATGACAAGCAGATTGATACTTCAATAGGTCAATTAAATTTTGAAGAGGTTGTATCTGGTGAAGAAAATACCAAATCCAAAATTTATATAGACAAGTCTCGATTACATTTTCCTTTATTATTAAGACCTTGGCAAAAAGGCGATATCTTTTATCCTTTGGGTATGAAGGGCAAAAAAAAAGTGAGTAAGTACTTAAAGGATGAGAAACTAACACCAGCTCAAAAAGAAAAAACTTGGATATTAGAATCTGATGGAAAAATAGTTTGGGTAATTGGTATGAGGGCAGATGATAGGTTTAAGATTAGCGAATCCTCAAGTGAATTTTTTAAAATTGAATTGCTTTGATTCTAAGAGGTAACATAGTAGATGTTCTGAACAAGCGAATTTTTAAAGGTGAAATAAGCATTGAAAATGGCAAGATCTCCAATATCATTGAAAAAAATTGTTCTGAAGACCATTTTATAATGCCAGGTTTCATAGATGCACATATTCATATTGAAAGCTCTATGTTAGTACCTTCAGAATTTGCTAAAGTAGCAGTATGTCACGGTACAGTAGCTACTGTTTCAGACCCACACGAAATTGCTAATGTGTTAGGCACAAAAGGTGTTGAGTTTATGATTGAAAATGGCAAGCAAACACCATTTAAGTTCAATTTTGGAGCACCTTCCTGCGTCCCAGCAACGAGCTTTGAATCTGCAGGAGCTGTAATTGATTCTGAGGGCATTAAAAACCTAATAACCAATCCAGATATTAAATATTTGGCAGAAATGATGAATTACCCTGGCGTTATTTTCAATGATGAAGAGGTTATAAAAAAGATAGAATGGGCAAAACATTTCAATAAACCAATTGATGGACATGCGCCAGGACTAAGAGGTGATGATTTAAGTAAATATATTGAAGCAGGCATAAGTACCGATCATGAGTGTTTTACATATGAAGAAGGATTAGAGAAACTACAAAAAGGTATGAAGGTGCTAATTAGAGAGGGTAGTGCTGCTAAAAACTTCAATGCTCTAATAGACCTTGTAGATGAGTATTTTGAAATTATGATGTTTTGTAGTGATGATAAACATCCTGATGATTTATTACTAGGTCATATTAATCAGCTTTGTGCACGTGCGATTGCTTTGGGAAAAGATGTGTTTAAAGTGCTTCAAATGGCTTGCATCAATCCAATAAGGCATTATAATCTAGATGTTGGCATGCTCCAAGTTGGAGACTATGCTGATTGTATTGTCATTGAAGATTTGAAAGATTTTAGAACTCTTCAAACTTATATCAATGGCGAATTGGTTTATGATAATGGTGCTTCCAAAATAAATGATGCCCAATTTAAAAATCTCAATAACTTTAATACGGACAAAAAAGAAGTTGCTGACTTCAGATTAGAATCAAATTCAGATAAAATTAGAGTTATTGAGTGCTTAGATGGCGAGCTGATTACCAATGAGCTTATTGAAAATTCAACAATAATTGATGATAATTTAGTTTCTAATATAGAAACGGATATTCTGAAGATGACTGTTGTAAATCGTTATAAAAACGATAAACCTGCGATTGCTTTTATAAAGAATTTCGGTCTTAAAGAAGGTGCAATAGCATCGTCTGTGGGGCACGATTCCCATAATATCATTGCAGTAGGTACAACAGATGAATCTATTTGTAAGGCAGTTAATCTTATCATAGAACATAGAGGTGGTATTTGTGCTATATCTAGTAAGGAAAGTAAAATTTTGCCACTTCCAGTTGCTGGTATTATGAGTGATAAGGACGCCGAAACTATAGGTAAAGACTATCATCAATTGGATGTAATGGCAAAATCCTTGGGAAGTAAATTAAACGCACCTTATATGAGTTTGTCCTTTATGGCACTTTTAGTTATTCCATCACTTAAGCTTTCTGATAAAGGTCTGTTTAATGGAAATAATTTTGAATTTTCCAATTTGGAAGTCTCTTAACATTTTCTTCTAAAAATTATAGTTCCAAACAACTATCTTTAACGTTTCAAAAACCAACCTTGTTATGCTAAAAAGAATACTCCTTATTGCCGTATTGGCAGTTACCTTCACGAGTTGTAAAAAAGTAAAGAAATCCGTTACCGTAGGCAATGTAAAAATTGAAATCGAAGATAACTACGCAAAAGAAAATTACACTAAAAAAGAGGTAATGATAGAAATGCGTGATGGCATTAAACTTCACACCACGATATATTCACCAAAGGATACATCAAAGGATTATCCTATTTTAATGATGAGAACACCTTACAGCTGTAGACCTTATGGTGAAGATGAATTTAAAACTAAAGTTGGGCCAAACAAATATTTAATGGAAGAGGGGAATATCATGGTATATCAAGATGTTCGAGGTCGTTGGAACAGTGAAGGTATTTATGATAATATGAGGGCGTATATCCCAAATAAAACGGGTAATCAAACAGATGAAGCGAGTGATACGTATGATACTATTGAATGGTTGATTAATAATGTTGAGAATAATAATGGAAATGTGGGTACTTATGGTATTTCGTATCCAGGTTTTTATGCCACTTATTCTTTATTAGATGCACATCCAGCGCTTAAGGCCGTTTCACCACAAGCCTGTATTGGAGATTTCTTTTTTGATGACTTTTACCATAATGGTGCGTATTTATTAAGTTATTGGAGAGCAACATCCGTTTTTGGCTATATGAAGGATTATTCAACTACGGAATCTTGGTATGAATTTCCAGATATTGGTACAGAAGACCAGTACCAATTTTTCTTGGATAATATGCCTCTAAGTAAATTAGATAAGTATTACGATGAGGATAATGTATTTATGGAGCAATTAAAAACTCATGTTAATTATGATGAGTTTTGGCAGAGTAGAGGAATTATTCAGCATTTAAAGGACATTAAACCAGCAACAATGATTGTTGGTGGACAATTTGATGCAGAAGATTTATACGGTCCTTATAATACTTACGAAAGTATAGAAAAGAATAGCGACAATTATAATACGGTTGTTTTTGGACCATGGAGCCATGGGGATTGGGCAAGAAATAAAGAAAGACAGGTTATAGGAAACATCCATTTTGGAGATAGTATTTCGGATTATTTTCAGAAGAATATTGAAACTAAATTCTTTAATCATTTTCTAAAGGGTGAAGCT
Organism: Winogradskyella sp. A2; assembly: GCF_046762865.1. Taxonomy (NCBI): domain Bacteria; kingdom Pseudomonadati; phylum Bacteroidota; class Flavobacteriia; order Flavobacteriales; family Flavobacteriaceae; genus Winogradskyella; species Winogradskyella sp. A2. Next base: position 138,277 of record NZ_JBKQXM010000004.1, read on the forward strand.
AATGGAGAAACTGGTTTGGCTGAAGCACATATGTTTGATACTGGTAAAAAAGAATGGCAAACGTTTGATTCTTGGCCTCCGGCAGACACAACAAACGAAAGTTATTTTATGCAACCTGACGCAAGTTTATCACAACAGGCAACACGAAATATGGCTTCTTCAGACTTTATTAGTGATCCTAAAAAGCCAGTGCCATATTCGGAAGATATTAAAGTCGTTTTTACACCACGTAAATTCATGACGGACGATCAGCGTTTTGCATCGAGACGACCAGATGTACTGACCTTTGAAACTGAAATTTTAGAAGAGGATATGACCTTGGCTGGTGATATATTAGCAAAGCTAAATGTATCTACAACAGGTACTGCTGCTGATTGGATTGTAAAAGTGGTTGATGTATTTCCTGCAGATATTGAAAATACTGATGATGTGCAAGATCATCTTAAGCTAAGTAATTATCACATGTTAGTGAGAAGTGAGACGCTTCGTGGTCGTTTTAGAAATAGTATGTCAAATCCTGAACCATTTGTACCAAATCAGAAAACAGCTGTAAATTTAGAATTGCAAGATGTATTTCATACGTTTAAAAAGGGCCATAAAATACAAGTGCAAGTACAAAGCACGTTCTTCCCATATATAGATGCTAATCCGCAAACCTATGTGGATAATATCTTTGAAGCTAAAGAAGAAGACTTTAAAGCACAAACACACAAGGTTTTCAACGATTCTGCAATAGAATTTACTGTATTAAAATAAAGCGTTTAGCATGCCTGTAATAGAGTCTAATTATAAACCACCATTTTGGGCAAAGAAGAGTTTTGTGTCAACGGTATTCTCTGGCTTAGCCAGACAAGTCAAAGGTCTGGAACAAACAAGAGAACGTATAGATCTTACAGATGGTGATTTTTTAGATTTAGATTGGAGTTATGCAAACAAACCGTCTAATAGAGTAATAATCTTATTGCATGGTTTAGAGGGCCATGCGCAAAGACCCTATGTAACTGGTCCTGCAAAGTTATTCAATGACAATGACGTCGATGCCTGTGCTGTAAATTTTAGAGGATGTAGTGGTGAGCCAAACAAGCTATACCGCAGTTATCATTCTGGTGCAACAGAGGATTTAGAGGCAGTTATCAATCATATTTTGTCCTTAAATAGATATCAAAGTATTTACATAAAGGGCATTAGTTTAGGAGCAAATATGGCGTTAAAGTATGCTGGTGAAAGAGAAAAAACTCCAAAAGAGTTAAAGGCAATTATAGCGGTTTCTGCACCTTGTGATTTAAAAGGATCTTGTGATGAATTACTGAGTTTAAAAAACAAACACTATGCAATTCGTTTTTTAGATCATTTAAAAAAGAAACTAAAACCCAAATTAAATCAATTTCCTGAAAGACTATCTGTTACAGATTTTAACTCAATTAAAAGTTTAATAGACTTTGATCATGTGTATACATCAAAAGCACATGGGTTTGTAGATGCTTTTGACTATTATAATAAAGCGAGTAGCGCACAATTTTTATCAAATATTAAGGTACCTTCATTAGTATTAAACGCACTGAATGATTCGTTTTTATCACCTGAGTGTTACCCTGTAAAAGAGGCTAAACAAAATCCTAATCTGTATTTAGAAATGCCAAAATATGGAGGTCATGTTGGGTTTATAGATAAGAACAATATTTACTATAATGAGCAGCGCGCTTTAGATTTTGTAAATGAAACTTAATTTGTAGTTTTAGGCAAATTAATATCTATGCTCAAAAAAATATTTGGAAGTGCCGTTTTTGGTGTTGAAGCCACAACAATTACGGTTGAGGTTAATGTTGACAAAGGAATTGGTTATCATTTAGTAGGTCTTCCAGATAATGCCATAAAAGAAAGCAACTACCGTATTGCTGCAGCACTTCAGAATAATGGATACCGTATTCCTGGTAAAAAAATAACTATAAATATGGCGCCAGCGGATCTTCGAAAGGAAGGTTCTGCGTACGATCTTACACTCGCTATAGGTATTCTTGCGGCATCAAATCAAATTAAGGCTGAGAGCCTTGAGGACTATCTTATTATGGGTGAATTGTCCTTAGATGGGAGTTTACAGCCAATTAAAGGTGCTTTACCAATTGCTGTAAAAGCTAGAGAAGAAGGGTTTAAAGGATTTATACTTCCAAATCAAAATGCTAAGGAGGCAGCAATTGTTAATGACTTAAAGGTATATGGTGTTGACAATATCACCGAAGTTATCAATCACTTTGATAAAGGTGAATTAATTGAAGAAGTTGTAGTCAATACCAGAGAAGAATTTTATAAAAATCTCGATTTTCCTGAATTTGATTTTGCAGATGTCAAAGGCCAAGAAAGTATTAAGCGCTGTATGGAGATTGCAGCAGCCGGTGGACATAATATCATACTTATTGGGCCTCCAGGTTCTGGTAAAACCATGTTAGCTAAACGATTGCCAAGTATTATGCCACCAATGACGCTACACGAGGCATTGGAAACTACCAAAATACATTCTGTTGTGGGTAGAGTACAAGCTCACGCTGGCCTTATGGCACAACGTCCTTTTAGAAGTCCACATCATACCATTTCTAATGTTGCCTTGGTTGGTGGCGGAAGTTATCCGCAACCCGGTGAAATCTCCTTGTCTCATAATGGTGTATTATTTTTAGATGAATTACCAGAATTTAAACGCGAAGTTTTGGAAGTAATGCGTCAACCTTTGGAAGATAGGGAAGTCACTATATCCAGAGCAAAGTTTACTGTGACCTATCCATCTTCTTTTATGCTTGTAGCAAGCATGAATCCGAGTCCAGGAGGTTACTTTAATGATCCTGATGCGCCTGTAACTTCTAGTCCTGCTGAGATGCAACGCTATCTGAGTAAAATCTCTGGTCCATTGTTAGATCGTATTGATATTCATATTGAAGTGACTCCTGTACCTTTTGAAAAACTTTCAGATGATAGAAAAGGTGAATCTTCGGTACAAATTAGAGAACGTGTCACCAAGGCAAGGGATATTCAAACCAGTCGTTTTAAAGCTTTAGAAAATGTGCATTATAATGCACAGATGAATACTAAGCAAATAAGAGAATATTGTAAGCTTGATGAAGCTTCACTTCAATTACTCAAATCTGCTATGGAACGCTTAAATTTATCTGCAAGAGCATATGATAGAATCCTAAAGGTAGCTAGAACTATTGCAGATTTAGAAGGTTCCGATTCTGTTTCTGGACCTCATATTAGTGAAGCCATTCAATACCGTAGTTTGGATCGAGAAGGCTGGTTGGGGTAAAATGAATTACATAACACAAAAAATTTTGATATATCTAAAATGGTAAACTTCTTTATAATATTTTACTTGTCCATTACCCTTGTCATTGGATTTTGGGCCTCAAAAAAAATAAAATCTGCAGGTGATTTTGCACTTGCTGGAAAAAGTTTGTCTACTCTTTTAGTCGCCGTTACGCTGTTTGCCACGTGGTTTGGGAGCACTCAAATTATGGGAAACCCAGGATATTTTATTACTGATGGTTTTTCGTCTTATATAACCCTCGTGTTATCAGGAGGATTTTGTTTAGTTATTGTTGGCCAATTCTATGCTCGTAAGTTGTATCGGATGAACATCGTTACCATAAACGATTTCTTTAAGGTACGTTATAACAAAACGCTCGAAACGGTTTCTTCAATATTAATGGTACTCTCTTATCCGCATTGGATAGCTGCTCAATTTGTTGCTTTAGCGTACTTGTTTAATACGGTAATGGGTATTCCCTTTCAATATGGTATTATATTGGGTGCTTCTATCGTAGTTTTCTATACTTACATTGGTGGTATGTGGGCTGTAGCCTATACGGACATGGTACAGAGCGTCATGATTCTCTTGGGTTTATTCATATTATTATTTCAGGTTCTTGATGAAACCGGTGGGATTACTGCAATTTTTAAGAATCAACCCAACGAATTTTACCATTTAACGCCAGATGGTGGTTTGGATGAATGGTCAGATTATATTGCACTGTTATTGGCATTTACAGCAGGTGCAATTCCTGTTCAGGAAATTTACCAAAGAGTATTTTCTGCAAAGAATGAAAGAACGGCCCGACATGGCCTTTTCTTAGGCGCTTTTTTAATGGTTTTAATACCTAGTATTCCTTTAATCATTGGATTGGGAGGTGTACAATTATATCCGGAGCTACTAGAAAACGGCAATAGTCAAGATATTATCCCAACACTGGTTAAAACTATGACTACTATACCAGTTCAGATACTATTTTATGGCGCTATGATTTCAGCAATACTAAGCACCTCAAGTGGCGCTATGTTGGCACCTGCAACGGTGATTGCTGAAAATTTGATCAAACCAAATGTGAAGACCCTTTCCGATAAAAAATTACTGCGATTTACAAGATTAAGTGTTGTTTTGGTAGCCATTGTTTCTTGTTATTTCGCATTTGACAACTCCGATATTGTTGGATTAGTGGAGGCTTCTTTGAGTTTAATTTTAGTATGTCTTTTTGCACCATTTACTTTTGGTTTATTCTGGAACAAAGCATCAGTAAAAGGGGCATGGGCAGCTGTTATTTTTGGAGGCTTAACGTGGTTTTGTTGCTATATTTTTGAAACAAGACTAGATGCGACAATTTATGGAACCGTAATAAGTTGTTTTTGTATGGTCATTGTGAGTCTGATATATCCGGATAAAAAAGGCAAAACTGATATCGAATAGTAAAATACGAGGCTGGCTAGGGTAAGAATATGTATTATATTTCTTTTTAGAATAAATGGGTGATACCAAATATAATACTGTGGGTATTAGAGCCAATATCTTTAAGTGTCGTAGAATTTAAATATGCCAATTTAATGCCTTGTTTTGCTGAAATGCTATAACCAACTGAAGCCGCAGATAATAAATTAGTCCGTAAATCTGCATTAGATATATTATTTACCTCAGATTCTCCTCCAATGCCATAACTCACACTTAAGGATGACCAAAGTTTTGGACTAAATCTCTTTATAAGATGGGACTGGAGTGCAAATATGGGTTCTTGTTTTTTGGTTGAATTGCCAAAGAAGTTATGATTGTTAGTGAAGAAATAAATGGAACCGGTGAGCTCATAAGACCAGGATCTCCAATTGTGAAGTATTCCAAATTGAGGTCTTAAAATAATTTGATTTTGACCAATATTTATTAGTTTTTCATTAAAATACTGACCCGTTGGTAATGTCAGTGCAAACGATACACCAAATGTGGTATTTACAGGGTTGTCTTTATAGTACATCATTAAATCCTTCATATTACCAGGAGGTGGGCCATTAAGGTTTAAAGAGAAGCGTATCCTTGAGTCTCCAAATCCATTGCGATATAGACTTGCAGGATTTCCACTTAAACGCCCTTCGAACATTATAAAGTTATAAGGAACTGTAATATCAATCCGTCCTAGTTTTTTACCTATTCGTAAAGGTTTTACAAATGAGAGAATAGCAGTGCTAACATCAATGCTAACGTCTTTAGCCTCTATTAACGGATCAAATTCTACATTGCCAAAACTATAAGCATATCCTGCTCCTAAAATATTGGAGTTTACTGGGAGAGCAGACCAACGTCTTGGCTCAATGTCTTGCGCAAAGAGGTTAGCTGCAACAAGTAATATCAACAGATTTATGAGGAATTTTTGACTTTTCAAATTAGTTAATGGTTATGAATTGAATAGTATCAAACAAGTTGGTCTAAGATAAATAATTTTTAATTTAAAAAAACAAGAAATATTTTTTGACCTCATACTACTGAGACTATATAATACAGGAGATTAGATAGAGAGGGTGTGTTGGGTTAATCGTCTTTTATGAAGTAGTTTTTAATGTTTTCATTGTTAATAAATCGCCACTCAAAACTTAGGTCTTCACCTATCACAAAGCTAAAAGGTTTAGAGGCCATTTTACCAGAGGGATCATCTATAAAAGTCATAATGACATCCAATCTTGTAAGGTCCATATACCTATTTTCATCTAGAGGTAATAGTCGTACTTTTGGCAATTCTGAATCTGCTCCTTTACGTTTATAATAAAACTTACCATCTTGCATATAAAATTTACGAGGTCCATAATTACCAACAAAAGAATTATGCTGGGTCAATAGTGTTTGTGCATCTGTGGTAAGCACATAGTTAATATGGTCTAAAATATTTTTTAAATAAACATGCTTAGGGTTGTCTGCATACGCAATTTCGTAGAGGGTTTTAGCCACTTGCAAATCTCCGCTTTTATATGCCTTATGTGCATCTTGTATACTTTTATCTTCTTTCCAATACCATTCAACCACCATGCTGTTTCTGTCATATTGGTGACTCTGTACACCAATAATTTTACCATTATCATCAAAGATCAAATCCACTCTCCATGTTCTTCCATTAACAAAGCCTCCTCCCAGCGCTGTTGCACTGGCAGGTATCATTGGCATCATAAATTGATTTTTAACATGACGAATAATCCTATCATTTGCAATCCATAAATCCATGGTTTGTTCATTACTCTCAGAGCGATAATGCCCTTCAAATAGCTCAAGTCGCTTTCTGTCTATTGTATTGTTTTTGAGATAATCTATAATAGAATCGTAGACCATAGTTCGATTTTTCCATTCAGGGTAAGATGATTTTACCTCATTCAAAACATTTTCTGCCTTCTCAATATTTCCTTTAAAAATATAGGGTGGTATTTTAAATACTTTTATAGCTGGATTGATTATTTCAAATTTGCTTAATTCTTTTAGAAGTAGGTCATCTTGTCCTGATGCCATGGCTGCTATTGCTAATACAATCCCATTTTCTGGTTTAGGGTCACTATCGTAAAGCTTTTTGGATTGATTGGCAAATTTATCTGTGTCCTTCATCTCTCCATATATACTATACAGAATGGTGTTGTAAAATAAGTTGTTTGGATCTACGTCGAGTTGCAGTTTTACCTGTTCTTCAGCCAGTTCATAGTTTTGGTAGGCTAAATTGCGTTGAATGCTAACTTCTAGTTGTTTCTGTAAGGGTAACTTATTTTTATTGGCATTGGCTTTGTCAATCACAGATTGCACCTCTAAAAGTCCTGAATTGTAACGCAACGCTCTTTTTGCATCTTCTAAATATGCTAATGCAAAAGTGCTATCAATTGCTACAGCCTCATCATAATCTCCTTCAACAAATTCGCGCACTGCATCTTCAGAACTACTTAAAAATTCATTAATTGGTAAATCTAAATACCTTAAGTTATTCGATTCAACATAACCAGATTGTTCAGTGATATAAAAACTAATTTCGTCTATTAAGGACAAGAAATCTTGTCCTAAAAATGTTTTTTCCTTTAATGTTTTGCCATTAGATGCCTTTTTAAAATAGGCCGTAATTTCTATGTCATCACCATTCTTTCTGTACTTACCATCAACATAAAAGTCATAAAAAAGGGAGGCTTCTCGTATTTTGGTAGTTGTTTTTGTCAAAAACATAAAATCTGGGCTTATGTTCTTGTTTTGTTCTAGGTCATTCACCAATAGTTTGCCAATGCCATAACGCCACCAATCAATAGAATCATTGCCATCAATATTCTCAAAACCATATATAGGGATTCCTATTCTAAATTCTTCTTTTGTTATTAATGCTGATTTTTTTTCGCCACTTTCGGTTTCATAGTCAATTGTTTTTGTAGTAGCACCTAGATCACTATTACCAAAACCAAAGTAGGTCACTACCATTATTAAGACAATGTTCAAAGGAAAAATTATCTTTTCACGCTTTTTGAGCATAAACTTGTTAATACGTTTTTGGTGATGAAAATATATCAGTAATGATGGTATAATGCCAATAAAAATCCAAAGTAAAAGATCTACCCAATACGGTGAAATATTGTAACGATTAAGTACCCAATCAACAAATTGTAAGAAGGTCCATGCTGCAACAAGATAAGCGGCAAAGAATTTTAAAGTTGTAAGCCATTTTGTTTTACTATTTGATTGGATTGACATTATTTTTGGTTTAAAATAAGCTGACAAGCAATGGTAATACAAGCATCGCAGTTTTAAATATAAGGACTATTTGTAAGATTAGTCCTCAATTAGACATGAAAGTTACTTAGAAGTACAATTATATTGTATTTTTACTTGACTTGCTAAAGCCACTTTTATGACAAAACACCTTCCTTTTATTGCTATATTATTTGTCTTTATGAGTTGTAATAATTCTGAAGACAAAACGGCTTTACCAAGCAATGTTGGCGAAGCTATTAATGCTAAAACTCCAATATTAAACTTAGAAGAAGCCAACCGTTTGGCGCAGTTACCCTTGCACTGCATGAATACGGAGTATCCAAACAAATTAAACCAAACCATAGGTGGTGCTTCAGATTTAAAGACACCAAAGGAGTTGCATCCTGCATTTTACGGTTGTTTCGATTGGCATTCTGCGGTACACGGCCATTGGAGTTTAGTGTCGCTTTTAAAACAATTTCCAGATATAAACAACAAAACTGATATAGAGCAAAAATTACTCAATAATATATCGAAGGAAAATATTGAGCAAGAAATCCTATACTTTGAAGGCAAGCACAATACATCTTTTGAGCGCACCTATGGTTGGGCGTGGCTCTTAAAATTGGCAGAAGAGTTGCATACATGGGATAGCGATGTGGCCAGGCAACTAGAATTTAATTTACAGCCAATGACTGCTATGATTGTTGATAAATACCTTGAGTTTTTACCGAAGCTTAATTATCCAATACGAGTAGGAGAGCACCCTAATACCGCATTTGGTTTAAGTTTTGCCTATGACTATGCCGTTACCTTAGAACACGACGAGTTAATGACAATGATAGAAACGCGTGCGAGAGATTTCTATAGTAGCGATTCAAATTGCCCGTTAGAATGGGAACCAAGTGGTTTTGATTTTTTATCCCCTTGTTTAGAGGAAGCGGCTTTGATGAAACGTGTGTTGTCTGCGGATGAATTCAAAAGCTGGATCAATGACTTTCTTCCACAATTAAAGGACAAATCATTTTATATTGAAACAGGTAAAGTTTCAGATAGAACCGATGGTAAGTTGGTTCACCTTGACGGTGTTAACTTTTCTAGAGCGTGGAGTTTAAACTATATCGCCAAAGATTTGTCGGAGTTTGAACATTTAAAAAACCTCGCCAATGCACATATTAATTATTCATTACCTAGTATTGTTGGTGACAGCTATGAAGGTGGCCATTGGTTAGGTAGTTTTGCAATTTACGCTTTGAATTCTATCGAATAATGTTTAAGAAATTCTTTAAAAATATTGGTCCAGGACCTTTAGTTGCCGCTGCATTCATAGGTCCAGGAACAGTAACATTATGCACACTCGCAGGCGCAAACTTTGGCTTTGCATTATTGTGGGCCATGGTATTATCAATTGTTGCAACAATTGTACTACAAGAAATGGCAGCGAGATTGGGAGTGGTTTCTCAAAAGGGATTGTCTCAAGTAATTAGGGAAGAAATTAAAAATCCACTGCTAAGAAATTTGGCAATCCTACTAATCTTAAGCGCAATTGTAGTGGGAAATGCGGCCTACGAGGCAGGTAATATAAGCGGTGGTGTTTTGGGTTTGCAGACTATTTTAGGCGATACCAATATTGACATATTTGGTTTTCAATTAGAAACCATGGCGCTTTTGATTGGGCTTTGTGCTTTCATATTACTTTATATAGGAAATTATAAAGTTTTAGAACGTGTATTAGTTACGCTTGTTATTTTTATGAGTTTAGCCTTTGTGACCACTGCAATTATGACAAAACCTGATTTTACTCAAGTTATAAAAGGAGCCTTGATGCCCAGTACACCAGCTAAAAGTATATTAACTATTGTTGGATTGATTGGCACCACAGTAGTACCTTATAATCTATTTCTTCATGCGTCTCTAGCTAAAACGAAGTGGAACAATAAGTCTGACCTTAGTTTTGCTAGAAAAGATACCATTATCGCAGTTGTTTTAGGTGGTTTGGTGTCTATGTGTATCATAATATCGGCTAGTGCTATTCAAGACCAAAGTATTAATAATGCTAGGGATTTAGCCAAAGGATTGGAACCACTTTTTGGTAGCTATGCTAAGTACTTTTTATCTGTGGGCTTATTTGCCGCAGGTATCACAAGTGCTATAACAGCGCCATTAGCTGCTGCATTTGTTGCAAGTGGTTGCTTGGGTTGGGAAAATAATCTTAAATCAACAAAATTTAGAATGGTATGGATATTCATACTTGCATTAGGTGTCATATTTGCTTCTGTTGGTTTTAAATCTATTGAAGTAATAAAGTTTGCGCAGGTTGCCAACGGTTTGCTACTACCGGTTATAGCTGGATTTTTACTTTGGATAATGAATAAGACCAATGTTTTAGGAAACTATAAAAACTCTGTATTTCAGAATATAGTTGGACTTATTGTTGTCTTTATTGCTGTATTTTTAGGAGTAAAAGGAATTCTTTCAGTTTTTAACCTGATATAAGATGACAAAAAGTTTCAAAATAGATATCAATGCAGATTTAGGTGAGGGTATGGGTAATGAGGCATTGCTAATGCCTTTAATATCCTCTTGCAATATAGCATGTGGTGCTCATGCTGGTGATACCTCTACTATGAAAATGGTATTGGAACTTGCAAAGCAGAATAGCGTAAAGGTAGGTGCGCATCCTTCATTTCCTGATCGAGAGAATTTTGGTCGAAAGATTATGCAAATAGGGCCTAACGCGTTAAAAGCTAGCTTGCTTCAGCAAATACTCAATTTAAATGAGTTTGCAGATAAATTGGGAATAAAACTAAACCATATTAAGCCTCATGGCGCTCTTTACAATTTAATTGCTATTGATGAGGACACTGCAACTGTAGTCATAGAGACTATAAAGCATCTCGATTTTGAGGTTAAACTTTATGCACCTTATAATTCTGTAATTGCAAATCTTGCTATCAGAAATAATATTGAAGTTGTATATGAGGCTTTTGCCGATAGAAATTATAATGATGATTTAACTTTGGTTTCAAGGAAAAAGGATAATGCTATAATTCATAAAAAAGAAGGTGTTTTATCACATGTTTTAAAGATGGTAAAAGACGAAAAAGTTACCGCAGTAAATGGTGAAAATATTGAAATAAAAGCATCAACATTTTGTGTACATGGTGATACTGAAAATGCTGTTGAAATTCTAGAATTTTTGAATGCAGAATTACCAAGAAACGGAGTGGAAGTAGAGTAGTTATTTTATGGGATTCAGTCTAAAATATTCGAAGTTTAATAATGATTCAATTTTAATTGAATGGCCACAAAATATTGATGAAAAAATCCTAAATGACATCTTAAAATTTAAAAAATCCATTAAATCTAATTATATTAAATATAAAGTTGAGGTAATTTCTGCATATGCCTCAATATTAATAATATATGATTTCACTATAGATAACTTCTATGATGAAATATCAATCTTAAAACAGTTATATTCAAGCCTTGATACTACAGAAAAATTTACTACTAAGCTATGGGAGATTCCAGTCTGTTATGATGATTTTTTTGGACTAGATTTAGATGAATTTTCGGATGCTATAGGCATGTCTAAATCTGAAATTGTCAAGCGCCATACCTGCAACATTTATACAGTTTATTTTTTGGGTTTTTTACCAGGTTTTTTATACCTAGGAGGACTCGACCCAAAACTGAATCTGGCTCGTAAAAAAACACCTTCCTTAGATGTAAAAAAAGGATCGGTTGCCATAGGAGGACATCAAACAGGAATATACCCTCAAGATAGTCCAGGAGGATGGCATGTTGTTGGAAATTCTCCAATAGAATTATTTAATCCGCTTCAAGATCCCCCTTGTCAGATTATGCCTGGAGATAAAATTAGATTCTATCAAATCAGCAGAACAGAACATGCAAGAATAAAACAAGAAGTGGATTCTAATACTTTTAATCTAATTTCTACAACTTATAATGCTTAAAGTTATCAAATCCGGCTTTTACACTACCATTCAAGATTCTGGTAGATTTGGCTATAGAGCCTATGGTGTTCCTGTTTCTGGAGTGATGGATTCTTATTCTAGTCATTTTGCGAATTCTATATTAGGTAATGATGCAGATTGTGCCGTTTTAGAAATTACAATGTCCGGACCTGAGTTGCATTTTCTTGAACCGACTCAGATAGCTATAGCAGGTGCAGACATGGCGCCAATGTTAAATGGTAACGTCATATCTAATAATCAAGTAGTTGGCATAAGACCAAATGATATATTAAGTTTTGCAGGCCTTAGAATTGGTTTGAGGTGTTATCTGGCATTAAAAGAAGGTTTAAAAACAAATGAAGTTCTGGGTAGCAGAAGCATGTACAAAACAATTACGGAATCTGATACTATTAAGGCTGGTGACGAAATTTACTATGAAAAGGCATCAACTAATTCTATAAAGACGTATTCAAATGTAAAATATGATCAGAGTCTTATTTCAGTTAACATAATAGAAGTAGAGAAAGGACCTGAATACGATGAGTTATCTCAAGATCAAAAAGATAAGTTAAGTAGCTTTCAATTTGAAGTGTCTAAACTTAATAACCGCATGGCATATCAATTAAAACCATTATTACCTAATACATTAAAAGCCATAATAACTTCACCTGTTTTACCAGGTACAGTTCAACTTACGCCAAATGGAAATCTCATTGTTTTAATGCGAGATTGCCAAACAACGGGAGGCTATCCAAGGGTTCTTCAATTAACAGAAAGATCGCTTAATATTCTAAGTCAAAAACGACAAGGCGATATATTATATTTCAGATTAAATGTATTGTAATGTAGGAATAAGTTGATACTTTATTTTTTTCTGTTGAATAATTTCGATATTTTGGTATTAACTATTAATTAAAATTCTCATTCATGAAAAAATTAGGACCTCTCTTACTTGGGCTTATTATTGGCGCATTGGCCATGTATTTTTATTGCAATCAAGGCGAAGCAGAAATGAAAACTGCCCAAGAAATTACGAAACCAAAGGGTGTTGTCACACCCACGGAAATGAAAGCTTTAGATCAAGCATATAATATAAAGCACAACATTATCAATGATTCATTATTTAGAAAATCTGCTGATGGAGGTGACAACCGTTCATCTTGGTGGTCTATAGAGGACATCCAGAATTACATTAACTATTCTGAAAATCAAGCCGGTGAATTAGGATATAAAATGGATGGGCTTAGAGTTTATTTAGGGTCTTATCCTGCAAAACCAGGTGAGATGTCGGGATTAACAACAATGTTTATAGTACCGACTGGTACAAAAAACACTTCTCAAGGCGCTGTTTTTGCGTTACAACCCATGAGTGGAGATATCCCAGGTGGTAATGGGTTAAATATTGGTAGTCAAGGTTATCCGCCTGGATCAAATTATCCACAATAATTTAAGCGAATGCAACAATTTCTCCTGGATAACTATACCACGTTGACTTATTTTGTAGAGTTTTTGGCTGTATTTGTTGGAATATTATTTTATAAACATTACAAAAATAAAATTGCCAAATACCTAGTTTATTTTTTAGCATTTGCCTTTTTAGTAGATTTAATAGGTTATTATCCAGGAGTTTTAAAAAAGCTCAACATGTTATACTTAATAAAGGATTCATGGATTAATGACAACTATTGGTGGTATAATATTTTTTGGAATCTTGGGTTGACCAGTTTTATTGCATTGTTAAATTTTAAAATTTTAGAAAAAGCCCTATACAAGACTGTACTTAAATATTCTTTTTATGTGTATATCAGTTTATTTATAGCTTTTGTTGTTTTTAATTTTAAAGCCATATTTGAACCAAGTATGGCCTTTTTAACAATACTGAGTTTATGGATGACAATTTTAAGTTGTACGCTATATTTCTTGGAGATATTGCAATCGGAAAAAGTTGTTTACTTCTATAAATCCATTTATTTTTATATAAATGCCATAATATTACTTTGGACTCTAGTTACTGCCCCATTACAGTTTTACGAGGGATATTTTGATTCTGGCAATAAAGATTTCGTTGTTGTAAAGTATACAATTTTACTTTTATCCAATATTCTCCTTTATTTGACCTTAACAATTACATTAATATGCTTCAGACACAAGACAAAATTATAACTAATGATGCAGAATTTCATCTGCTCATCTATATGGTTATCGTATTGATTGTAATAAGCCTATTAATTATACTTTTTTTCTTTGTTTTTCAAAAACGTAAAAATAAGTTGATCTTAGACAAGATTAATCAACAAAAGGCCTTTGATGAAGAATTGGTAAAAACCCAACAAGAAATCCAAGAAGAAACCTTAAAGTATGTTGGTAGAGAATTACATGATAATATTGGGCAATTATTAGCAATAGCTACTATGCAATTAAAGGCAGCTGATAAGGTTGCGGATGATACTATAAAACCAAAGCTGACTAATGCGTCAGAGGCCGTTAAAACTACTTTAACAGAAGTAAGGGCATTATCTAAATCCTTAAATAATGATGTGATTTTTAATTTAGGATTTGATGCTATTGTTAAAAACGAAGTAAATCGGCTAAACAAATCTGGCCTTATAGATGCAAAATTGGATATTATTGGGAATCGCATAGAATTAGAAAATAAAAAGGACAAATTATTTTTATTTAGAATTTTGCAAGAATTCATTTCCAACAGTTTAAAGTACGCCAGTGCAGAATTACTACATATCAATTTAAATTATCAAAAAGAGTTTATGACAATTAGTGCAAATGATAATGGAGAAGGTTTTGATTCTGACGACGTGGAAAAGGGTTCTGGTTTTATCAATATGGAAAAGCGAGCAGAACTTATTGAAGCAGATTTTGATTTAACATCTCAGGTTGGCAATGGAACCAGGTTAGTTATAAAATATCCCTACAGATCTGTTAATTAGTCTCACAAGCTTTCCACAATGGATCATTTGGAGTAGGAGCAATAATGTCTACTTCTTCTTTTTTAACAGGATGAATGAAATGAATACGTCTAGAGTGCAAGCTAATACTAGCATCTTTGTTACTTCTGTCAAATCCATATTTTAAATCTCCCTTTATAGGACATCCAATTGATGCTAACTGTGTTCTTATTTGGTGATGCCTTCCTGTTTCTAAATCAATTTCTAATAAATAGAAGTTATCAAGAGTCTTAATTACTTTGTAATGTAAAATAGCTTTTTTACTACCGTTAACTTCTTTATTGAAAGCGGTAGATTTGTTGTTTTTAGGATTCTTCCTCAACCAGTGAATTAAAGTGTCTTCAGATTTAGGTGGTTCGTTTTTTACAAGTGCCCAATATGTTTTTTTTGCTTTTTTCTCAGCAAATAATTTATTCAACCTAGGTAAAGCCTTACTGGTTCTGGCAAAAAGTACTATTCCAGTAGTTGGCCTATCTAAGCGATGTACGACACCTAAATACACGTTACCTGGCTTATCGTATTTTTCTTTAATGTATTCCTTACCAACTTCAGATAGTGGTTTGTCGCCTGTTTTGTCACCTTGTACAATATCACCAGCACGTTTATTTACAACAATGATGTGGTTGTCTTCATAAAGTACTTGAAGATTATTTTTGTTAGATAAGATTTTGGAGTTCAAATTATGTATTAATACTGTTCCTTATCATTAGGGAAGTCTTCTGACTTAACGTCATCAACATATTGCCCTATGGCTTTAGTCATTTCCTCATATAAATTCATGTACCTACGAAGAAACCGAGGGTTAAACTCGTGTGTCATACCTAACATATCATGTAAAACAAGAACTTGGCCATCAACACCATCACCAGCACCAATACCTATAACTGGTATTGAGATGCTTTCGGCCACCTCTTTAGCAAGTGCTGCAGGGATTTTCTCTAATACAATAGCAAAGCATCCTGCTTTTTCCAGCATTAAAGCATCTTCTTTTAATTGTTGTGCTTCTTGCTCTTCTTTAGCTCGTACAGTATATGTACCGAATTTGTATATGGATTGAGGTGTTAAGCCTAAATGACCCATTACAGGTATACCTGCGTTTAGAATTCGTTTTATAGATTCCTTAATTTCTTTACCACCTTCCATTTTTACAGCATGTCCGCCACTTTCTTTCATAATTCGTATAGCAGACCTCAGTGCTTCTTTTGGATCGCTCTGATAGGTTCCAAAAGGCAAATCAACAACAACAAGACATCGATCTATAGCTCTAATTACAGAAGAGGCATGATAAATCATTTGATCTAGAGTTATAGGTAAAGTGGTTTCGTGACCTGCCATGACATTACTGGCAGAATCCCCAACAAGAATAACATCTACGCCTGCACCATCAACTATCTTGGCCATGGTATAATCATACGCTGTTAGCATAGATATTTTTTCACCCTTAGATTTCATGTCAACAAGGGTCTTAACGGTTATTCTTTTGTATTCGTTTTTGGCTACAGACATATTGTTTAAATTAGTTGTCTGTAAAAATAAGAGTTTTGTTAAACTTTTGTTTAATCTAATTTGGAAATACAGTGGAAACTGTAATTTCAAGCAAACTAATGAAGCATGAGATATCTTTTAACTACAGTTATGATTTGTATTGGGATGAATATTCATTCTCAAGATAAAGAAATGGAAAACGTTAAGAATACTATTAATACCTTCTTTGAAGCTTTTCATAAACAAGACACTACAGCAATGAGAACGATGGCAAGAGGTGATATTTTGTTGCAGTCTATTTCGGTCAACAAAGAAGGAAATACAGTTTTAAATGAAAATAGTTATAACGATTTTCTTAGAAACATTGCTAGTATTCCAGAAGATAGAAATTTTGAGGAGAAACTTTTGGATTTTTCAATACAAGTCGATGGAAACATGGCGAATGCATGGACACCTTATGAGTTTTGGTACATGGACCAACTAAGTCATTGTGGTGTAAATTCATTTCAACTAATTAAAGAGGATGATAACTGGAAAATAATATATCTCGTAGATACAAGGCGAAGAGAAGGTTGTAAGTAGTCTAAAATAAAAACAGTTTTGAAAGCATTACCTCTCAAAACTGCTTTACTTATATACCTTGAAATTTATCGTCTCGGGAATTCGGTAATTCCAAATGCATTTTGTACAGCTTCAAGATCAGAAATGTCTAATCGTCCCACATTATCTGCTGGCACAACAACTACTCTAAACACCTGTTCGTCTATATAAGATGGGTCTAACAATGAAAAGTCAGTGGTACCGTCTAGGAAAAAGCGTACATCGTTTTGAGTAAAGTCATAATTGTAAACTAATACGCCATCATCAAAATATTCAGTTTGAGGTAAAAGTCTCCAAATATCTTGTCCGTTGTCTACTTCCCATGATATATAAACTAGCGTTACATCTGTTGGTAACATAGTAAAACCATAAGGCTCTATGAATTCGTAGTTATTACCTGGTGTGAAATCCAATACAATTTCAAATGCAGATGATGCGATGACTTCACCATCCAAGCCATCTAATCCATCAAAACCTGGAGGTCCTTGAGGGCCTTCGCATGCTGTTAATAATAATGTAAATACTGTAATAAAGGATAAAATACGTTTCATGTGTAAAATATTTAATTTGTTCATAATAGCTAATATTATTTCTAGGTATATCAAAGCACGTACCAAAGTATAAATGATTCCATTTAATTTTCTAAAAACGGTATGACATCATGTCATATTTTTTGACATGGCATAATACTTGAATTATTGTAGACGAGTTAAAATTTAAAAAACAAAATAACACACATAAAATTATGAGTAAGATTATTGGAATAGATTTAGGAACAACCAACTCGTGCGTTTCAGTAATGGAGGGTAATGAACCGGTTGTAATACCTAATGCAGAAGGTAAGCGCACCACACCTTCGGTTATCGCTTTCGTAGAAGGAGGTGAAATTAAAGTTGGTGACCCAGCAAAACGACAAGCAGTTACAAATCCAACAAAAACCGTTTATTCTATTAAACGTTTTATGGGTAATAAATATTCTGAATCTAAGAAAGAAGCAGAACGTGTACCATATAAAGTAGTAAAAGGTGATAACGATACTCCAAGAGTGGATATTGATGGTCGATTATATACACCGCAAGAACTATCGGCAATGATTCTTCAGAAAATGAAGAAAACTGCTGAAGATTATTTAGGATCGGACGTAAGCAGAGCAGTAATTACTGTACCAGCTTATTTTAACGATGCACAACGACAAGCTACTAAAGAAGCAGGTGAGATTGCGGGTTTAAAAGTAGAACGTATTATTAATGAGCCAACAGCTGCTGCTTTGGCTTATGGTATGGATAAAAAGGGTACTGACCAAAAAATAGTAGTATTTGACTTTGGTGGTGGTACACATGATGTTTCAATCCTAGAATTAGGAGATGGCGTTTTTGAAGTACTTTCAACAGATGGTGATACACACTTGGGTGGTGACGATGTAGATGAAAGAATTATCGATTGGTTAGCTGAAGAGTTTATTAAGGATGAAGATATGGACTTGCGTAAAGACCCAATGGCTTTACAACGTCTTAAGGAAGCAGCTGAAAAAGCTAAGATTGAATTATCATCATCTACTCAAACAGAAATTAATTTGCCATATGTAACGGCTACTGCTAGTGGACCTAAGCACTTAGTACGTACACTTTCACGTAGTAAGTTTGAGCAATTAATTGACGATTTAATCAAGCGTACAATAGAACCATGTGCATCTGCGCTTAAAGCAGCTGGTTTATCAAAGAGTGATATTGATGAGATTATCTTAGTTGGTGGTTCTACAAGAATCCCAGCGGTACAAGCAGCAGTTGAAAAATTCTTCGGAAAATCACCAAGTAAAGGTGTAAATCCTGATGAGGTAGTTTCTTTAGGAGCTGGAATTCAAGGTGGTGTACTTACAGGAGATGTGAAAGATGTTCTTCTATTAGACGTAACACCGTTATCGCTTGGTATTGAAACAATGGGTAATGTTATGACAAAGTTGATTGAGGCTAATACTACGATTCCAACAAAGAAATCGCAAGTATTCTCAACGGCAGCAGACAATCAGCCTTCAGTAGAGATTCATGTTTTACAAGGTGAGCGTCCTATGGCAGCTGATAACAAAACAATTGGTCGTTTCCATTTAGATGGTATTCCACCAGCAAGACGAGGAACACCTCAGATTGAAGTTATTTTTGATATCGATGCTAATGGTATCATAAAAGTATCTGCAGAAGATAAAGCTACTGGTAAGAAGCAAGATATTAGAATTGAAGCATCGTCTGGTTTGACAGAAGAAGAAATCCAAAAGATGAAAGCTGAAGCTGAGGCTAATGCAGAGGCAGATGCGAAAGCAAAAGAAACTGCAGATAAGCTTAATCAGGCAGATGCTATGATTTTCCAAACAGAGAGTCAACTTAAAGAATTTGGAGATAAACTGTCTGATGATAAGAAGAAGCCAATTGAAGATGCTTTAGAAGAATTGAAGAAAGCTTACGAAACTAAAGACATCGCTGTTATAGAACCGGCTTTAGAAAAAATTAATGAAGCTTGGAAAGTAGCAAGTGAAGAAATGTACAAAGCACAAGCTGAGGCTCAACAAGGAGGTTCACAACCTGGTCCTGATGCAAGTCAAGATGATACAGGAGAAACTAACGATGTTGAAGATGTAGATTTCGAAGAAGTGAAGTAATTTACTTTCTCTGAAGAGAATTGAAATAAATTTGAAAACGCAATCATTAATTTGATTGCGTTTTTTTATAAAATAAAACATTACATTCATTAAAAAATAAATGAATTTATCGGAAAAATTAAAATTTAGTTATCAACCTAAACACTTAGCGGTTAAACTCAGCTCTAAAGGAGAGCAATATGTTGTAAAAGGACATCCTTGGGTGTTTTCTAACAGCATTGTAAAGATTAATGATAATGCAAATACAGGTGACTTAGCTATAATATTCAGCAAGAATAAAAACAAAGTTGTTGGCATAGGTTTGTACGATGCCAACTCACCAATCCGAATAAAAATTATTCATAACGCAGAAACTAAAGCCGAAATTAATGCTGAGTTTTTTCATCACAAAATTAAAGTCGCGTTAGATAAACGATCAGAATTATTAGAAACCAATACCAACAGTTATCGTTTACTATTCGGTGAGAATGATGGTTTCCCTAGTTTAATAGCTGACGTGTACAACAAAGTTTTAGTCGTAAAATTATATTCTGAAATTTGGTTACCCTATTTAGAACCTATCATTATTAGTTTACAACAAGTTTCTGATACCGAAACCGCAGTCATACGTTTAAGTCGCAGTCTACTTAACTCAAAAAATCACGCCTTCAAGGATGGAGAGGTGGTGTATGGTAGTTTAGAAAATGAAGTTGTAGAATTTATTGAACATGATGTAAGGTTTTCAGCCAATGTAATTAAAGGTCATAAAACGGGCTATTTTTTAGATCATAGAGAGAATAGAAGGCGCGTTGGTGAACTTAGTAAAGGTAAAACCGTTTTAGATGTATTCTCATATGCTGGAGGATTCTCTGTACATGCCTTAGCAAACGGAGCAACAGAAGTAACAAGTTTAGATATTAGTAAACAAGCCTTGGATATGGCAAGAGAAAATGGAAAATTAAATGTCTATACTGGAATTCATAAAACCATATCTGGTGATGCTTTTGTAGAAATGATGAACCTCATAAAAAGAGGTAAACGTTATGATGTGGTTGTTATTGATCCACCTAGTTTTGCAAAGCAACAGTCTGATATTGAATTAGCAAAAAAGAAATATACTCAATTGGCAGAATTAGGTATACAATTGATTGCAAAAAAAGGGTTATTGGTTTTAGCATCTTGTTCATCACGTATTTCTGCACAGTCCTTTTTTGATTTAAATGAACATGTATTAAATTCTCAATCACTATTGTTTGAGACTTATCTAAAAACCACACATGATATCGATCATCCCGTTACATTTACAGAAGGTGCTTATTTAAAATGTGGCTATTACAGATTTTTAGAATAAAAAAAAAGCCCAGCAATAGTGCTGGGCTCTCTAAAATTTGAATTCTACATAAATTCGCCTTTTTCATTAATCTTAACTCTCATTTTTTTGTCACCATTTTCAAGTTTTACTTTATAAAGTTTATCAGTGACTTCGTTCATATAGTGAAAATTAACTTTGTAAAAATCACTAACTGCTGTCCAATTTGGGAATCGCTCAGCAATTGCCTCTCTAACAGTTTTCGGTAATTTTACATTTTTATACTTTTCAATTGTTCTAATAAGTTTACCAGACTTATCGTAAGCTGCTAATATTTTACCTTCTGGAATGTAAAAAGATATATTGTATGTGGCATACTCATCATTGTAAAACTCTGAACTTTTAAGATTGAACATTGCAACTTTTTCTTGCAACATTTTAACTGACATCGGTGTGTCATCTGATTCTACTGAACTCAAATATTTGTAGTTTACAGCAGTAATTTCAATTTCAGGTAATTCAATAACCTGTGCGAATACTTGACTACTAAATGTAAGTAGAAGTAATAAGATTGATAGCTTTTTCATGTTGTTGTTTTTTATGATTAATAGTCTAAATGTATGGTTAACAGGTAAATCTCAAAATGATGTAGATCAGTATTAGAATATTTATTCAAGACCACTAATATGTTATGCACGCATAATATATTTTACTATATTTGAAAAATAAACTTTCCCTATGAATACTAAACTTACACAGCTTCTAGAAATTAAATATCCAATTATTCAAGCACCTATGTTTTTAGTGTCTAATGTGGCCATGGTTACTGAGGCTATGAAAGCTGGAATCGCTGGCTGTATACCAGCATTAAATTATAGAACATTGGATGAGTTACGTATGGCAATTAAACAATTGAAACAAAATAAAGTGGAAGGTGGATCTTTTGGCTTTAATCTAATTGTTAATAAATCAAACGTTAAATATAGAGGCCAATTAGAGGTGATTTGTAAAGAAGGCTGTGATTTTATAATTACATCTTTGGGTAGTCCAGAAGAAACGATTAGACAAGCCCATAAAGTTGGTATAAAAGTGTTTTGTGATGTCACAGATTTAAAATTTGCCAAAAAAGTAGAGGGATTAGGTGCCGATGCCATAATTGCTGTTAATAATGAAGCAGGTGGTCACCGAGGCAATTTATCACCGGAAGAATTGATAAAACAGTTAACTGAAAACTGTATGATACCGGTAATATCGGCAGGAGGTGTAGGATGCAAGGCAGATATCGATATGATGCTAAGTTATGGCGCAAAGGGAGTTTCAGTTGGCAGTCCATTTATAGCATCTTTAGAAGCTGGTGTAACGGATGACTACAAACAAGCTTGCGTTGACTATGGTGCGGAGGATATTATTATGACTGAACGGATCTCTGGTACACCATGTACAGTAATTAATACCCCTTATGTGCAAAAAATAGGAACCAAGGCTACCTGGATAGAGAATTTGCTGAATAAGAATCGTAAACTAAAAAAATGGGTGAAAATGATTCGGTTTTCAATTGGTATGAAAATCACAGAAAAAGCGGCAAAAAAAGCAACTTATAAAACAGTATGGGTTGCTGGCCCAAGTATAGAGCACACTGATTCAATTTTACCTACTAAGGAAATTATTGAACGTCTAATCAGAGATTGATTTTAATGATGCGATTTGTTTTTTCTTTTTTCTACCAGTAAAAATATTAAAAGTGTAACTGGCAACCAATCCTCCAGAAAAGGTAGCAATAGCTTCACCTGTGTCAAACCTTCCATCAATGATGTATCCGTCATAGACTTCTTTAGCTAAACCAACAAAGGTTGCTGTACCTAAACTATACCAAAATGCTTTTTTCTTATTTTTAGTTTTGCTATAAACAATAGAGTAAGTTGCACTAGAAATCACAGCACCAGCTCCAAAATGTAAAGCATCATCTGATGAGATAAATTGTGCATAGCTTAGATTCATTAAAACAATTGCAAAAAAGGTAAGTAAGGTTTTCATAAAATGTTGGTTAGTCAGTCAAAATAGAACAATAGATTAGGAAACTAGATTATATTCGATTTAAATATTGATTTACACGATTAAACATTTAAAATTATAATAATCAATTTCTTATATTTTAATTGACTGTAACAAATTGCTATATTTTTATACATATAAATGAAGGTGTTTAATTAATAAGGAAAAATAATGATTCATAAAGGAGCTATTATATTAGGAGTGCTTGTTGGGGCTGGAATTGGTGTATTGTTAGCACCAGACAAAGGGAAAACCACAAGAGATAGGCTTAAAAAAGAAGGTAAAGAGGTAAAAGATCAGATTACGAAGGATTTTAAGGAAGTAAAAGATGATTTGTCTAAAGCTACAGCATCTGGTAAGAAAAAATTGAAGGAAGAAATAAATAATTTAGCTTCTAAAACAAGCTATCAAACAGAAAAAGCAATTACTTTTTTAGAAAAGCAACTAGCTATATTAAAGGAGAAAAATAATTCTTTTCAGCAGGCGAATTAGAGATTTTTAAAAATTGAAGTCCTAATATTTGGCCATTCCTCTTTGAGAATGCCATAGCAACACGTGCTTCGTCTAAAGCCATCTTTCATTACTGTGTCTTGGCGTAAAACACCTTCAAGTGTAGCACCAATTTTTTCAACTGCACGTCTTGATTTTGTGTTACGTTCATCTATTCTAAATTCAACTTTTTCAAAATTCATGTTTTCAAATGCAAATTGAAGCATTAAGAATTTCATATTCTTATTTAATCCTGTACACTGAAATCTTTTCCCAATCCAAGTCCAACCAATGTGTAGTACTTTATTCTTATGGTTTATAAATCCGAACCTTGTAGATCCGGCAAATTCATTTTTTAGTTTATCGAAAACTATAAATGGAATGATTGAATTATTATAGTAACCATTAACTGCAAATTCAACATAATCTCTTAATTTTTCTGGTGTAGATATGTCTGAAGGTGAATAATAAATTAGATTTTCCTCCTCG
Source organism: Winogradskyella sp. A2 (assembly GCF_046762865.1). Taxonomy (NCBI): domain Bacteria; kingdom Pseudomonadati; phylum Bacteroidota; class Flavobacteriia; order Flavobacteriales; family Flavobacteriaceae; genus Winogradskyella; species Winogradskyella sp. A2. Next base: position 162,275 of record NZ_JBKQXM010000004.1, read on the forward strand.
GCTATATCGATGAGATAGGAGTAATTGCTTAAATCTAATAAGCTAAGTTTTACCCTTTCATTTTCTAGAATTTGCATATTAGACGATTGAATTTATAAATGATACGTTAACAGTATGACTACCATCAAAAGGTATAATTTGTAATTTATCACCGAATAATTCTTTAGCTTTTTTGGTTTCTTCCGCGATTCGTTGTTCGTTTAAATATTCATCTTTTGTACCATAAACTAAATATACTTCTGTTTCTTTTTTTAAATAGCTGAAATCTTTATTAACAAGCTCAACTGGTACGCCACCAGAATGAATAATCAATTTATTACATTGAATTTCTCGTTTTATCATATATCGTAATGCAACACTTACGCCTTGAGAATAACCTAAAACAATAAAGTTTAAATTTGAAGAAAACTGTTCGTTATTAAAAATGGAATCAAAATAGTTGATAATATTCTCCATTCCAGATTGTGTATTATCACGAGTTAGCCAATTTGCTCCAACATGCATTTTTGGTTGCTGATAGTATTTGCTAGGTGCTTGTGGAGCGATCACATAATTTTTATCCGGATCTAGAGACTTAAAATACTTGAGGAAATATCGACTTAAGTAACCCATACCATGGCAGACAAACCATACATTTTTGGTGTTTTTATTTAAAACATTGAGTGTTGAATAGGAGTTACTCGTATTGTAATATGTTTCTTTTTCGGTCAGATTCATTATTCTCAGTATCTTTGCAATCGACTTTAAAAATAATGTTTTTCTATGCAACTTTCTAAAGAAGAATTTCTAATCCAAGCCAATGCCATTTGTAAAAATACTTTAATGGAAACATTAGAAATTGAAATGATAGATTATGGTGATGATTATCTAGTTGCAAGAATGCCAGTGACTCAAAAAGTACATCAACCAGATGGTGTATTACATGGAGGAGCCACGGCAGCACTCGCCGAAAGTGTTGGTAGTTTTGCCTCGCATATTTTTATAGATACAGAAAAGTTATTTGTTAGAGGTATAGAAATAACTGCAAATCATTTAAAAAGTGTAAAAGAAGGTTATGTATATGCAAAAGCTACTTTTTTACATAAAGGCAGAACGACACAACTACTTGATGTTAGAATTACAGATGAGGCCGATAATTTAATTTCAATTTGTCGGTTATCTACAATTTCTCTACCCAAATCATAATTTTAATGAATAGCAATTCATTTTTTTCTGCATTAGAAAACCAATACAATAAGAAATTACCCTTTGTAGTATATAGTAGACCAATAAATTCTATAGTCAAAAGCTGGTTGCAAACTGACAATGAGTTGCATACAACAGATAATTTTGAGGAAAGTGGATTTGTTTTTGCACCTTTCGATTCAACTGTGAAGAGTATAATATTGCCAGTAAAGTATTGTGCTTATAACATTTTAGAAGTTGGTAAAGATGAAGAGTATATTTTTAATTCTAAATTAAATGATGGAGATGCTATTAAATCGGATAAACAAAAGCATCTAGAACTCTTAAACAAAGGTATTACTGAGATTAACTTAGGCAATTTAGATAAGGTAGTATTGTCTAGGTATGAAGAACACCAAATAGGTGATTTAAACCCAATAGACATTTTTAAACGTCTGTATAGTAGTTATAAAAATGCAATGGTGTATTGTTGGTACCATCCAAAGATAGGTTTGTGGCTAGGTGCAACTCCAGAGTTGCTTTTTAAAGTTGTTGGTAAACAACTTACAACTATATCGTTAGCAGGAACGCAACCTTACAATTCTAAATCTGAAACAAATTGGACTGCAAAAGAACTAGAGGAACAGCAAATAGTTACAGACTATATCATAGATAAGATAAAACCTTACACCTCTAAATTAAAGGTTTCAGATATAGAGACCGTTAGAGCCGGTAATTTGCTTCATCTAAAAACACGAATAGTAAGTAGGATTAATGATGATACAGAATTGAATACTATAATTGAAGCCTTGCATCCTACACCTGCAGTCTGTGGATTCCCAAAAGAACCCTCGAAATCTTTTATTATTAACAATGAAAATTATGAGCGTACCTACTATACAGGATTTTTAGGAGAACTCAATTTAAAGCAAACGAAAACAAGAAATTCTAATAGAAGAAATGTTGAAAATAATGCCTATTCTAGTATTAAGTCCATTTCTAATTTTTATGTTAATCTGCGTTGTATGCAGATTAAAAATGATAAAGCATTCATTTATGTAGGTGGAGGTATAACTAAGGATTCAAATCCTGAGAATGAATGGGAAGAGACAGTTAATAAAACCAAAACTATCGTTAACGTATTAAAGTAAAACGAGGAGAAGTGTTATCTTTGTGCGCTGATGAAATACTCTAAAATTCCCTTATCACAAACGGTAGTTGCATTATGTCAGGCACATAATATTAAGCATATAGTTATTTCACCTGGTAGCAGGAATGCACCATTAACAATTGGATTTACTTATAATAAAAATTTCAAATGCTATAGTATTGTTGATGAGCGTTGTGCGGCTTTTTTTGCTTTAGGTATTGCACAACAATTAAAAAGTCCTATTGCATTAGTTTGTACTTCAGGTAGTGCACTTTTAAATTATTATCCAGCCATATCAGAAGCATATTATAGTAATATTCCATTAGTAGTATTATCTGCAGATCGTCCGAAGCACCTAATTGATATGGGAGACGGACAGACCATTAAACAAAGAAATGTTTATGGAGATCATGTGCATTATAGTGCCAATCTAAAGTTAGACCTGAAAGATGACTTTGAAAGTTCAGGAGAAAAAGAATTACCAATTTTTAAAAATCTTGAAAATAAATTAGAACGGATTATAGGTCTACAAAAAGATATTCAATCATTTAATGAAGAAGAAATATCAAAAGCACTAAACATAGCTAATTCAAATTCCGGACCAGTTCATATCAATATTCCATTTGGAGAACCTTTATATGAAACTATAGATGAACCAACGATAGGTTTAGAGGATTTCAAAATACAGAATAAGGTTTCAAGGATAGATTTAGGTGATATAGATAGTTGTTTGAATATTTGGCAAAATGCCAAGAGAAAAATGATAATAGTAGGTGTTCTTTCTCCAAACTCGATTGAAGAAAATATATTAGATCAAATAGTTGATAATGAAAGCATTATTGTTTTTACTGAAACAACTTCAAATCTTCATAATCCTGATTTTTTCCCTGGGATAGATAAGATAATTGCACCTCTAGATGATAATGATTTCAAACAGCTACAACCAGATTTATTATTGACCATAGGAGGTTTAATTGTTTCAAAAAAAATAAAGGCATTCCTTAGAAAATATAAACCAATCCACCACTGGCATGTTGGTCTGAATAATGCTAATGACACATTTTTTTGTTTAAATAAAGACTTCAAGATTGCACCAAATTCTTTTTTTAAAGAATTTTTACCACAAGTAAATAATGCTTTAAAAAGTAATTACAAATCTAAATGGATAGAAGTAAGGCAAAAACGCCGTAAACTTCATAAAGCCTATTTAAATGAAATACCATTTTCAGATTTTAAGGTATTTGATAGAATACTATCAAAACTACCTGAAAACAGTCAACTTCAAGTAGGGAATAGTTCGGCTATTAGATATACTCAGCTTTTTCAATTAAAAAAGAATATTCATGTTTTTTGTAATCGCGGAACAAGTGGCATAGATGGTAGTACAAGTACGGCAATTGGTGCTTCAGTGGTATCTAATCAAAGAACTACATTTATAACTGGTGACCTTAGTTTCTTTTATGATAGCAATGCCTTATGGAATAATTATATACCTAAAACCTTCAGGATTATTTTAATTAATAATGAAGGAGGAGGGATTTTCAGAATTTTACCTGGTCATAAAAACACTGATAATTTTGATACATTTTTTGAAACTAAACATAACTTAAATGCAAAGCATTTGTGTGACATGTTTGAATTAGATTATCAAATTGCAAATGATTCTAAATCGCTTGAGACCGCTTTAGATACATTCTATAATTTAAGTAAAAACCCAAAATTACTTGAGGTCATTACACCATCTAGATTAAATGATCAAATACTTCTTGATTACTTTGATTACATCAAATAATTTTTCCAAATCTTAGGAATAAAATGTGACCATTCCATTTTTTAAGTGTCTAAATATTAGTTATCTTTAGTAGGTAAAAAAATTAATCTAAAACAATAAAAAAATGAGTAAAAGAGATGAGTTAATCGTAAAATATGCGGCAGATTTAAAAGACAAATGTGGTGTTAAACCGGATATGGATTTGTTGACTAAAGTGACCGTTGGTTTAGGTCCTTCAATCTATAATGCAGATTCATCTACAGTTTCTGGCTCTGACGATAAAGAACTAGCAACAGTAAAGAATAACTTTTTAATTAAAAAATTAGGATTAAGTGCTAGTGCTGATTTGGACGGAGCAATAGACTCTGTAATTGAAAAATATGGTCGTTCTAATAGAAATAAATATAGAGCAGTTATCTATTACTTATTAGTAAAACACTTTAAAAAAGAATCAGTTTACTAAGATTTATCTACAAACATTTTAAAAGCGCTGTGATTATTTATTATAGCGCTTTTTCTTTTTAACAATATCAATACCTTTGTGCCATGATGAAATTAGGAGAATATAATACGTTAGAAATATTAAGGGATACTGAACCTGGCCTGTTTTTGGGTGATGAAGAAGGTAATGAGGTTTTATTGCCAAACAGGTATGTGCCTGAAGAATTTGAAATTGGTGATAAATTAGATGTTTTTGTTTATTTGGATAACGAAGAACGACCAGTATCTACAACAGATAAACCTTATATAACAAAAGGAGATTTTGCTCTTTTAAGATGTAATCAAGTAACAAAATATGGTGCTTTTTTAGATTGGGGATTGGTTAAGGAGTTATTTTGTCCATTTAAGGAGCAAGCATTTAAAATGAAATCTGGTGGCTGGTATTTGGTTCATTGCTATTTAGATGAAGAGACAGAACGTTTGGTGGCTTCTAGTAAAACCAATAGATTTTTGGATAATAAAGAACTAACGGTTTCAAAATTTGAAGAAGTTGATTTAATCGTATCTCATCCATCAGAAATAGGTATGAATGTAATCGTTAATAAAAAACATTTAGGTTTAGTTTTTAAGGATGACATTTATAAGGATCTGAGTGTTGGTGATAGAATAAAAGGAATTGTTAAGAAGGTGAGACACGATAATAAATTGGATATTCAATTGAGTCAAATAGGTTATAGAAATATTGAGCCTAATGCTGAGTATATCCTGGAGGAATTGAAAGATAACAGTGGTTTTATTCCACTAAATGACAAATCAGATCCAAACGATATTAAGGAACAACTTCAGATGAGTAAAAAGAGTTTTAAAAAGGCAGTAGGATCACTTTATAAAGAACGATTAATTACTATCGAAAAAGAAGGGATAAGATTAGTTTAATATTGATTGACCAAATAAATAAATTAAAAAGGCCATCAATAATTGCTATGAAATCATTACTATTAATTCCTTATTTTTGCAGTTAAATTCCTGAAAAGAATGAGCCAAATAGATTGGAGAATTGCTAAATCGTACGAAGATATTACATATCAAAAATGTAATGGTGTCGCTAGGATAGCTTTTAATAGACCCAATGTCAGAAATGCATTTCGTCCTAAAACAACATCAGAATTATATGATGCGTTTTACGATGCAAATGAAGACACCAGTATCGGTGTTGTATTATTAAGTGCAGAAGGACCATCGGCAAAAGATGGAATATGGAGTTTTTGTTCAGGTGGAGATCAAAAAGCAAGAGGTCAACAAGGCTATGTTGGTGATGATGGTTATCATCGTTTAAACATTCTAGAAGTACAGCGATTAATTCGGTTTATGCCTAAAGCAGTTATAGCAGTTGTTCCTGGCTGGGCTGTAGGAGGAGGCCATAGTCTGCATGTAGTATGTGACCTTACACTTGCAAGTAAGGAGTATGCTATTTTTAAACAAACGGATGCAGATGTCACTAGTTTTGATGGAGGATATGGTTCTGCATACTTGGCAAAAATGGTAGGGCAAAAGAAAGCACGTGAGATATTCTTTTTAGGAAGAAATTACTCTGCACAAGAGGCCTTTGAAATGGGTATGGTTAATGCAGTGATTACACATGATGAATTAGAGTCTACTGCTTATGAATGGGCTCAAGAAATTTTAGCTAAATCGCCTACCTCAATTAAAATGTTGAAATTCGCAATGAATTTAACTGACGATGGTATGGTAGGTCAACAAGTGTTTGCTGGAGAAGCAACACGTTTAGCATATATGACAGATGAAGCAAAAGAAGGTAGAGATGCCTTTTTAGAAAAAAGGAAACCTAACTTTCCTAAAAAATGGATTCCATAATCTAAAAGCTTTTGAATGAAAAAAATTAAACCGTGGCTTTCAGCCATGCGCTTAAGAACATTACCATTATCAGTTTCGGGTATTATTTTAGGAACTTGTTTTGCTTATTATAATGGTCATTTTAGTTGGTGGGTCTTAGTCTTAGCAATACTAACAACTATGAGTCTTCAAATACTCTCAAATTTAGCCAATGACTATGGCGATGGAGTAAAGGGCACAGATAATAATGAACGTGTAGGACCTGAAAGAGCCATTCAAAGTGGTGCAATAACGCCAGAGAGAATGCTCGAGGCTATTAAATTTAATATTGTTATAGTAATTATCTTAACATTTTCATTAATCTGGGCAGCCTTTGGTCCTAATGAGTTTTTACTACTATTATTATTTGTAACTCTTGGAGGAATGTCAGTTTATGCGGCTCTCAACTATACAATGGGAGACTCTCCTTACGGTTATAAAGCCTTAGGTGATGTTTTTGTCTTTATATTTTTTGGATTAATCAGTACACTTGGTAGTTATTTATTATATACTAAAACTATTGACCATTTAACTTTTTTACCGGGAATTGCTTTAGGATTTTTGAGTGTTGGTGTACTTAACCTTAATAATATGCGAGATATTCAATCTGATGAAAATTCTGGTAAAATTACACTTGCGGTTAAACTAGGTTTAAAAAAGGCTAAAATTTATCATAATCTCTTAATTGTAGGAGCAATGCTTTTAACAATTATTTTCTCAGTATTATATTATGTTGTACCATATAATTTTTTATATCTAATTTCATTTATACCATTTATAGTTCATTTAAAAAAGATTAATAATGCAAGGGATTCTAAGGATTTTGATAGTCAATTAAAAGTATTGGCATTATCTACTTTTCTCTTTTCATTATTATTAGGGATTGGGTATATTTTGTATTAATTTTAGGCTAAGATTATTCTCTTAAATAATTAAAAATGAAAGTAACATTTTACGGACATGCCTGTTTAGGTATTCAAATTAAGGACATAAACATATTAGTGGATCCTTTTATAACTGGCAATGAAAAAGCTTCACATATTGATATAAATACGATAAAAGCAGATTATATTTTGGTGACACATGCACACCAAGATCATACCTTAGATGTAGAGGCCATTGCAAAACGTACTGGTGCTACTATAGTATCTAATTATGAAATAGTTGTTCATTATCAAAACCTAGGTTTTAATGGTCACCCTATGAATCATGGTGGTTCATGGCAATTTGATTTTGGTAAAGTTAAGTATGTTAATGCAATACATACCTCTTCATTTCCAGATGGAAAATATGGAGGTCAGCCTGGTGGGTTTATTATAGAAAGTGATAAATCAATATATATTGCCGGTGATACTGCATTAACATATGATATGCGTCTTATTAGAAAACAATTTGACCTTGATTTAGCGGTTCTTCCAATTGGAGATAATTTTACAATGGGAATTGATGATGCTATCCAAGCAGCACGATATGTAGATTGTGACCGTGTATTAGGTTACCATTATGATACTTTTGGATACATCGAAATCGATAAGCCAAGAGCAAAGGCGAAATTTGATTCTAAACTTAAGAAACTATATTTATTGGATATTGGTGAAAGCTTAGATGTTTAGTGCTATTTAACCTGACTTTTCATTACAAACTTATGTAACAGCTTGGGAAAGAAACGCTTGAGGTAAATTCCCTTGGTTTCACCTTGGCCAATATAAGCTTCAAATTTTTCTTTTTGAATTGCTTTTATCATCCGTTTAGCAAAAACATAAGTTGAAAGTCCTTTTTCTGTCGCATTATCTTGTTGATTTTATAGTGATCCATCACCAGTTAAAGCGTTTCGGGCAATATTTGTATTTACAAATCCTGGACAAATCATAGTAACCTTTATATTGTCGTTTTGATGTTCCATTCTAAGTGCATCAAAAAAACCATGGAGAGCATGTTTTGCGCCACAATAAGCAGATCTGTAGGGTGAACTAAACTTCCCCATTAAGCTTGTAACAGTTACAAAATGACCAGATTTATTTTCAATGAAATGAGGCAAAATTGCCTTTGACAATGCAACAGTACCTAAATAATCAACCTCCATTAATTTTTTATCGACAGAAATGTCAGTTTCTATTATTAAGGATCGCTGGCTAATACCTCCATTATTAATTAATAGATCTATTTTCCCAAAATATTGTAATGCTTGTTTGCAAACATTAGACATATTAAGATAATCAGCCAAATCAAAAGGTAATATCCTAATATTCTCAGGACTTGAGCATTGTTGTTTAACCTCATTTAAAACTTTTTCTCGCCTAGCTGAAAGAATTAATTGGCATTTGTGATTAGAAAGTTCTATAGCTAGGGCTTTACCAATGCCACTTGATGCTCCTGTAATCCAAACAACCTTGTCTTTAAATGTCATTGTTTTGTATTGGTTTTTAACCATTCTTCCCTTAACTCATCACTAATTTTACCTGAACCATCGTGTTTCCATCCAGGAGGTTTAATAAGATATAGCCATCTATCTTTTAAGGATTTTTTACCACTAAAGGCATCCTTAAACATGTAAACCCATTCAATAAATGCAATTTTTATAGGGTTGAACGTGTTTATGTTTTTTACTAAGCCATAATTAACCTTTTCATTTTCTAATTCAGGCTGAAAAGTCCCAAACATTTTATCCCATATAATCAAAATTCCTGCATGATTTCTGTCTAGATATATAGGATTACTACCATGGTGTACTCGATGATGTGATGGTGTGTTAAAAATAGCTTCAAACCATTTTGGCATTTTATTTATAGCTTCTGTATGAATCCAAAATTGATATAATAAACTTATTGACATTTGAAGCATTATCATGGCAGGGTGAAAACCTAATAGAGGTAGCCATAGCCAAAAAATAAAAGTGTAAAATCCTCCACTCCAAGTTTGGCGTAAGGCAGTGCTCAAATTATAATGTTTTGAAGAATGATGAACAACATGTGATGCCCAAAATAATCTACACTCGTGAGATACTCTGTGAAACCAATAATAAGCAAAATCGTCTGCAAAAAATAATATAGTGAATGACCACCAAGTAATAGGAATTTCTATGAGTTTAAAACTATCATAAACCCAAAAAAACACTAACAACACGAGAGCTTTACTGCCAAAACCTAAGAATACATTTCCTAAGCCCATGGCTATAGAAGAAAAGGCATCTTTGGGTTCATATGTTTTTATACCCATTTTAATAGTGACATAAAGTTCTATTAGCATTGCTAAAATAAAGAAAGGTATCGCGTAGAGTATTATATTAGGAAAATCCGGCATTTTTTTATTTAGAAACGTTAGTTACGTATTTTTGTCTTTCAAAAATAATTCATTTTATATGAAGTTAAAATTACTTGTATTCATTTTAATAACTAATGTGTGTGGACTTATTGCCCAAGTAGATGAATCACAGACAGGTGCATGGTATATGTACTTTTATAATCACAAGTTTAATAATAGTGAATTTGGAATTCAAGGTGATTTTCAATATCGTGATTGGCAAGGACTAGGAGATAAGGAACAATTATTATTGCGATCTGGGTTTACGTATTCTCCAAAAAATGTTGGTGTAACGTTTACATTGGGTTATGGTAATATTACTACAGGGCAATATGGTACTAGTGATGAAACCGTTGCTGAAAATAGAATTTATCAAGAAGCATTGATTCCTCAAAAAATTGGTAATCGTGTTTACCTAACACATCGATTTAGATTTGAACAACGTTTTGTGGAGGATCAAGATTTTAGAACACGGTATAGATATAATCTATTTTTAAATGTACCGATAAACAAAAGTGATTTATCACCTAAGGCCTTTTATGTTGCATTATATAACGAGCTTTTTATCAATGGTCAAACCGATATTGGAGACTCAAGGACCGTTGAATTATTTGATAGAAACCGAACGTATTTAGGATTGGGTTATGTTTTGAATCCTAGAATAAGGTTTCAGTTAGGTTGGATGAATCAGAAAACTGTGAATTGGGGTAAAGGCCAGCTTCAAGTGAGCATGCATCATAATTTTTAATAAAATGCAAGCTAAATATCTTAAGTACTTTTTAAATTTTAAGAACCCTAGTGGAACCTCTCGTGGTGTAATGACTACCAAAGAAACTTGGTTTATTAAGCTTTATAATGATGGAAAAACCGGAATTGGTGAGTGTGGTATTTTAAGAGGACTTTCTATTGACGATAGACCTGATTATGAAGAAAAGATTAAATGGACTTGCGATAACATTCAGTTAGGATTAGAAGCATTAGTTTTAGAATTGGTAGAGTTTCCGAGTATTCAGTTTGGATTGGAGATGGCATTTAAATCTTTAGGAAGTGACAATGGATTTCATTTATTTCCATCTGCTTTTACAAAGGGTTTTGATACTATCCCAATAAATGGACTAGTTTGGATGGGTAGTGAAGGTTTTATGCGGAAGCAAGTTATAGAAAAAATTGAATCAGGTTTTGATTGTATAAAGTTAAAGATTGGCGCAATTGATTTTCAGACTGAATTAGATATTCTTAAATCTATTCGCAAAGAGTTTTCGGTTTCTGATATTGAATTGCGTGTAGATGCAAATGGTGCATTCTTACCAGATGAAGCTCTAAATAAATTAAAAAAATTATCTGAATACCAGTTGCATTCAATTGAGCAACCTATTAAATCTGGGCAATATGAAGCGATGGCTAAGCTATGTGAGACTACTCCTTTGCCAATTGCACTTGATGAAGAATTGATTGGAGTTTTCAAATCAGAAGAGAAGAAGAATGTACTCCAAACAATTAAACCTCAGTATATTATCTTAAAACCAAGTTTAATAGGTGGTTTTAGAGGCAGTAGTGAATGGATAGATATAGCAGAAGAATTAAACATAAAATGGTGGATAACTAGTGCTTTGGAAAGTAATGTTGGATTAAATGCCATTGCACAATGGACTTATACATTACGCAATAATATGCCACAAGGATTGGGCACAGGCAGTTTATTTACTAATAATTTTGATTCGCCATTAATGGTAAAAAATGGTACTTTGCAATATAATTTTAATAAAGATTGGGAATTTAAAATATAAATATGGATTATATACAACAAGCGTTTAAAGGGTTACATGAAGGATGGCGATATTTTGTTGGAACTATTATAGTTATTGCATTTGTAATTATTGGGCAAATACCATTTACTGTTGCAGCTATTGTTGAAGCGAAAAACCAAAGTATGTCGTTTTTTGAACTAGACGAATTCACATTAATGACAATTTTGGAACCAAATCTTAATCTGTTCCTAATGTTATTATCCTTTGCTATTGGTTTATTGGGATTGCTTTTAGTTAATAAGTATCTCCATAAAATGACATTCACTCAACTTACCACAGCAAGAGATAAAATTGATTGGAAACGCTTCTGGACAATTTTCTTCGGTTGGGGAATTTTATCATCTGGATTTGTTTTAATGGACTATTTTATGACGCCTGATGATTATGTTTTAAATTTTGATTTAAATAAATTTCTAATTCTTAGTGTCATTGCAATTATTATGGTACCTCTACAAACAAGTTGTGAAGAATATTTATTCAGAGGATATTTAATGCAAGGAATAGGCGTTGTAACAAAGAATAGATGGTTTCCATTATTATTTACGTCCTTAGTTTTTGGATTGCTACATATTGCTAATCCAGAAGTTGAAAAGTTGGGTTATATCATAATGATATATTACATAGGTACTGGTTTGTTTTTAGGAATTATAACTTTAATGGATGAAGGATTAGAACTAGCTCTTGGTTTTCATGCTGCAAACAACTTGTTTACGGCTTTATTAGTTACTGCAGACTGGACCGCTTTTAAAACCTATTCTATTTTTAAGGATATGTCAGACCCTACTGAAGCAACATTTGTTGATATTATTGTACCTGTATTTGTCATTTTCCCAGTACTATTAATCATTTTATCTAAAATGTATGGATGGAGTAATTGGAAAGAAAGATTACTAGGTAAGGTTACTGAACCGTTAAAAGAAGATTATAAAATCATTGAATAGAAGATATGACTCCAAAGTATAATAAAATACATAATCGTTTTAAGCTCAATGGACTTCATTTTAATTATGAAGATTTAAAGGAAGTTGCATATAGTCTTATAAAAGAGGGAGAAACCTATGAAAAGGTTACAGGAAACTTCTTAATTGATTGGCTTAACAAAGATGATTTTTTATACGTAAACACTTCAGGTTCAACAGGTAAACCAAAGGTCATAAAATTAAAAAAACAGGCAATGGTAAATTCAGCCATAGCTACTGGAGACTATTTTGGTTTAGAACCAGGTGATAGTGCTTTAGATTGTTTGCCAAGCCATTATATTGCAGGTAAGATGATGTTAGTTAGAGCCATGATATTAGGTCTTGAAATTGATTGTGTAGAACCTAGTGCACATCCTATTTTTGACTATGAAAAGCAATATGATTTCTGTGCAATGATTCCTTTGCAATTAAAGCATACTATCAATTATACTCAAAATATTAAGACTATTATTGTTGGAGGTTCTATGATTACCAAACCATTATTAGAACAAATTAAGCATAGTAGTTCTAAGTTTTATGAAACTTATGGTATGACAGAGACAGTAACACATGTTGCTGTACGTAAATTAGAATCAGAATCTGGAAAAGGAGAAAAATTATTTAATGCCTTGCCTGATGTTACATTTGATAAAGACGAAAGAAATTGTCTAATTATCAATGCATCAAAACTGGTTGAAGAGTCCTTAGTGACTAATGATATTGTAGAGCTAACTTCAGAGACCAGTTTTAAACTATTGGGTAGATATGATAATGTAATAAACTCAGGTGGTGTAAAACTCTTCCCAGAACAAATAGAAAAAAAATTACAACCTGTAATTGATGAGAGATTTATCCTCGCAGGAGAAGATGATGGGACATTAGGTGAGAAATTGATACTTATTATTGAGAACCCTAGAGATTCAAAAGATTCGATTGAAAATAGAATTAAGCATCTTAAAGGACTAACAAAGTATGAATTGCCTAAAGAAATTTATTTAATTGATAGGTTCGTAGAAACAGTTAACGGTAAAATTCAGCGTAATAAAACCATTAAAAAAGTTTTAGGGTAGTTAACTCACTCAGATTTACAGTTTACTCATTGTCTGTTTTAATCCTTGAGTATGGCAACTAGTTTTATGTAAACTTTAAATGCCATTCTCATGAAAACATTATTACAATTTATTCTTGTATTAGCATTATGTTATACAAGTTCTGCACAAGAAAAAAATATTGAAACAGAATCAGTTGCAATTGAAAACCTAATCAATTTCATGGTGGAACAATATTCCTCAAAGACTGATACAATACCCAAGAGAAACATAACTTTCCTTATTGAAACCTACGCAGATAATTTTAATACAGAAGATAAGGTTATGTTACAACAGGCATTTAAAATTATGTCTAAACGACTTACAGAAGAAGATTTTGTTAGTATAGTGACTTACTCAAAATATAATGGTATTGTACTCAAACAAACTGAAGCAACAAACACTAAAAAGCTAGTATATGCTGTTGAGAATTTTAGGTCAAGTATAAATTATATTGAAGATAATGGAATAGAGTTAGCATATAGACTGGCTAAAGAAAATTTCACAGAAGAAACCGAAAACTCAGTTGTTATGATAAGAGTTCCACATACCGTCGATGAGGTAACGGTTCAAAAAACGAAAACAAATATGACTAAAGCAAATAATACCAGTAATAAAAAGAATAATGCTGTTGTTTTAACTGCAATAGCATTACTGCCAGAAATTATTAAGATTATTAAGGACTAATTATAAAGCATAAAAAAACCCGATACATACGGTATCGGGTTTTAACTTATGTTTTAACGTTTTAATTTCCTGCCGAAAGATTTTTCATTTCTTCCTCAATCATTTCATAGAATTCATCAATTTTTGGTAATACAACAATACGAGTTCGTCTGTTTTTAGCTCTGTTTTCTGCTGTGTCATTTTCTACCAATGGTACGTGATAACTGCGACCTGCTGCAATTAATTGTTGAGGATTAACTTTAAGCTCTTCTAAAACTCTTACTACAGACGTTGCTCTTTTAACACTTAAATCCCAATTATCTAATAATGGAGGTTTGCTATAAGATTTATTATCTGTATGTGATTCTACCATCGCCTCAAAATTAGGCTTGCTATTAATAACCTTAGCTACTTTAGCTAATACATCTTTTGCTCGTTCTGTTACATTATAGCTACCACTCTTAAATAAAAGTTTGTCTGCTATTGATATAAATACCACACCTTTTTCAACATTTACCTCAATATCTGGATCGTTTATACCAACTTCTTTCTTTAAACTAGATACTATTGCAAGTGTTACACTATCCTTTTTTGTAAGGGCATCTTGTAAACGAGAAATTTTAAGATCTTTTTCTTTTAAGCTCTCAAGAGATTTTTCAAGATTTTCTGCACCTTTTTGAGTTAATGTAGTTAAATTTCCTTTTGTATCAATTAAATCTTGATTTGATTTACGTAAATCAGATAACTGATCTTTCATCGTCTCAACTCTTGCGTTTGCCGCTGCTGCATCAGAAAGACATTTATTTAATTTTACTGTAGCAGAATTTAATAAATCCTGTGTTTCTTTCTGTTTCTCTTCAAGTGCTAAGTATTCTTTTTTAGACACACAAGACGCTAATAGCATCATGGAGCAAATACTTAATAACATTAGTTTTTTCATAATCAGTACTCTATTTATATTGTTAATTATAACTACTCAAAATTATATAAAAGAAAACATGCAATAGCACTGATTAACAAATTTTTTAACAGTTTTATAAACAATTAAAATTTTGTCTGTCTATTGACGAAATAAGACCAAACAACGGATTTTAAATTGTAGTAATTTGCCCGTTTAGGCAATTGGTTACGACGGGCTACTATTTCACCCAAATGCTTATAAAAAGAACCATGTGCTTTTAAAATAGCTACAAAATGCCTTGGTTTTAGCTGAACCAAAAACCTCAAAGCCGCAATTCCATCTAATAACATGCGTATAATAGTCCTAGATAAAACATTAGAATCTGTATTCTTAACTAAAGTAAATAAGCTATTTCTAAAATTTAAATAGGTTTTCTTTGGATTGGTGTTTTGTAATGTCGCACCACCAACATGATAGACTGAAGATGTACCAACATACTTGGTAGTATAATTATTATTAAATGCACGCCAGCATAAGTCTATCTCTTCGTAATGGGCAAAATAAGACGCATCAAATCCATTGAGCTCATTAAAAACAGAATTTTTAATAAAAAAACAAGCACCTGATGCCCAGAAAATAGTTTCAACATCATCATATTGTCCTTGATCCTCTTCTATAGTATTAAAAATTCGACCTCTGCAATATGGGTAGCCATACTTATCTATAAACCCACCAGCTGCACCAGCATATTCAAAGTAGTTTTTATTGTGGATGTCTAATATTTTGGGTTGAACAATTGCTACATTTTCATCCGAATTGTACTGATTCAAAATAGGGGAAAGCCAATTTTCAGTCACTTCAATATCACTGTTTAGTAAGCATAATAATGGTTGATTGGTATGTTTTAATGCATCATTATATCCTTTGGCATAGCCACCATTCGTTTTGTTTTTAATAACATTAATTTCCGGATAATGCTCATATAGAAACTGAATTGAATCATCAGTAGATGCATTATCTGCAACATAGATCTTAGCATTCTCAGAAAATTTCACCACTGAAGGAAGAAACTTTTCAAGTAAGTCTTTACCATTCCAGTTTAGTATTACTATTGCTATGTCTGTTAACTCGTACTTCAATTTTCTTTATATCTAGATATGTCTTTTAAAAACGTATATCGTTTTTCATTCAAATCCATTTGGCAATAATAATGATTTATGCCATTAGTAACCATTAAATATGTTGCTTCTAATGCTAAATTGTATCGTGCAATCTGATCAAAGGTAGATTGGTCAATCTTAATTGAAGGAGCTTTACATTCTACTATAAGATGTATACTACCGTCAGAATTAAAAATAACAATGTCATAACGCTTTTTCAATCCATTGATGTTAAGTTCTTTCTCAACATTTATCAATGATTTAGGGTATTTCTTTGTGTTTATTAAATAATGTACACAGTGTTGTCTTACCCATTCTTCAGGTTGAAGAATGATGAATTTTTTCCTAATAACATCAAAAATAGAAACTTTATTTTCTTTACTTTTGAGACGGTATTCAAACTTTGGAAAGTTAAGTTCTTGCACTTAGCAAAATTAAAATTTTAATAGCATTTCAAGTTAATTTTCGTTGAAATTTTAACTAATCATTAAATCGATATCAGCAATTGAACGAGGTTAAACAAATTGTATCTGAGATAAAAAACAGGAATCTAAAACCTATTTACTTTTTAATGGGTGAGGAGCCTTATTATATTGATAAGATATCAGAATATATTGAAGATAATATTTTAGATGAAGCTGAAAGGGGATTTAACCAGATGGTACTTTATGGAAGAGATGTTTCTATTGATGATATCATAAGTAATTCCAAACGATTCCCTATGATGGCTGAGTATCAGGTTGTAATTGTTAAGGAAGCTCAAGACTTGAGCAGAACAATTGAAAAGTTGATTACTTATGTGGAAAATCCTCAGCCAACTACAATTTTAGTCATAAACTATAAATACAAAAAAATAGACAAGCGCAAGGCACTCTACAAGGCTTTAAAGAAAATGGGAGTTGTGTTTGAAAGTAAAAAACTATATGAAAATCAAGTATCAGATTGGATAAGACGTGTTTTAGCAGGGCAGAAATATAATATTTCACCAAAAGCATCACAAATGCTCGTTGAATTTTTAGGTACAGATTTGAGCAAAATTGACAATGAACTCAATAAATTGAAAATTGTATTACCAGAAGGCACTCAAATAACACCAGAGCATGTAGAAGAAAATATAGGAATTAGTAAAGACTTTAATAATTTTGAACTGCGCAAAGCTGTTGGCGATAAAGATGTTATGAAGGCACACCGAATTGCGAAATATTTTGCGGATAATCCAAAGGATAACCCAATGGTGGTTTCAATTTCACTACTTTTTAGCTTTTTTTCCCAGTTATTGCATTTACATGGTATGAATGATAAATCACCTCGAAGTGTAGCCTCAGCATTAAGGATAAACCCTTATTTTGTGAATGAATACTTAACGGCGGCCAGAAATTATCCAATGAAAAAAGTGAGTGCTGTTATTGCACTTTTAAGAGATTTTGATGTAAAAGGAAAAGGTGTTGGTTCTAATGCTGTACCACAAGGTGATCTCCTTAAAGAATTATTGGTAAGGATTCTGAGTTAATCAATTACCAACCGTTTTATTAAATACCCATTGTACGAATCCTTTATTTTAATGAGATAGACACCTTTTGATAAATCTGAAATATTAATTTTAGAATTTGATGTTGTGAGGATCAGTTCACCTGTTAGTGTGTAAATTTTAGTTGTGCAATCCTCCTTGTTAATCATCAATTCTGTTTTCGCAGGATTCGGATAAAAACTGATTTGGTTATTACTCATTTCGGAATCTGTTAAGGTAGACACATTGAAACTGTACAGACCATGTAAATCACTTGAAACTTTCTCAGCACTAACATAATACTCATCTGTATTAAGAGATGCTATTCCTTCTGTTTGTTGTGAATAATTTGTAGGTGGTGTAATTGCGGTTTTTAATAAAGTACCGTTTGAGAAAATTCCATTACTAAAACCACTTAATTGTAATAAAAACGAACCAAGACCATCATAACCGCATAGCATTATATTTCCATTCGTATTATTGTATGATGCGCCGGTTATTAGACCTTGTGAGTCAATTGTATCTATTAATATGGCGGTGTATGTGCCAGGAGTTTTTGATAGCTCATAAATATTAGTTTTAGCATCAATCCAATTTTTTGTAAAAATGTAAAGTTTATTGTTTAAGTGAATCAATGCCTCGGCATCAAAATTAGTGGCAAAAGGACTTGGTGTAAAATCTGTTTGATCACTATAACTATAATTAATGATTTCAGCAATTACACTGGTATTATTAAAATAATCTGAACGAGATATACGGTAAATTTTTAAATCGGTTCTTGAACCTAGATTATTTCCAATTTCAGCTATATAAATATAGTTGTCATCATATGCCAGATCCTCCCAATCTATATTTGAAGCATTAGGAATTGTTATTGTTCTTGCAATAGTGCCATCAGATGTGTTAATATCAAAAAGTTGATTGGTATTCCCTGAATCATTATTAGTAATCAAAGTATTATTGAGATAAAGCAATCCTGAAGTCTCTTCAACAGCACTATCTAAACCTGTTACCAGCGTATAATTTTGGGATGTTAGAATAGAAATACTAATAAAGTAGGTAAGCAGTGAAATAGTGATTTTCATATATTATTCAAATAAGTTGATAATAAATGTACTTAAACTAATTAATTGAAAGGTACAGTCTTAAACAAATAATATTGTTAAGAGGTGTTCCATTAATTAAATTCTCTTTGGTACATTAATAATTTTTCATCATTATTTGGAAGATTGCCAGTACCAATAAGTTCAAGTCCTAGCCGTTCTAACAACTTTCTTGAAGATTTATTTTCTTCTAAGGTATATGCTTTTATAATATTTAATTTAAGTTGAGTCTTTGCAAATTTCATAAGCTCATTTGCTGCTTCGTAAGCATAACCCTTACCTTCATAAGGCGGTAAAAAGGCGAAACCAATATCAACTTCATCCTTACCATCACGATGATAGATGCCACAAGTTCCAATTTTCTTTTGATCTTTTTTTCTAATCACCACATTATTTGTATGACCATGTTTTTTTAACTGTGAAAGTGCTTTCTCTCTTATGTAAGTTTCAGCTTCTTCAACGCTATGAACATTCCTATCACCAATAAACTTAAGCCACTTTGGCGAATTCATTAACTCTAAAATGAATGGAGCATCTTCTAATGTAACAGGTTTAATATTCAGCCTTTTAGTGGAGTGATGTTTGTAATTAGGCAATTGTTTTTTTTGTAAAAATACACTTTACTAGTTTTATCTTCTAATATCATCATTTATCTAACCTACTGGGCTATGGTATAACATACCAAGTGACCCTATTCTTTCTGGGCTGAGGATACCGAAAGTAAGTAAAATAATAGGAATTTATTTTTTAATTAATGATCTACTAGTTGATTTTCTACTTTATATAAAAAGATGTTTTGCATACCTTTAGAGATAGCCTCTTTATTTAATGGAATAAGGTCATGATAGCGTTCAGGTAATGACTTTTTTAAACCCTCAATAACATTTTCTAATTTTACTATTGGTTTAATCTTAAGAAAACCACCCAATACAATCATGTTAAAGACTTTCTTATTGCCCATCTCTGTAGCCAATCGATTCCCTTCAATCTGATAAATATCAATATCCGTTCTGGTAGGATGAACTAAAATACCATTAGGATCATAAATTAAAACACCACCTGGTTTCACCGTTTTCTCGAACTTGTCCATCGATTGTTGGTTCAAAATAATAGCTGTATCATAGAGTTTTAAGTAAGGAGAACTTATGCGTTCGTCACTTAGTATAACGGTTACATTAGCAGTCCCACCTCTCATTTCTGGACCATAAGAAGGCATCCAACTTACCTCTTCATCTTGCATAATGCCCGAATAAGCTAATATTTTGCCCATAGATAGTACACCTTGACCACCGAATCCTGCTATAATAATTTCTTCTGTCATGACATTTATTTTATTTGACCTTTAACTTTTATATCGCCCAATGGGAAGTATGGGAACATATTTTCTTCCATCCAATTATTTGATTCATTCGGATTCATTTTCCATCCCGAATTACAATTAGATACTATTTCCACAAAAGAAAGACCTTTCTTCAATCTTGTGTTTTTAAATGCAGTCTTTATTGCTTTTTTTGCTTTTCTTACGTGCTTATGTGTATGTACAGATTGCCGTGTAACATAATAAGTGCCAGGTAAATTAGCAATCAACTCTGTTATTTTTAGAGGTGAGCCCATGGTTTCAATATCTCGACCATGTGGCGAGGTGGACGTTCGCATACCAGGCAATGTTGTTGGAGCCATTTGCCCTCCAGTCATTCCATAAATACCGTTATTTACAAAAATAATTACGATGTTTTCCCCTCTGTTACAAGCATGTATAGTCTCAGCGGTACCAATGGCTGCTAAATCGCCATCACCTTGGTAGGTAAAAACGTATTTATTAGGCCATGTTCTCGAAATTGCAGTTGCAAGGGCAGGAGCACGCCCATGAGCTGCTTGAGTAATGTCAATATTCATAAAATCATAAGCCAATACGGAACATCCTACAGGTGCTACACCTATAGTATCTTCAACTATGCCTAATTCATCAATGACTTCCATCGCCAAATTATGAGCGGTACCATGACCACAACCTGGACAGTAAGACAAGTTTGCGTCGGTCATTAAACAAGTTTTACTAAAAACTTGATTCTCGGGTTTAATGATATCAATTACTTCCATTTCTTATGATTTTTTGTTCTAAGGCTTCCACTATTTCTTCAGGAGTATGAATTATACCTCCTGTTCTTCCAAAATGCTCAACCGGTACTTTATCGTTTACTGCTAATCTTACATCTTCCACCATTTGTCCAGCGCTCAACTCGACACTTAAGATGCCTTTTACTTGATCTGCCAATTCAAAAAGTTGTTGTTTTGGAAAAGGGAATAAGGTTATTGGGCGTAATAAGCCGACTTTAATACCTTTTTCACGTCCCAATTGAACAGCCTTTTGAGCAATTCTGGCACTAGAGCCATATGCCACAAGAAGATATTCGGCACCATCACAATGTATTTTTTCATATCGTAAATCTTCCTTTTCCATTTGTTCATATTTCTTTTGTAATCTATGAACTCTAGCTTCCATTTTTTCTGGTTGTAAGTCTAATGATGTAATTATATTTCGTTCTCTATCTTTTTTACCTGTTGTAGCCCAATCGCCATATTTTTCGATGATTTCTTCATCAGGCATTCGCTCTTTTTGGTCTTTTAGAACAACTTTTTCCATCATTTGACCTATCAATCCGTCAGAGAGAATTAAAACAGGAGCGCGGTATTTGAAAGCAATATCAAATGCATCTGAAACAAAATCTGCCATTTCTTGAACTGAGGCAGGTGCTAATACATAGAGTTGATAGTCACCATGACCTCCACCTTTTACAGATTGAAAATAATCAGCTTGTGAGGGTTGTATCGTTCCGAGACCTGGTCCACCTCGAGATACATTAACAATAACAGCCGGAAGTTCTGCACCAGCCAAATAAGAAACGCCTTCGAGTTTAAGTGAGATTCCAGGGCTAGACGATGATGTCATCGCTCGTTTACCAGTACTGGCAGCTCCATAAACCATATTAATGGCTGCGATTTCGCTTTCGGCCTGTAAAACAACCATGCCTGTTCTATTTTCAGGACGTTCAGTCATCAAATATTCAATAATTTCAGATTGTGGTGTTATTGGATATCCAAAATAGGCATCAGCACCGGCTCTAATGGTGGCTTCGGCTAAGGCTTCATTACCCTTCATTAATCTTAATTCGGACATAGGAATACTTTTATATGAAATTTCTTTTAAATTTTTACACGATATACCGTAATAGCCCGATCTGGACAAACTATAGCACAATTGGTGCAACCGGTACATACATCAGGATTACTCATATAGGCATAATGGTATCCTTTTCGGTTCACCTCTGTTGACATGCTTATTACTTTTTCTTCACAAACAGGAATACAGACTTCACAACCTTTACAGGTCTCTGTGTCAACTACTATTGCTCCTTTGACTTTTGCCATATTCTTAATTTTGGATACGAATTTGGCGTATCGATTATACAATTAATAAAATTAAGCTTAGTTTATTGATTTAAATATGATATTTATCATAACACCAAAATTTGTAGACGATAAGATTTAACCTCGGAATTACCAAAACTTGGTTAATTTTCAATGACTATTTTAATGCTATGATTAAAGCCCTGTGATTTCAACTAATTATAATCGAAATATTTTGATTTAAAATGGAATTGACCCAGGTTCTGAAATAGATAAGATATATTTATTCTAAAGAATGTTCTGCTACTAATTTTACAAAGTCTAAAGAACTAATCATACCTTTTATTTCCCCTTCTTCCATAGCAACAATATGATGTACATCATGTTTTAACATCATTTTTGCGGCAGATTTGGCACTAGAATTTACATGAGCAATATGGACGCTCGAAGCAGTCATAACATCTTCCACAGTTGCATCATCACTTACTTCTTTGCTTATATCTGTGGCGGTGATAATGCCTCTAATGGTAATTTCAACCTTTAGTTTATCATTGGAGTACTCAACAATTGGAATTGCATGAATTCCTTTTTCTTTCATAAGTGTTCTAATCTCTAAAACATTATGATCAATCATTGCAGTTGTGACTGGAGCAGACATAAAATCTTTAACTTGTATACGCATCAGTAATATTTTAAGTTAATAATACCATTAAGTAATAAACAAACAATAACTATTAATACTCTTGGTTAGAGTAATTATAAAAGTAAGGATTCCTAGTTGTAATGAACATGATAAAGATCATGATGTCCTTATTGTTTTGAATATTTTGAGTAGAGTTTTATGAATTAATTAGTTTAACAACAAACCTTTAAATTCTTCATAATTACTTATGTCAATAGCTTCCTTTTGCTTATCCATAACTGCTTTAATTTGAGGAGGTAGTGGAATTTTCTGTTCTATAACTTCTTCAACTACGTCTAAAAATTTAGTTGGGTGTGCTGTTTCTAAAAATACGACATGATCGTCATTGTGAGTCTCCAAATATTTCTTAGCACCGAGATAACCTACTGCACCGTGAGGGTCCGCAATATAACCATGATCTTTGAAAAGTTCTAGTAGTGCTTCTTTTGTTTCCTTATCAGAATAGCTATAGGATGTTAGATTAGATTTTAATGCTTCAAAATCATTATTATGTAATTCTTGAATCCTAATAAAATTACTCGGGTTACCAACATCCATAGCATTACTAATGGTCTGTACTGATGGTTTAGGACTATAAGTCATGGTATTCATATAATTAACTACCGTGTCGTTTGCATTATTTGAGGCGATAAAATGCTTTACGGGTAATCCTAACTTTTGTGCAACCATACCTGCACAAATATTTCCAAAATTACCACTAGGAACTGAAAATGCTATAGATTTATATTGAGATTTAAGATGCTTATAGGCAAATAAATAATAAAACAATTGTGGTAACCAACGTGCAATATTTATTGAGTTTGCTGAAGTTAATTGCATTTTACTGGTTAGCTCATCATCAATAAAGGCATGCTTCACCATATCTTGACAGTCATCAAAAACACCAGAAACCTCTAAAGCTGTAATATTTTGCCCAAGTGTAGTTAGTTGTTTTTCTTGGATCTCACTTACCTTTCCAGAAGGGTAGAGGATGACTACTTTTACCCCCTTAACATCTAAAAAGCCATTTGCAACAGCACCACCAGTATCACCTGAAGTTGCAACCAAAACAGTAACTTCATTGGTGTTGGTTTTATTGAAATACCCCAAACATCTTGCCATGAATCTCGCGCCAACGTCCTTAAACGCCATTGTTGGTCCATGGAATAATTCTAAGGTAGAAATATGCTCATTTATTTTTACAACAGGAAAATCAAAATTGACTGTTTCTTCAACTATAGATTTTAAAACATCTTCTGGTATCTCAGGAACAATAAATTGTTTAATAGCTTCAAACGCAATATCTACATTTGATTTTTCTTCAATAGTTTCAAAGAATGACTTTGGCAATGGCGTAATCGATTCTGGAAAATACAATCCTTTGTCTGGAGCTAAACCTCTAACAACAGCTTCTTGAAAATTCGTATTTGGTGCTTTTCTATTTAAAGAGTAGTATTTCATTTTACCGTTTTAATACCTTCAATGTTTATTTTAGAAACATAAGTTTCAAATTTTATTTCTGACTTAGAATATACACTTTGCATTGCTTTCTCTACCATGTTTGCAGTTTCTTCTCCTTTGCTCAAAGCAAAAATTGAAGGACCAGAACCAGAAATTGCACATCCAAGAGCACCTGCTTTTATTGCATTGGTCTTAACATCATCAAAATATGGAATTAACTTTTTTCTATGTGGTTCAATCACAACATCGTTAAGTGATTCCTTTAATAATTGATAATCTGAAGTATGCAAAGCATGTACTAAACTTCCAACATTTGCCCATTGTGTTATGGCTCTTTCTAGTGGGATATCCTTTGGCAATACAGCTCTAGAGTCCGCAGTTTTAATCTCTATCTGTGGATGAATTAAAGTGGCAAATAAATCTGAAGGTGTTGGTAAGGATAATATTTTTAATGGTTCTGTAGATTTTACTAATGTAAAACCACCAAAAATACCTGGTGCCAAATTATCTGCATGCTCACATTGACTTGCTAATACTTCACCTTGCATGGCAAAAAAAGTCAATTGAGTCCTATCATAAGGTCTGCCCAATAATTCATTCATGGCATAAACACTACCTGAGGCACTCGCAGCACTGCTGCCAATACCACTACCAGGCTTAATTCTTTTGTAGATTTCAATTTCGAAACCACATTCTGGCTTAAGATCATTATACAAGGCTAAGGCAGAAACACCAGCAACATTCTTTTCGGTTTCATATGGTAAATCAAAACCATCAATTTTGGTAATTTTAATTCCTCTCTCTGATGTTTTCCTAAGTACCATGTAATCACCGATGGAATCCAAGCAAAACCCTAATACGTCAAAACCGCATGCTACATTGGCAACAGTTGCGGGTGAGAAAATTTTAATTTCAGACATTGTTAATTGTTAGCTATTCTAATTATATCAGCAAATAATCCCGAAGCTGTTACATCTGCACCAGCACCAGCACCTTTTATTATCATTGGTTGTTCTGGATAACGTTGCGTATAGAACATTACAATATTATCCTTCCCTTCAAGATTATAAAATGGATGACCTTCAGGGATTTCTTCTAGTCCTACTTGTGCCTTGCCATCTTTAAATTCTGCAACAAACTTCAATTGGGAATTATTTTCAACTGCCGATTTATAAAGACCTTGATAATGAGGCTCATCATCAATTAAAGTATTGAAAAAATCATCCACAGAATCTGATTTAATAGCACTTTGCGTTAAAAAGTTCTTACTGTTTATTTCAGATAATTCCATTTCATAACCACTCTCTCTTGCCAAAATTAAAATTTTACGAGCTACATCTACACCACTTAAATCTATTCTTGGGTCAGGTTCTGTATAACC
Organism: Winogradskyella sp. A2; assembly: GCF_046762865.1. Taxonomy (NCBI): domain Bacteria; kingdom Pseudomonadati; phylum Bacteroidota; class Flavobacteriia; order Flavobacteriales; family Flavobacteriaceae; genus Winogradskyella; species Winogradskyella sp. A2. The sequence goes on from NZ_JBKQXM010000004.1 coordinate 188,118, forward strand.
TTCTGTTTGAGCTTGTTTAACTATATCATGAAAGGTGGTATTGGTATTGAAATTATTAAAAATAAAATTAAGACTACCAGATAATACTGCTTTGATATTGTTCACTTTATCACCTGAAGTAATTAAATGGTTTAAAGTGTCTATCACAGGTAAACCTGCACCAACATTTGTTTCAAATAAAAATGAGGCATTATATTTTCTAGACAAATCCTTTAGCTCATTATAATAATCGTAATCAGTAGAACACGCAATTTTATTGCAGGCTACCACCGATATACTTTCTTTTAAATATTGTGGATAAATGTTTGCCACATCTGAATTTGCGGTAATATCAATAAACACAGAATTTCTTAAATTCAATTTTCTGGCATGTTCAAAAAATCCGCCTAAACTCGCTTTTTCACCATCAGCTAATGATGACTTCCAATTTTTAAGGTTAATACCTTCATCATCAACTACCATTGTTCTAGAATTTGAAAGTCCTGTAACTCTCAGATTTATTTTAAAGTTTTCTTTCAAATAAGATTTCTGTTGTTTTATTTGTTCAATAAGACGTTCGCCGACATTACCGACTCCAGTAATAAAAAGATTTATTTGTTTGGTTTTTATTTCAAAGAACTGCTCATGTAAACTATTAAGTGCTTTTTTTACATCATTCTTATGAATTACAGCAGAAATATTACGCTCAGAAGCACCTTGTGCAATGGCTCTAATATTTACATTGTTTTTTCCAAGTGTACTGAACATTTTGCCGCTAATTCCTTGATGGCTCTTCATTTTATCACCAACAACAGCAATTATAGAAAGGTCAGTTTCAACAACTATAGGATCTAATTTCTGCAGTGCAATTTCAAATTCAAAAGCTTCATCAATTGCGAGTTTAGCTTTCGACGCATCGTTTTCTGAAATACCAAAACAAATGGAATGTTCTGAGGATGCCTGGGTAATTAAAATGATATTAATTTTTTCTTGTGCTAAAGTTTCAAACAATCGTTTACTAAAACCAGGAATACCAACCATGCCATTACCTTGTAGAGTAAGAAGTGCAATGCCATCTATATTGCTTATACCCTTTACAGGAGATATGCCGTTTGGTTTTTTATCTAAGGTTATTGTCGTACCTATTGCATCAGGGTCCATGGTGTTTTTTATGACGATTGGAATCTTTTTCCTTAAAACTGGCATTACAGTAGGAGGGTAAAGTACCTTGGCACCAAAATGTGAGAGCTCTACTGCTTCTTGATAGGATAACTCCGTTATTGGTGAAGCCTGTTTTACAAGCTTTGGATTTGTTGTAAACATACCACTAACATCAGTCCATATCTGCAATTCATTAGCACCAATTGCGGCGGCAATAATTGCTGCAGTATAATCAGAACCACCTCTACCTAGTGTGGTAATTTCATTATTTGAAGATTTAGATACAAATCCAGGCAGAATTGTTATTGAGGTTTTATGATCCTTGAAATAGGTCTGAATATTCTTATTGGTAACTTTGAAATTTACCTGAGCATTATTAAAATTAGAATCGGTAACAATTAATTCTTGCGAGTTTTTTAGCTCTGCATCAATATTTCTTGAAATTAGTGTATGACTAATTATGGTTGATGAACAATACTCACCATAACTCAATAATTTGTCCTTTGTTTTTGGAGAAAGCTCATTAATGAGGTAGATCCCATCAAGTAAACTTCTTAACTGATATAATTTATCTGAAATAATTTCGTGCAATGCGTCATGTTGGTCTTGAAGGTTATTGTCATTCTCTAGACTCTTAAATAAACCCTCAATAACTTTATTGTGAATAGACCAAATATTATTGTATTTATTGATGTAATCAGAGTCTTTATTGCACGCCAACTCTGCAGCTTCAATTAGCTTATCCGTAATACCACCAACAGCTGAAACAACCACAGCAATTTTTGTTGATTTGCTTTGTTGCTGTAAAATTGAGATTACTTTATTTATATTTTCAGCTGAACCTACAGATGTTCCGCCGAATTTTAGAACTTTCATAATTTATTATTTGATAGGATAGAAATTGTCTAAATAGACTATAATTGGTACGAAGTGCATATTACAAATTACCCCTAAGGGTAATAAATGTAGAAATAAAATAAACAGAAATAGTTGCACAGTTAGACTTAACTAATGTGTTTTTTGATATGTGCATTTTTTTCATCATTACTCACCAAATGTATTATTTTTACAACAATAAAAAAACAAATTGTATTTTTTTGAGGAATTATAGGAAAAGCCTATTTCTTTTTATGAAAAACTAAACGTTTTAGGCTCATATTACATTAAACTCAATGAAATGATAAGCTGTTTTTTTACCGATATTAAATGAATAGATGAAATTATTTTCAAAAGAACAAATTTACGAAGGTGATAGGTTAACGACTGAACGGCAAAATATATCTTCAACTGACTTAATGGAACGCGCAGGAACCCAAATTTTTAATTGGATTCATATGCGTATGCAAGGAGCTCAGGTTCCAGTTCATGTTTTTTGTGGTATAGGTAATAATGGTGGTGATGGATTGGTATTGGCAAGACATCTCATAACTCATGGGTATAATGTTGTAACTTATATCGTGAATTATAGTGATAAACGATCCAAAGATTTTTTAATCAATTATGATCGAATAAAGAATGTCACTAAGGATTGGCCTAAAATGATGACTAAGGCGAAGGATTTTCCTCAAATCCATAAAGACGATATTATTGTAGATGCTGTCTTTGGAATTGGTTTAAACAGGTCTCCAGATAAATGGGTACAAGAATTGTTTCAAAAATTTAAAGCATCCAGTGCTTTTACTTTGTCAATAGATATACCATCTGGATTATATACAGATAAGGCAATAGAAGATGAGAATGCTGTTGTTCATTCTAACTATACCTTGAGCTTTCAATCTCCTAAACTGGTTTTCTTTTTACCAGAAACTGCCAAGTTTACCATTCAATGGGAAGTTCTAGATATAGAGATTGATAGAGATTACTTAATGCAGACAGACACAGAAGCAGAATTAATATCAAAGTTTGAGGTCTTACCACTTTATAAACCACGAGATAAATTTGCACATAAAGGAGATTTTGGACATGCCTTAATCATAGGAGGAAGTTATGGTAAAATTGGAGCTGTGAACTTAGCAAGTAGAGCAGCATTGAGCTCAGGCACTGGTTTGGTTACAGCATTTATTCCAAAATGTGGATATGATAGCTTACAAGCTTCAATTCCTGAGGTAATGGTTCTTACAGATATTGAAGAAAAGATTATTTCCAATATTAATTTTGATATTGAACCAAATGTTATAGGCATTGGAATAGGTATTGGTACAAACAAAAAGACAGCTGGTACTTTTGAATCGTTTTTGAAGAGTAATAAAAAACCATTAGTTATTGATGCTGATGGAATAAACTTAATATCAAAAAAGAAGTCCTTATTAAAATTATTGCCTTCTCAAACCATTTTAACACCGCATCCTAAAGAGTTAGAAAGGTTAGTAGGTGAGTGGACTGATGACTTTGACAAACTGAATAAAGTAAAATTACTTTCATTAAAACATGATTTAATCATAGTTATCAAAGGAGCAAATACAATCAGTGTTTATAAGGATAAACTTTATGTTAATACAACAGGAAATCCTGGTATGGCAACCGCTGGTTCAGGAGATGTTCTAACAGGTATTATTACGGGTTTAATAGCACAGGATTACGAGCCATTACCAGCAACTTTGTTTGGTGTTTATTTGCATGGTAAATCTGCTGATATTTCATTGGAAGATTACGGCTATCAAAGTTTGTTAGCTAGCCATATAATTGAGACACTAGGAGAAGCATATATTGATTTATTCAAGAAGCCTGAGGAACCTACAGAAAGTGAACAACAGCCACAGGAATAAAAAATGCCTTCAAAATTTTGAAGGCATTTTCTTTAGATGTCTAAACTGTTTAATAATTCAACAAGTTGCGGGTTTGAAGGTCTCGGTGCATCAGCATTAACAATATTACCTTCTGGATCTATTATAACAAACCTAGGAATACTGTTTATTTTATAATCCTTTATAAAAGTAGAATTAAAACCATTGTCAGCAATAAGCTGTATCCCTCCAAGTTCTTTGTCCTTTACCATTTTTTTCCAACCCTCGTATGCAGCAGCAGCATCACCATTGTATCCTCGACCTTCATCTACAGAGATACTAACAAATTGGATATTTCTATCTTCAAATTGCTTTTCAAGTTTTTTTAGAGAAGGAATTTCTACTTTACAAGGGCCACACCATGTTGCCCATACATCAATATAAACGTATTTACCTTTTAAATCTGTAAGAGAGGTGTTGTTACCTTTAAAGTTTTCGTAGTTTGTAAAAATAGGAGATAAACTACCTTTTGGAAAATTTGCACGCATTGCTAGCCTAGAACTCATATAACTAGTGATCTGTTTTGCTGTACGCTGAACATTTTCATCTACGATTGCAAAATGGGTTGAATCAACTTTAGAATATTTTTCTTTTAAGGCTTTAAAAGCATTATTGTAATTATTCAGTGCTTTGTCCAAATCTTCTTGTGTACCCATTGAAAATAAGTTGGAGTCAAAATGCTCAGTAGATATTAAAAATGATTTTACAGTAAAATTATTTATATCAGATCCATCACCGTCATAGACGATTGACTCTGCAAATGATTCATAATCTGTTGTAAAAGAAGATTCATAGTCATTCTCTAAATAAATTTGGCCATATTTATTACCATGCTGAAAATTGTAATCTCCCGATTCTACCTTCAAGGTATCTTTAAAGGTTCCATCATCATTTAATTCTATGATTTTACTATAATTTCTGCCTTGAAATATCCTGATCGATTGGGTCTCGTCAAAATTCTCTATTTTACCTGAAATAGTTGCGTAATCTTTTGGCTCTTCCTTACAAGCGATTAATGATAAGGCAAGTCCAAGTATTAATAATTGTTTCATAAATGGGGATTTATTTTGGCCAAATATATATATTAATTAAAGGAATAGCCAATCCTATGAATTATTAACAATTTGAGGTAGTCTATAAAATAATTCTCAATTTTGAATATCACTTAACTAATCATAATGAATCAATACCATACAATTTCTTCCAAACCACTTGATATTGTTACCATTTACAATCTTTTTAAGGATAAAAAGAAATTAAAACTTTCTAAAGAGCTAACTGAAAAGATTATTGCAAGCAAAGTATATTTAGACAAGAAACTTGCCAGTGATAAAAAACCAATGTATGGTATAAATACTGGTTTCGGTTCCTTACATAATGTGAAAATTTCTAATGATGACTTAACAAAATTGCAAGAAAATCTTGTAATGTCACATGCATGTGGTACGGGTGATCGAGTACCAGAATCTGTTGTTAAAGTTATGTTGCTACTAAAGATTCAATCTTTAAGTTATGGACATAGTGGTGTTCAATTACAAACTGTTGAGCGATTAATTGAGTTTTTTAATAATGACATATTCCCATTTGTATTTACTCAAGGTTCATTGGGAGCTTCAGGTGATTTAGCACCTCTTGCGCATTTGGCTTTACCCTTAATAGGAAAGGGAAGGGTAATTCATAATAACGAAGAATACGAAGCAGAAGAGATTTTAGATAAATTTAATTGGAAACCTATTCAACTTGAAGCTAAAGAAGGTTTAGCATTACTTAATGGTACTCAATTTATGAGTGCATATGGAGTTTATCTCTTACTGATGTCTCACAAAACCTCATATCTAGCAGATATTATTGCAAGTGTCTCATTAGATGCTTTTGATGGCAGATTAGATCCTTTTCATGATTTAGTACATTCTGTAAGACCTCATCCTGGTCAACGAAAAGTTGCACGAAGATTTAATGAATTACTTAATGGAAGTGAACTTATTGCTCGAAAAAAGGAACACGTCCAAGACCCTTATTCATTTAGATGTATTCCTCAAGTTCATGGTGCCACGAAGGATACGCTCGATTTTGTAGAAAAAGTGATACTAACAGAAATCAATTCTGTAACTGATAACCCTAATATCTTTCACGAAGAAGATTTAATTATTTCAGGTGGTAATTTTCATGGTCAACCATTAGCTCTTGCACTTGATTATTTAAAAATTGCAATGGCCGAGATAGGTAATATTTCTGAAAGAAGAATTTTTCAATTAGTATCTGGATTAAGAGGCCTTCCAGCTTTTTTAGTGGATAATCCAGGATTAAATTCTGGTTTCATGATTCCGCAATATACAGCTGCAAGTATTGTTAGTGCTAACAAGCAATTAGCTACTCCAGCCAGTGTTGACAGTATAGTGTCAAGTAATGGGCAAGAAGATCATGTTAGTATGGGAGCTAACGCTGCAACACAAGCTTTTACTTTAATTAGAAATGTTGAAAGAGTTATTGCAATTGAATTAATGAACGCTTCTCAAGCACTTGAGTTTAGAAGACCTCTTAAAACATCGCCATTACTAGAGTCATTTTTAGAACATTATAGAAAAGTGGTGCCTTTTATAAGAGTAGATGAGGTTTTACATGATGATATTGAGGCTTCAATTCAATTTTTGAAAGATGTAGATATAGAAGTCGAAGAATTATTTCTAAACCACTATGGATTAAAGGATTAAATCTGATTTTATCGATTAATTAAATCATTAGCCCACTTCAATGCCTCATCAAGTTTATAAAAAATCTCGAAAGGTTTGTTAAAAAACATCTTTTCAACTTCAGCATTACTTTTAGCTTTGAAATCTTCTGATACTACTGCAAAGCCTTTTAAATTCTCGATTTTTGCGGTTTCATAATATATTTTTGGGTCAACTGAATAAGAATTTATTCTATGTGTAATATATACAAACTCACTGTCCGTATAATATTTATTTGCGACGTCAATTAGTACGGAGTTATGCTCTGGTTTAAGATTAACTCCTTCCTTCATTATGACAACTAAATAGTTATCATAAATTGCAATGTCACAAAATTCGAGGGTTAGGGATTTTTTCATGACTTAATCAATTATACTTGAAGATAAAAAAAACTCCTTTAATTCAAAGGAGTTTTTAATAATACTTGCAAAAATAATTTAAGATTCTGTCGTTTTACTAGAACTCTTTATTTTGATCTTTAACTCATTGCTCTTAGTGTCCAAATCCATGGTAATCGTATCACCATCTTGAATTTTGGCATTTATGATTTCTTCAGCTAAAGCGTCTTCTACATATTTTTGAATAGCTCTATTTAGAGGTCTTGCACCATATTGTTTGTCAAATCCTTTATCAGCTATATAATCCTTAGCCGAGTTTGTTAATTTAAGAGTGTATCCTAAATCTTTAATCCGATCAATTAACTTAACCAATTCAATGTCTATAATCTTGTTGATATCCTCTTTTTCAAGAGTATTAAATACAATGACATCGTCAATTCTGTTTAAAAATTCAGGCGCAAATGCTTTTTTAAGTGCATTTTCAATTATAGCCTTTGCATGATCTGATTCCTGTGATTGTTGCGCAGATGTTCCAAATCCAACACCAGTTCCAAAATCTTTAAGTTTTCTAGCGCCAATATTAGATGTCATTATTATAATGGTATTCCTAAAGTCTATTTTTCTTCCAAGACTATCTGTAAGATAACCATCATCTAAAACTTGTAAAAGCATATTGAATACGTCAGGATGCGCTTTTTCAATCTCATCAAGAAGAACAACCGCATAAGGTTTTCTTCTAATCTTCTCCGTTAATTGACCTCCTTCTTCATAACCAACATAACCTGGAGGTGCTCCTATCAATCTTGAGATAGCGAATTTCTCCATGTATTCGCTCATATCTATCCTTACTAATGCGTCATCACTATCAAATAATTCACGAGCTAAAACTTTTGCTAATTGTGTTTTACCTACACCTGTTTGCCCTAAAAATATAAATGAACCAATTGGTTTATTAGGATCTTTAAGTCCAGCTCTGTTTCTCTGAATCGCTTTTACCACCTTTGCAACAGCTTGATCTTGACCAATTACTTTGCCTTTAATTAATTCTGGCAACTGCGCTAACTTATTTAGTTCTGTTTGTGCAATTTTATTAACCGGTATTCCTGTCATCATTGAGATTACATCGGCTACATTGTCTTCGGTAACAACTTCTCTATGCTGTTTAGTTTCTTCTTCCCATTTCTCTTGCGCTGAGGCCAAATCTTTCTCAAGTCGTTTTTCATCATCTCTTAACTTTGCTGCCTCTTCATACTTCTGTTTCTTAACAACACTATTTTTAGTCTCTCTTACATCTTCGAGTTTCTTTTCTAGCTCAATAATCTGTTTAGGTACATCAATATTAGTAATATGAACACGAGAACCTGCCTCATCTAAAGCATCAATCGCCTTGTCCGGCAAGAATCGCTCAGTCATATATCTGTTGGTAAGCTTAACACAAGCTTCAATGGCTTCATCTGTATAATTAACATTATGATGTTCTTCATACTTGCCCTTAATATTGTTAAGAATTTCAATAGTTTCTGTTACTGTAGTTGGCTCAACAATTACCTTTTGAAAACGACGTTCTAAGGCACCATCTTTTTCTATGTATTGACGGTACTCATCTAGAGTTGTTGCTCCAATACATTGAATTTCACCTCTTGCTAATGCTGGTTTAAACATGTTAGAAGCATCTAAACTTCCTGTTGCACCGCCAGCTCCAACAATTGTATGAATTTCATCTATAAATAAAATGATATCGTCATTCTTTTCAAGTTCATTCATCACAGCTTTCATACGCTCCTCAAATTGCCCTCTGTATTTGGTCCCAGCAACTAAACTTGCCAAATCTAATGTCACCACGCGCATATTAAATAAAGTTCTCGAAACTTTACGCTTAACAATTCGCAAGGCTAATCCTTCAGCAATTGCAGATTTACCAACACCAGGTTCTCCAATTAGTAACGGGTTATTCTTTTTACGTCTGCTTAAAATTTGTGAAACACGTTGTATTTCTTTTTCACGACCCACAACTGGATCAAGTTTACCTTCTTCTGCCAAAACAGTAAGATCTCTACCAAAATTATCCAAAACAGGAGTTTTAGACTTCTTATTAGTTTTGCCTGATTGTCCACCTCCAAAAGGATTTTGCTTAGCTTCCTCTTCTTCATTTATTTCATCATCGGAGAAAGATTCTGCCTTTGGTGTGTCTATGTAATCATCTTCGCTTGTAATCATTGACTTAAATTCTTCTTTTACGTTATCATAATCTACTTTAAGCTTATTTAAAAGCTTTGTTGTAGGGTCATTTTCATTTCTTAAAATACACAATAATAAATGTGCTGTATTTATTGAAGTACTTTGAAATAGTTTTGCTTCTAAAAACGTGGTCTTCAAGGCACGTTCAGCCTGCCTTGTTAAATGTAGGTTTTTTTTCTCGTTAGATGTAGTTACAATATTTGGATTTGCTGGGCTTAAAATTTCAACTTTTCTTCTTAAATGATTTAGATCCACATCAAGAGAATTTAAAATATCAATAGCCTTACCACTGCCATCTCTCAATAAACCCAACATTAAATGTTCGGTACCTATAAAATCATGGCCAAGCCTCAATGCTTCCTCCTTGCTATATGCAATTACATCCTTAACTCTTGGCGAAAAATTATCATCCATAGTAATTTCCTTTCTGCATTAAAAATAATAAAACATATTAACTATATGGCAAAAACTATACCTTAATTAATAGTTATAAACGAAGAGACTAAAAAACCATTTTATATCAAAGGAAATTAATAGATACTTATTAAAAAAAAGATATCAAATATTGTTAATAAAAAGTCCTAAAATACACTTGTAAGAACTCTTCAAACACTGCTATTTTAGTTATATTAGCACGTTTTGAAAACCTACAAAAAAACTAATTAATTAAATATATGGCAGAAGGAGAAAAACTTATTCCAATTAACATTGAGGATGAAATGAAATCAGCCTACATTGACTATTCAATGTCGGTCATTGTGTCACGTGCTTTACCAGATGTAAGAGATGGACTAAAACCAGTGCATAGACGTGTACTATATGGTATGCATGAACTCGGTGTTAGAGCTAATACGGCACATAAGAAATCGGCAAGGATTGTTGGTGAGGTATTAGGTAAATATCATCCACATGGAGATACATCGGTTTATGATACAATGGTGCGAATGGCTCAAGAGTGGAGTTTGCGCTATATGTTAATAGATGGCCAAGGTAATTTTGGATCTGTTGATGGAGACAGTCCTGCGGCAATGCGTTATACGGAAGCACGTATGCGTAAGATTTCAGAAGACATGTTGGCAGATATTGATAAAGAAACAGTTGACCATAAACTTAATTTTGATGATACATTAGAAGAGCCAACAGTATTGCCAACTCGCATACCTGGTTTGCTGGTTAATGGAGCTTCTGGTATCGCGGTGGGTATGGCAACAAATATGCCTCCTCATAACTTAACAGAAGTTGTAAATGGAACAATTGCATATATAGAAAATGATGCTATTGAGATTGATGAATTAATGCAACATGTTAAGGCACCTGATTTTCCAACTGGTGGTACAATATACGGCTATGATGGAGTTAAGGAGGCTTTTCATACTGGTCGCGGTCGCATAGTAATGCGAGGTAAAGCTAATATTGAAGAAGTTAACGGTCGCGAATGCATCATTGTAAATGAAATTCCTTATCAGGTTAATAAGGCAGACATGATTAAGAAAACTGCTGATTTAGTTAATGATAAAAAACTTGAAGGTATATCAACTATCAGAGACGAGTCTGATAGAAACGGTATGCGTATCGTATATGTGTTAAAACGTGACGCTATACCTAATATCGTTTTAAATAAACTTTATAAATATACAGCGCTTCAATCATCGTTTAGTGTTAATAATATTGCATTAGTAAATGGTCGTCCGCAATTATTAAATTTAAAAGAGTTAATTAAATATTTTGTTGAACATAGACATGAAGTTGTTGTTAGACGAACGAAATACGAATTAAGAAAGGCTGAAGAGCGTGCTCATATATTAGAAGGATTAATTATTGCTTCAGATAATATTGACGAAGTGATTGCTCTAATCAGAGCATCTGCCAATGCAGATGAGGCGAGAACTAAGTTAGTAGAACGTTTTAAGCTTTCTGAAATTCAGGCTAAGGCAATCGTTGAGATGCGATTACGACAATTAACTGGTCTGGAGCAAGACAAGTTACGTGCGGAGTATGATGAATTAATGAAGACCATTGAAGATCTTAAAGATATTTTAGATAAAAAGGATCGTAGAATGGATATCATTAAGGAAGAATTAAATGTTGTTAAAGAAAAGTACGGTGACGAGAGAAGATCTGTGATTGAATATGCAGGTGGTGACTTAAGCATTGAAGATATGATACCAGATGAGAAGGTTGTAATTACAATTTCTCATGCAGGATATATTAAAAGAACTTCACTTACAGAATATAAAACTCAAAATAGAGGTGGAGTAGGTCAAAAGGCTTCAACTACAAGAAATGAAGATTTCTTAGAGCATTTATTTGTAGGAACAAATCATCAATACATGTTGTTCTTTACTCAAAAAGGAAAGTGTTTCTGGATGCGTGTTTATGAAATACCTGAAGGCTCAAAAACCTCAAAAGGAAGAGCTATCCAAAACCTAATAAATATAGAGCAAGATGACAAGGTAATGGCATTTATATGTACTCAAGATCTTAAAGATGAGGATTACATAAATAGTCATTATGTTATTATGGCTACTAAAAAAGGCCAAGTGAAGAAAACTTCATTAGAACAATATTCAAGACCTAGAACAAATGGTATTAATGCCATTACCATTAAGGATGGAGATGAATTGTTAGAAGCAAAACTAACTACTGGAGAAAGTCAGGTAATGTTAGCACTTAAATCTGGTAAAGCGATTCGTTTTGAAGAAGCTAAGACCAGACCAATGGGACGAAATGCTTCAGGAGTTAGAGGGATAAGGTTACAGAATGAAAAAACAGACGAAGTTATTGGGATGATTGCCGTAGATGATATGGAAAGTAATATACTTGTAGTATCAGAAAACGGTTATGGTAAACGCTCTAGTTTAGATGATTATAGAATCACCAATAGAGGAGGAAAAGGTGTAAAAACCATTTCTATTACAGAAAAAACTGGTAACTTAGTGTCTATCAAAAATGTTACTGATGACGATGATTTAATGATTATTAATAAATCTGGTATTGCAATACGAATGGCAGTTGCAGATTTACGAGTAATGGGTAGAGCAACACAAGGCGTTAAGCTTATTAATCTAAAAGGAAATGATTCCATTGCTGCTGTAGCAAAGGTAATGAAAGATGATGAAGAAGCTGAAGATATAGTAGAAACAACTGATAATCAAGATAATAGTAATGATGGCACGGCTATTGATACTAGTGAAACAGATAACTAAAATTAACAACAAAATCAATTTTACAAAATGAAAAAATTACTGACATTAGTATTACTTTTAGCTTTTACTGCTGTGTCTTTTGCCCAAAAGAATGAAATAAAAGCAATGGAAAAAGCAGTTAAGAATTCAAATTTTGCAAGTGCTAAAACTGCATTGAATTCTGCTGAAGGATTAATAGGAAATATGGATGATAAAACAAAAGCTAAGTTTTATTTTCTAAAGGCCCAAGCTTTATATGCAAATGGCCAAGGATCTAATGATGAAATTGACAATGCAATTCAGAGTTTGAGTGATTTAAAAGATTTAGAATCTTCAATGGGTAAATTGAGATATACTGAACAGGCAAATCAAATGAAGACCCAAATGATGAATACTTTTTTAAACAATGCAAACAACGCCTTTCAGACTAAGGATTATGCTACTGCATCCGTTGGATTTGAAAAGGTATATAAAATGTCTCCTGTTGATACCTTATATCTATACTATGCGGCTTCCGCTGCCGTTACAGGGCAAGATTATGATACAGCATTAAAACATTATATCACGTTGAAAAATATGGGGTATACAGGTGTGCAAATGTATTATTATGCTGTCAATAAGGAGAATGGAGAAGAAGAGCGTTTCCCAAATATGCAAACAAGAGATCTATCGGTTAAAGTAGCCAAAACACATACGGATCCTAAGGATGAAAAAAGTTCGTCAAAATCAGCTGAAATTGTAAAAAACATAGCATTGATATACGTCAATCAAGGTGAGAATGAGAAGGCAATAGGAGCAATGGCAGATGCAAGAGCTATAAGTCCTGACGATATAGGATTATTATTATCGGAAGCAAATGTTCACCTAAAAATGGGTAATAGAGATAAGTTTAAGTCTCTTATGGAAGAAGCAACTGAAAAAGATCCTAATAATGCAGAGCTTCAATATAACCTCGGGGTATTAGCAGCAGAAGGTGGGAATAATGATGCATCTAAAAAATATTACCAAAAAGCGATTGAAATAAACCCTAATTATGTAGATGCCTATAACAATTTAGCAGTAGTAATATTAGAAGGTGAAGCTGCAATCGTGGAAGAAATGAATGGTTTAGGTACTAGTTCTGCTGATAATAGAAAGTATGATGAATTAAAGGAGAAACGCTCGCAATTGTACCAAGAAGCTATTCCGTTTTTAGAAAAAGCGCTGTCTTTGAGAAAGTCTAATATAGATGCAGCAAGAACATTGATGAATATTTATAGTGCTTTAGGTGAGATGGATAAGTTTAAAGAAATGAGAACTTTGGTTGAAGAATTAGAAGCTGCTGCAGGTGGTAAATAATTAATATAACATATGATAAAAAAAAGCAACTTTAAAAGTTGCTTTTTTTATATAATTTTTTTGATTACTCTGAGCTTGTGAGTGTGTAAGTTTTTATCAACATTGTAAATACCACTGTGATCTAATCTGTCAATTCTTACTTTTCCATGGGCATGTATAATATAGTTGTCTTCCATTATTATACCAACGTGTATAATATCGCCTTCAGAATTGTCAAAAAAGGCTAAATCTCCAGGTTCACTTTCTTCAATAAAGCTCAGTGCATGGCCCAATGTTGCTTGTTCTGATGCATCCCTAAGCAATTTGTAACCATTTAATTTATAAACCATTTGTGTAAAACCCGAACAATCTATACCAAAAGGTGTTTTACCTCCCCACAAATATGGTGCATTGAGATAAAGAAATGCAGTTTGAACAATGTTAGTCTTTTCTTTCTTTTCGTTCGAAAGATTTCCTTCAAAATTGTGGTTAAGAAGTTCAATTCCAGTTAATTCAGAACCAATAGGAATTGGATATAAATCATTTTTTAGATCAGAAACATATTCTATCAAATCAGTGGATAGTATTGAAGGTAAATCTAATAAAGACTTATAATTGGCTTCGGAAATCTCCAAATACTGTTTGTTGTCAATCCAACCTTCGTACCTATCAAAAGCAAATCTAATACGGCTCCATTTTTTACGTTGTTCAAGAACCTTAAAATAGTCACCATAGAGAGCCTGAGTAACCATTTCGCTCGGATCTGATGGCTCGAGCCTTATGGGTACAATTCCTAAATTACATATGCCGTATTGCATAAAAAGAAATTAAAGACGTTCAATTACCATTGCTGAAGCACCCCCACCACCATTACAAATGGCTGCTGCTCCAGTTTTAGCATTGTTTTGTATAAGTACATTAATAAGTGTCACTAAAATTCTTGCACCCGAACAACCTAAAGGATGACCTAGTGAAACAGCACCACCGTTAACATTTACTTTATCATCAGCTAAGCCTAAGATTTTCATATTTGCCAAACCAACCACGGAGAAGGCTTCATTAAACTCAAAATAGTCAATATCACTTATTTCAATATTGGCTTTAGCTAGTGCCTTAGGTAATGCTTTTGCAGGTGCAGTAGTAAACCAATTTGGTTCGTGAGCAGCATCTGCATAACTCTTTATTTTCGCAATAGGCTTAAGACCAAGTTCGTTTGCTTTTTCTGAAGTCATTAATACCAATGCTGCTGCACCATCATTAATAGTAGATGCATTAGCAGCTGTAACCGTACCATCTTTTGTAAATGCAGGTCTCAGAGCAGGTATTTTTTCCATTCTAACATTAGTATATTCCTCATCTTTACCAATAACTACAGGTTCTCCTCGTCTTTGTGGAACTTCTACTGGTACAACTTCATTATCAAATTTTCCAGCATTCCAAGCCTCAGTTGATCGCTTATATGATTGAATTGCAAAAGCATCTTGATCTTCTCTAGAAAAATTATATTCTGTAGCACATGCGTCTGCACAAACACCCATCGCATTTTTGTCATATGCATCAACCAAGCCGTCTTTCTGCATACCATCTTCCATAGTAGCAGGCCCAAATTTTGTTGCACTTCGAGCATGGTAATAATGAGGAATTGCACTCATGTTTTCCATACCCCCAGCAACAATAATATCAGCATCACCAAGTTGAATAGCTTGAGCTGCCTGCATTATAGCTTTCATGCCGGATGAACAAACTTTGTTAACAGTTGTACATGGTACTGTGTTAGGTATACCAGCATAGATTGCCGCTTGTCTTGCTGGTGCTTGGCCTGTACCTGCTTGCACAACATTTCCCATCAAAACTTCGTCAACCAAATATGGATTTAGATTAATTTTGTCTAATGCTCCTTTAATTGCAATGGCACCTAATCTAGGAGCCGGAACTGACGATAAACTTCCTAAAAAACTACCAATTGGAGTTCTAACTGCTGAAACTATAACAACGTCCTTGCCCATTATGTTTGTCTTTATATTAATTGGTTGCGAAATTAATCATTTTTTGAGAGATTTTTGAATGTATTATTGAATATGAACTCCTAAATTTCTAATATTTATTACATTTGAAAGTATATGAATGTACTTCTTAATAAATGGTATAAAAACCATGCTCTTGTATACAAGATTTTGTTGTTTCTAGTAACAACACTTTTTATCGTATATCTATTTCCAAAAACCGGGAAGTTTAGATACTCTTTTGAAAAAGGAAAACCATGGCAGTCTGAAAACCTTTATGCTCCTTTTAATTTTGCCATAAAGAAATCCCAAGAAGAAATTGAAAATGAACAGACTGAAATAAGAAAAATAAGTCCAGTTTTTTTTGAAGCTGATCCCGCAATAAAGGATATCGTTTTAAATCAATATTTGACAGCTTTCAACCGAACTTTTGCTGACTCTATATATATAAGTACTCAAAATACCAGCTTGTATAAATCGGGTAAGAGTTTAATAGACAGGTTATATAATAATGGTGTGTTGGATTCTGATTATAGCTTTAATAAGGATAGGCCAGTAAATTTAGTGTTTGATAATCAGATTCAAAAAGAGCTGGTTTTTAATGATTTGTTTCAGATAGGTTCTTTAAGACCAACTATTGAAATTCATTTTGGTTCAGATATTTCAGTAAATGATAAAAACAAAATGATATCCCTCTTCTTTGATGTCATTAAACCTAACGTAAGTCTAAACAATTTACTTACTGATAAAACTTTAGAGGAGGAATTACTTAAAATCTCATTGACGAGGGGCAGCATTGAAAAAGATCAGTTGATTATTTCTAAGGGTCAGGTTGTAGAGGAAGATCAATTTGCCATTTTAGACTCTCTGAAATCTGAATATGAATCTCAAGTTTGGAATACTGCCAATTATAACTGGGTGCTAGTTGCATACACCTTGTTAGTTGCCTTAACTTTACTCATGTTACTTCTGTTCTTGAGGAAGTATAGGGTAGAAGTATTTTTAAATAATACTAAGGTGACCTTTATCTTTTTCAATATAGCCCTAATGATATTTTTAACCACCCTTGTGATTAACTATAATTCACAATACATCTATATTGTTCCCTTATGTATTTTACCACTTGTATTAAAGGCATTTTTTGATGCAAGGTTGGGTTTATTTGCCCATGTTCTTACGGTTCTATTGTTAGGATTCATTGTGCCTAACAGTTATGAATACATGTTTTTACAAATAATTGCTGGTATAGTAACAATATTAACTGTATCAGAATTGTACAAAAGGGCAAACCTATTTATATCAGTTGGTCAAATTACCTTTATTTATATTATCGCTTATTTCGCATTTTTTGTAATTCATGAAGGGCAAGTAGGAAACCTAAAATGGGAAACGTTTGGTCTGTTTATTTTATGTGGTTTAGCCACATTATTTGTTCAACCGTTGATATATATCTACGAGAAGATATTTGGACTTGTATCAGATGTGTCTTTATTAGAGTTATCAGATACTAATACAAAACTATTAAAAGAGCTTTCTAATAGAGCGCCAGGTACATTTCACCATTCGTTAAACGTTGCGAATCTCGCTGAAGCTTCAGCAAATGAAATTGGTGCAAACGCAATGATGGTCAGAGTAGGTGCTTTATACCATGACATTGGTAAAATGAATAATCCAACATTCTATACAGAAAACCAGAGTAATGGCATTAATCCTCACGAAGAATTATCAAATAAGGAAAGTGCAGGTATTATTATAGACCACGTAATTCAAGGAATAGAAATTGCAAAAAAGAACAACTTACCAGATAGAGTGATTGACTTTATTAGAACGCATCATGGTACCAGTTTGGTGTACTATTTTTACATGAAAGAAAAATCGATAAATCAGGAAAATGTTGATGCAAAACAATTTTCATATCCTGGCCCAAAACCATTTAGCAAGGAAACCGCCATACTAATGATGTGCGACAGCGTTGAAGCGGCCTCAAAAAGCTTAAAGGAACCTACAAGCTCTAAAATCAATGACTTTGTAGAGAATATTGTCAATAAGCAGATGGAAACAGGTCAGTTTTTAAATGCCAATATTACATTTAAGGAAATTCAATCCATTAAAAAGGTCCTAAAGCATAAACTTGCTAATATTTATCATTTAAGGATTGAATATCCAGAATAACAATTAAACCTTACTTAAACACTAAGGCTTTTTGTGATCGCGACAGGATTCGAGCCAGTAACCACATGGCACCCCAGCGGTGTACACTAACTGGACTGCACTATATCGCGTTAATAGTTGCTTAATAATAAGTATTTCATTGTTGATTATTAAGCCATTGAATTAATTAAAGGAATGAAGTCTCTTTTGACTATATTTAACATTTTAATTTTACTCTCATATAGACGATATTAACATTTTCAACTTATGGAATTATTAGGGATTGATATTGGTGGCTCAGGAATCAAGGGGGCTATAGTAAATACAGAAACAGGTGAACTCATTACAGAACGTCATCGTATACCAACGCCCAAGGGAGCAAAACCTTCTGATGTTGCTGATGAGGTTGCAGAGCTAGTAGAACATTTTAATTGGAAAGGAAAAGTTGGATGTGGATTTCCTGCATTAGTGACTCACGGTATTGCTCATACAAGTGTAAATATTCATAAAAGCTGGCGAGGTGTTAATGTTGAGGATCTATTTGAGGAAAGAACTGGTCTTGAATTCACAGTTGCTAATGATGCTGATGCTGCCGGATTAGCTACCATGACCTTTGGATCTGGAAAAGATAAAAAAGGCTTGGTATTTATGATAACTCTTGGAACTGGGATTGGTTCGGGAGCCTTTTACAATGGTGAGTTGATTCCAAATTTTGAGTTAGGTTCAATGCCTTATAAAAAGCATAAACGTATAGAATATTATGTCTCTGACGCTGCACGTAAGCGTTACAAATTATCCTATCAGGAATGGGGTGCACGTGTCCATAAATTTTTACGACTTTTAGAAAAGTTGTTTTCACCTGATTACATCATAATTGGAGGTGGTGCAAGTAAAAAATTCGATCGATTTAAAGACCAGATTAAAATAGCAACACCGGTAATACCAGCCGCCTATCAAAATAACGCTGGAATTGTAGGAGCTGCACTTCTGGCTAAATAAAAACATCGAAAGGAAAATTCAATTTAAAACAAAAAAGCCATTTCAATAATGAAATGGCTTTTTGTGATCGCGACAGGATTCGAACCTGTGACCGTCTGCTTAGAAGGCAGATGCTCTATCCAGCTGAGCTACGCGACCCTTCAAGGATTAACTGCGTTGATCCTGAAAATCTTTTTGGATTACGTCGCTAAGCTCCGTGATCCTTATTTGGCGTTGCCAAATGAAGTTTATCCTAATTTTCTTAAGAAAGCAAGCTTTCTACTAAAATTATTTTCAACTTCTTTGTCGGGGTGGCAGGATTCGAACCTGCGACCTCCGCGTCCCAAACGCGGCGCGATAACCGGGCTACGCTACACCCCGAAATTGGTTATCAATTTGTTTATGCGGAGAGACCGGGATTCGAACCCGGGCAACACTTACGCGTTGACAGATTAGCAATCTGCTCCATTACCACTCTGGCACCTCTCCAATATTTTAAAAGAACGTTCCTTAAAATTGCGGATGCAAATGTAACTTATCATATTAAAGAACGCAAAAAAATCAATCAATTTTTTCTATAGATTTTTATTATTTTAAATTCTCACAGGTACATAATTTAAAATCTAAAATTTAACTAAATTTTACTATCATCATTTTAACATTTTCTATAGCTTCGTTATGCTATGTCTAAGGAAAACCAACTTATTAAATTTACAAAAAAAGGCATTTATTGTCCACAAGGAAAATTCTATTTAGATCCCTGGTATCCTGTTGACTATGCTATCATTTCACATGGTCATGCTGATCATGCGCGTTGGGGTATGAAACGCTATTTATGTACAGATGATTCTAAGGCTATTTTAAAGCATAGACTTGGTGCTGATATAAATATTCAGAGTATTGCATATAATAATGAGCTTACAATCAATGGTGTTAAGGTTAGCTTTCATCCAGCTGGTCATGTTATTGGTTCCGCACAAATTCGATTAGAGTACAAAGGTTATGTGGTTGTATTTTCAGGTGATTATAAAACTCAGCCTGATTTTATTACGCAACCTTTTGAGCCCATTAAATGTCACACATTTATAACTGAGAGCACATTTGGGTTACCCATTTATAATTGGAAAACGGAGGAAGAATTACAAATGGAACTTCAAAATTGGGTAAAAACGAACCAAGCTAATAATAGAACTTCTGTTTTTTTGGGCTATTCGTTGGGTAAGGCGCAACGTTTAATGTCCTTGTTAAATGGTTGTGATGATATCTATGTGCATCGTGCTATTTATAATTTAAATAATGTTATTCCTAATTCTGGCATTTCGCTACCAGAAACCAAGTTATGGTCTGCAGATTTAGATAAGAAAACACTTCAGAATAAAATAATAATAGCACCACCATCATTATTAGGCTCGCGTATGATGAAGCGCGTTCCAAATGTCGCAACAGCAGTTTGCTCTGGTTGGATGCAAATTAGAGGCAACAGACGTTGGCAAGCTGTTGATGCTGGTTTTGTAGTCAGTGACCATGCGGATTGGAACGGTTTAATAACGGCAGTGAAAGCCACAGAGGCAGAACAGGTTTATGTTACTCATGGTTCTCAGGCTGTGTTTTCAAAATATTTGAATGAAATTGGTATTAAAGCAAATGAACTTAAAACGGAGTATGGTGATGAGGCTTTGGCTAAAGCTGAAAAGGAAACTGAAAATATCGATGCGGAATGAAGTTGTTTTCAGAATTAATAAGCACCATAGAAATTACTAATAAAACCAATACTAAAATTGATGCTCTGGTACGATACTTCGAAACAGCACCAGATAAAGATAAACTATGGCTGATAGCCTTATTTACGGGAAAACGTCCATCACGACCTGTAAAAACAACTCTGATGAAGGAATGGTGTATGGAACTCACATATATTCCAGAATGGTTGTTTTTAGAAAGTTACAGCACCGTTGGTGATTTTGGTGAAACCTTGGCACTGTTATTACCAAAGCCAACACATAATTTAGATTTAAGTCTAAATGAATGGATGACAGAATTGAAGGCACTTAAACCGAAGTCTGAAAGTGAAAAAAAAGCTTTCGTTCTTGAGGCTTGGACAGGATTAGACCAGCAAGAACGACTTATCTTCAATAAATTAATCGGTGGCAGTTTTAGAATAGGTGTTTCAAAAAAAACGCTAGTTAATGCTTTGGCAAAACTTACCAATATTCATGCGAATCAACTCATGCACAGCATCATTGGGAATTGGGCTGTCGATAGTATTTCCTTTGAAGAATTAATTCACGGTAAGCACATAAATTATGATAATTCGAAACCATATCCCTTTTGTTTGGCCTATGCTCTAGAAAAGGAATTACCCGAGTTAGGCAAACCCAATGATTGGATTGTTGAACAAAAATGGGATGGTATTCGTGGGCAAATTGTAAAACGAAATAGCGAAATATATATCTGGTCTCGTGGTGAAGAATTGGTAACGAAGCAGTTTCCGGAATTAGTGGAAGCTATGAGCAATTTTAAGGATGATTTTGTGATTGATGGCGAAATATTAGCTATGAAAAACAATGATGTATTACTCTTCAATGATTTACAAAAACGCCTCAATCGTAAAAATGTCACAAAGAGTTTGTTACAAGATGTACCTGTCGGTTTTAAGGCATATGATATTTTGGAACACAATGGTGATGATATTAGAGCGTTACCATTTAAAACAAGACGTCAACTTTTAGACTCCCTATTCAATTCAGTGACCTTGCCAGAGCATATTGAATTATCATTTTTGGTTGATTTCAAAGACTGGGAAGAGCTTCACGCTATTAGAGATAATTCAAGAGCCATAAATAGTGAAGGTTTGATGTTAAAGCAGAAGAAATCACCTTATCACACAGGTCGAAAAAAAGGCGACTGGTGGAAGTGGAAGGTTGACCCATTAACGATCGACGCTGTATTGATTTATGCTCAAAAGGGTAGTGGTCGTCGAAGCAGTAAATACACAGATTACACCTTTGCTGTCAAGAAAGATGATGCTTTAGTTACTGTTGCTAAAGCCTATTCGGGATTAACAGACAAGGAAATTACAGAAATATCACAATGGGTAAATAAGAATGCTATTGAACGATTTGGGCCTGTAAGAACCGTAAAACCAGAGTTGGTTTTTGAAATTGCTTTTGAAGGTATCGCATTGAGCAACCGTCATAAATCGGGAGTAGCTCTTCGTTTCCCTAGAATTGCACGGTGGAGAAGAGATAAACCCGTTGATGAAATAGATACTATAGAAACTGTTAAACAATTAATTACAGCACCTTGAGTCAGTTTAGAGATAGCGAAGGCTTGCGAATAATAAACAATTGGATGGCAGAAAAAGGACATGCACCTTTTCCATTTCAATTGCAGACCTGGCAACGTTATTCAAATGGCTATTCTGGTATGGTCATAGCACCAACGGGCTTTGGTAAAACCTTTTCAGTGTTTTTGGCTGTGGTCATCGATTATCTGAATCACCCTGAAAAGTATCCCAAAGGCTTAAAATTACTATGGATTAGTCCATTACGTTCATTGGCTAAGGACTTGGCAAAGGCTATGACTGAGGCAGTAGATGATATCGGTTTAGATTGGTCGGTGCAAGTTAGAAATGGCGATACACCTACCGCAACAAGACGCAAGCAAGAACGCTTAATGCCAGATGTTTTGCTTACTACGCCCGAAACGATGCATTTGTTATTTTCTCAAAAGAAAAATTCAAGATGGTTTAAAAGTGTAAAGTGTGTCGCTATTGATGAGTGGCACGAACTTTTAGGAAATAAACGTGGTGTACTTACAGAGCTAGCTATTTCTCAGCTAAGACATTATTCACCCAAGCTTCAAATTTGGGGAATCACGGCAACGATAGGAAATCTCGAAGAAGCAAAACAAGTCTTGTTGCCATATTCAGACTTAAAGGTTACACAAGTGACTGCCAAACAAAAAAAGAAATTAGACATCATTTCTGTGCTTCCAGATGAAATTGAAGTTTTGCCTTGGGCTGGACATTTGGGTACAAAAATGGCAGATAAAATATTGCCGATAATAGATGCTAACACAACAACTTTAATTTTTACAAATACTAGAGGACAGGCGGAATTATGGTACCAAGTGTTGTTAAATGCACAACCAGATTTAGCTGGTCTGTTAGCGATACATCATGGTTCTATAGATAAAAAACTTCGAAATTGGATTGAAGATAATATCGCTTCAGGTTATTTAAAAGCTGTGGTTTGTACGTCGTCTCTAGATTTAGGTGTCGATTTTAAACCTGTAGATTGCGTTATTCAAATTGGTTCTGTGAAAGGCATAGCGCGCTTTATGCAACGCGCTGGACGAAGTGGACATTCGCCATTTGAGCGTTCTAAAATTTACTTTGTACCAACACATTCCTTAGAATTAGTAGAAGTTTCTGCATTAAAGGAAGCTATTAAGCATAGGCAAATGGAATCTCGCGACCCTATGGTGTTGACATTTGATGTATTAGTGCAATTCATGGTCACTTTAGCTGTTGGTGAAGGATTTGACACTGAGGCTTTATATGAACGTATCAAACAAGTACATGCCTTTCAGTATTTAACCAAAGAAGATTGGCAATGGTGTTTGCATTTTATTACCAAAGGTGGTAAGACGCTACATTCTTATAAAGAATTCCATAAAGTCATTCTAGATGAAGATGGAACATATAAAGTGAAAAGCCGACGAATTAGCATGTTGCATCGTATGAATATTGGTGCTATTGTGAGTGAAGTGAATCTAAAAGTAAAGTACTTTTCTGGCGGTTATATTGGTATGATTGAAGAATTCTTTGTCTCAAAACTAAAACCTGGTGAAAGTTTCATCTTAGCTGGTCGAATATTAGAATTGGTTCAGATTAAGGATATGACCGTTTTGGTAAGACGAAGCAAAGCCAAAAAAGCAGTATCGCCAAGTTGGTTAGGTGGTCGGTTGCCTTTAACATCACATCTGAGTCATTATCTAAGATTAAAACTTTCTGATGCTTTAGAGCCAGGACGATTAGAGAAAGAGTTACGGTTTTTAAATCCATTGGTGAGCCGACAAGATGAACATTCGCACATACCAAAAGCGGATGAGTTTTTGGTTGAACTCATTAAAACAAAAGATGGACATCATTTGTTTATGTATCCATTTGAAGGCCGATTGGTACATGAGGTGTTTTCTGCTCTAATGGCCTATCGCATCAGTAAATTAAAGCAAATGACATTTACCATTGCCATGAATGATTACGGTTTCGAATTATTAAGTGACCAGCCAATCCCTGTTAATGAAGAGAATATAAAATCCTTGCTCAGTAAGGAGAATTTAATGGATGATGTAATTGTTAGTATTAACGCCTCAGAAATGGCCTCAAGGAAATTCAGAGATATTGCCGTAATTGCAGGACTGGTGGTGCAATCCCAACCTGGAACACGCAAGAACAATAAGAGTCTACAATCTTCATCTGGACTTATATTTAGGGTTTTGGAAGACTACGAACCTGAAAATTTACTATTGCGACAAGCCTTTACGGAAGTATTCAACCAACAGTTGGAGGAAGCAAGATTACAAGAAGCTTTTAATCGTATTTCTAAAAGTAAGATCATCGTTAAACGTGCTAAGTCATTTACACCCTTAAGTTTCCCGCTTAAAGTAGATAGCCTGCGTGGTACAATGAGTAATGAGAATTTAGATAAACGTATACAGCGTATTAAAGAACAAGCTTTTAAGATAGATTAAATTGAAAATCGTAACTGAACATATTATCATTCAAAATGAGGAATTTATTCTTACCAACCAGCGTGCGATCTATTGGAAAAAGGAAGATGCGCTAATCTTGTCTGACATTCATATTGGTAAAACAGCCCATTTTAGACATCATGGCATACCAATACCTGATGATATATTACAAAAGGATTTAGAACGACTAAAACATTTAATCATTCATTTTAAGGTTCGAAAACTATTAATAGTTGGAGACCTGTTCCATGCTGAAACCAATAGCGATATGGAGACATTTAAATTGTGGTTGCACCAATATAAAGGATTAAGTTTAGTTTTAATTCAAGGTAATCACGATAGGCAGTCTAAGCAGTTAATGGACGATTTGGACATTGAAGTTGTGCCTAAATTAGAGATAGGACCATTTACCTTAATTCATGAACATGAAGAAAATGATTCTAATTCATATACTATTTCAGGTCATACCCATCCAGGTGTGCTTATTAAAGGTAAAGGAAAACAAAAGCTAAAACTACCATGTTATCAGGTTGCTTCCAATCAGTTAATTTTACCTGCGTTTAGTTTATTTACTGGACTTAACATCCATTCTAAACCTATAAACGTAGTATGTTATGCGTTTACAGAATCGTCAATTTTTAAATTTTAATAATGCATTTCATCGAATAATAATTACTTTTTATCGATAAATAGATTTACTTTCTTATGTTTGCTTTCCAAATCTTTTGAAACAGTACTACTGATTCAAAAAACTATTAACCTATGAAAAACCTACTTAAATTTATACCCTTCATTGGGTTGGCTTTTATTTTGAAGGCTTGTATAGTTGAGCCGGCAGATGCAGAATTATTTGAATCTACAGAATCAGATGCTCAATTTGATACTAATTGTACAGGTGATTTACCCAAAACAAGATTAATTAATAATGGTACAATTTCTTTTGACCTTCAAGTAATTAATGAAAATGGTATTGCTGAAATCACTATAACTAGTATTGATCCTGGTATTACAACAGCTTGGAATGAGTTTGCAGTTGGTGAGGTTTTATTTTCAGTTTCTAACAACACACCTATGACAAATGATGATAAAGTGGTCATAAACATGGAAACCTGCATGGGTTATGAGATAGTTATTAATAGTGATAATGAAATTGAGTCTTACGATCCAATTATATTTTAGAACAAATTAGAATTGTTTTTTCATCTTTTAAATTTGTTGTAAAAAATAGATAGTTATCACCACCATCTTTAATTCTAAACTTTTTACGAATATCACCAACAGATAAAGGAAAGTTTCGTGTAGTTACGTTAGCTTTTGTTATGCCTAATTTTGCAAATGCTTTCTTATTAAAAGGAAGTACGTTTTCAATTTTGAAACGTCTGCCAGGGAAATCATCTAAATGTTCTGAAGTGTATAAATGCGAGTGTTTATGTAGCTTAGGAATATTTAGGATAGAACTTATAGAATTAAATGCACCTGCTTTTAATATGGCAGAATTTGGTTCGTATAAATAGGTGAGAGGCTCAGTATAATTAACTGTTGCGATTGTTTCATCTTCAAAATTAAACTCAAAAACTTGTTGTAAAGATTTTTTTATGTTAACTGTTTTTATCCTGAATTCAGCTTCATAATCGCGTTCTAAAATCCATAATAATTCTTTAACTTCATTATTCACCGCTACTATGTGAAGCGCTTTTACATGTTTTAGATCTCCTATAGTTGCCTTAATATCAAGTAATGGTGATGTCTTAACCATTACATACCCTCCATATTTTAAGAACAAGCCTTGAAATGTTTTTACATTGGGTTTACAATCGGATAATAAGAACACTTTTTTCTTAGAATCGTCGCGACGTGAAGGGTCAATATAAATCCAATCAAAGGGCTCATCAATGTGTTTTAAAGCATCTATACCGTCTTCGTTAAAGCATTCTATATTAGATACATTAAGAGCTTTATAATTGTGTTTTACAATTTCAGAAAGGTTTTCATTGATTTCACAATGAATAACACTTTTTACTTGTTGCGAAAAATAATAAGCATCAATTCCAAAGCCTCCTGTGAGATCTATCAATGAATTTCCCGAGATTAAATTGGCCTTATAATTTGCCGTAATTTCAGAAGATGTTTGTTCAATATTTAGCTTATTTGGATAGTAAATAGATTCAGTTTTAAACCATGTTGGCAGTTTTTTTTCACAACGCTTTTTGGCCTCAATTTGTTCTATGATTTCTTTTGTAGTGACACCTTCAAAAGGAATACATTTCAATAATAAACTTGATATATCTGAATTTAAATTTAAATCAATAAATTCTTGAACTACAGTATTTAATATGAGTTTATTCACTTAATGCTATAGGTCTTTAGTAAGTTTTTTTACGACCTTATTTTCAGATAAGAATTCTTTTAAAATAACCTTTATTGCCGTATAGGTTGGTACGGCTACAATCATTCCAACAATACCAAATAAAATTCCAGCAATAACTATAACCAAGAAAATTTCTAAGGGATGTGATTTAACGCTTTTTGAAAATATAAACGGTTGGCTAAAGAAGTTATCTACTAACTGAGCGAAAATAAAACCAATCATTACATAAGTGGTTTTAGGTAAAATTACTTCACTAAAACTTTCACCAAGATTACTAGACATGCTTAAAAGAAGCATAAGAAATCCGCTTATTAAAGGTCCCACATAAGGAACAAGGTTCAATAACGCACATAAAAATGCAATAACTACAGCATTATTAATTCCGAATATTAAAAGAACAATAGTATAGATAATGAACAGTATTAAAATCTGGAATATTAATCCAACAAAATACCTTGAGAGTAAGTCTTTAATGGTATTGAAAGAACGTCTTGTCTTGGTTTCATTACCGCTAGGTATAAAAGTCATTATACCATTTTCAAAAAGTTGACTATCCTTTAAAAAGAAAAATGTAATGAACAAAACAGAGAATAAACCTATGCTAAAACTACCTAATCCACTAACAAGATTATTTAGAAACTCTGGTATATAAGCGAAATCTAATTTTGAAAGTAGACCAGAATCTTTGATTGATTGTTCTACATCAATATTCTTGAATTCAAAATAGCTAACAACTTGATTATATAAATCTTGAATATTGACTTGTAATTGATCAATGTCTAATAAGGCCAAATTCTGTCCTTGTTCTGCTACCAAGGGGATAAACAGGCCTATTAACCCAATAAATAGTCCAACTAAAAGAACCATTGTAACTATTACAGCTATAGTGTTATTAAACTTAAGCTTGCGTCTTAAAAAAAGTACAATAGGCCTTCCAACTAATGAAATAACTGCAGCAACAGCAATATATACTATTACGGATTGTATTTGATAAAGAAAATATAGCACCAAAGCTATAGCCAGTATAATCCCTAAAGCTCTTAGAATACCATTTGCTATTATTTTTGAATTCATGGTTTAAATATAGCTAAATTCTAACTTAAGATTTCAGTTGTTTGGTGATTTCGTATAAGGCAATACTTGTAGCGGTAACAACATTCATACTACTATTATTGCCGTACATATCAATATGAACTATACTATTGCATTTCTTCAGAATGTTTTCAGAAATACCAAAATTCTCATTGCCTATAATTAGTGCAATGGGTTGGTCAGTAGATAATTTTAGAGTATGTAATGATTGACTGTTTTCTGTTATTTCTAGAGCTATCAAAAAATGTGACTTCAATTCATCTATAACAGTTTCAATGGAATCGTAAATTTCGAAATTTACAAATTTTTCAGTCGAGCGTGATGTTTTTGTCATGCGTTTTCCTAATGGAATATTCTCACCACAAAATATGAGTTTTTCAATACCCATAGCATCTGCAATACGAAACAGGCTGCCGATATTTGGTGCATTTGTTACACTATCACAAATTAAAGTGATAGGAAATAGTTTCTTTTTAAATCGAGATGTGTAATGGGTGAGTTGCAATGAGATTTTTAATTTTTAAATGCGTATTTCACAATATTTGCACCCATTTTTAAAGCTTTTTCTCTGACATCTTGTGGATCATTATGTACTTCTTGTTCTTCCCAACCATCACCTAGATCACTCTCAAATGTAAATAGTAAAATAAGTCGTCCTTCATGAAACAATCCCAAAGCTTGCGGTGCTTGACCATCGTGTTCATGAATTTTCGGCAAACCGTTCGGGAATTCAAAAGCTGAGTTATAAATTGGATGATTTGACGGAATTTCTGTTAACTCCTTGTTAGGAAAAACTTTCTTTAATTCTTTCGTAATGTATGGTTCCATACCATAATTATCATCAATGTGAAGGAAACCACCAGAGATTAGATATTTTCTCAGATTTTCTGAATCATCTTCACTGAAAAAAACATTTCCATGACCAGTCATATGCAATAATGGAAATTGATAAATATCTATGCTTCCAACCTCGACAGTCTGGATTCTTTCATTGATATTGGTATCAATATTATCGTTACAAAACTTCACTAAATTTGGCAATGCGGTTGGATTACTATACCAATCACCACCACCTTTATATTTTAAGACTGCCACCTCTTGGGCGTTTATAAAAAGGGTAGAAAGAAGAAGGAGTAAAACCTTATAATATTTCATAATTATGCATTCAATAAAGCAACTGTATGGCAAGCGACCACACCCGCAGTTTCAGTTCTTAATCGTGTCTCACCCAAAGTTACAGGAATATAATCATGTTGCAATGCCATTTGAATTTCTTTAACACTAAAATCACCTTCAGGTCCAATTAGTATTAAACAATCTTTATTGGTTTCAAGTACGGCTTTAAAATCAGTTCTTTCGGTGTCTTCACAATGTGCAATAAACTTTTGGTCTGCAGTATTTTTTTCAATGAATGCTTTGAAGTCAATAGGCGCATTTAATTTGGGTAAATAATTTTGAAGTGATTGTTTCATAGCAGACTGTACAATTCTTTCAAATCGCTCTGTTTTAATTACTTTACGCTCACTGCGTTCACAAATAATGGGAGTAATAGTATCGACACCTATTTCAGTAGCTTTTTCTAAAAACCACTCGTAACGATCATTCATTTTTGTTGGTGCAACTGCTAAATGAAGTTTAAATTTTCGTTTTTCTGAGAATTGCTTAGATATTATTTTTACGGATGAATTTTTATTGTTGGCGTCTACAAGTTGTGCCTCAAAGATCCAGCCTTGACCATTTGTAATATATAGTGTATCACCTTCTTTTTTACGAAGTACTTTTACAATGTGCCTGCTTTCATCTCTATCAAAATTGAAGAATATATCCTCTTGGCTTATATTAGAATTGTAAAAAAGTTGCATTATACTTTAGTTTCAGAAAATCTTAAAACCGTAATTTCTTCAATTTTTTTTGCATCGTGTGTTTTTAAAATCACATAGTGCCAATTTAGTTCATTAATATCTAAAGTAAAGATATCTTCTGTACTATGATATTTCACAGCGTTTTCAAAATCTGTATGCATTTTTCCATCTTCAAACCATCCTGAATCACCACCTCTACTAGCATTTATGTCCATGGAGTATAACTTAGCCATATCCTTAAACTTGTAACCATTTTTATATAATGCCATGATTTTTACTCGTTTACTGTTAATTTCTGAAGCAGTCATTTTTTTACCGTCAAAGAAAACATAACTGACTCTATTATGAGGTATCTTTTTCTTATCGAGAATTTTATAATAAGTATTATTGTATTCTGTGTTAACTACTTTTTTGCCACCTTTTGAGAGTTTAAATAAATCCTCAGCTAGTTGAGTTTTGTGTTTCTCTTTATTAAAAACGATTATCTTACCCTTTATGCTTTTGTTTGATTTAATAAATATTTTAGCATCTTCTTTTGAAAGGATAGAGTCTAATTCTTTATTGAAATTATCTTGAGCAATACATATCAATGGCAATATGAAAAAAACGGTTAAAAGCTGTTTCATTTTTGATTTTAGATTGATTTAAGAACAAAACAACTAAAATATAAGATTCGTTTGAAAGATTTTCAGGTTGCTTATCAACAGATGTTTTAACAATTTAAAATTTCAATCTAGCAGTAGCCATCACATCAAAATCTGAGAAGTCTTTTTCTAAATATTTTAAATACCCAACAATGGCGATCATGGCAGCATTGTCAGTAGTATATTCAAATTTCGGGATATATGTTGTCCATCCAAATTTTTGCTCAGCATCCTTTAAAGCTTTTCTAATTCCAGAATTTGCAGAAACACCACCACCAATAGCAATATGTGTAATACCAGTTTGCTTCACAGCTAATTTTAATTTATCCATCAGTATACCAATAATAGTATACTGAATAGAAGCACAGATGTCATTTAAATTTTCTTTTACAAAGTTTGGATTTGCTTTAGTTTCACGCTGAACAAAATAAAGAATGGCAGTTTTTAATCCTGAGAAACTAAAATTAAGACCGTCCACTTTAGGCTTTGTGAACCTATAGGCCTTAGGGTTACCTTCTTGTGCAAGTTTGTCTATTTCTGGTCCTGCTGGATAGCCTAATCCTAACACTTTACCGCTTTTGTCGTAAGCTTCACCTACAGCATCATCAATTGTTTCACCTAACACTTCCATTTCAAAATAGTTTGAGACTTTAACTATTTGGGTGTGCCCACCAGATATTGTCATTGCTAAAAATGGGAAAAGAGGTTTTTTGTGATTTTCCTCATCTATGAAATGAGCAAGTATGTGAGCTTGCATATGATTAACATCTATTAAGGGTACATTTAAACCAAATGCAAGAGACTTTGCAAAGGAAGTCCCAACCAATAGGGAGCCCATTAAACCAGGACCTCTTGTAAAAGCAATTGCACTAAGTTGTTCTTTAGAAATTTCAGCTTTTTCTATGGCCTGATGAACAACAGGAACAATATTTTGTTGGTGTGCTCGCGATGCCAATTCTGGAACCACACCACCATATTCAGCATGAATTTTTTGGTCTGCAACAACATTGCTCAATATCTTATCGTTACATAGCACAGCTGCAGAAGTATCGTCACAAGAAGATTCTATACCAAGGATATAAATATTTTCGTTTTTCATAGCTGATATTAGGCACAATAATTGTTAATTTTACCGATATAGTCTAAAACCATACTTAGCAACGTATTGTATAGACAAAGGTAGTGAAGATTTCATTCATAAATTAGCTTAAATTCTATCAAAAAAGCACTCAAAATAATAGGTAAAATTGCAGGTATAATTCTGCTAATTTTTCTTATTCTATTTTTATTCCTTGCTATACCAGCCGTACAAACTAAATTAGGGAAATACGCTACTTCTAGGCTAAATGAAGATTTTAATACGGATATAAATATTGGAAAAGTTGGTCTGCAATTAAATGGAGATGTAGAGCTTAAAGAGATACTTATACGAGATTATAAAAAGGATACTCTTATTAGCATTGGAGAACTTAATACCTCAATAATTAGTTTTAAAAACCTATATAACGGCAAGTTAAATTTTGGTGATATTGATATACAAGATTTACTGTTTAACTTAAAAACTTATGAAGGTACTGAGGACACTAATCTAGATATTTTTGTAGATAAATTTGAAGATGACAACCCAAGGGTAGGACCGAGTAAATTTTTATTTTCTTCTAGTGATGTTTCTATAGAGAATGGAATCTTTAAGCTTACCGATGAAAATCTCGAAGACCCAGAAGTATTTGTATTTAGTGACCTAAATGCTAATACAACCAATTTTTTAATTAATGGTCCTAATGTAAGTTCCCGTATAAATAAATTCAGTTTCACCGATAGTAGAGGAATTAAAGTTGAAAATCTCATGGCCAACTTTGAGTATGCCTTGGATCATATGAATTTTGGTGATCTTAATATTAAAACTAATGCCTCACTAATAAAAGGTGAATTGAGGTTTGATTATAAAAGAGAAGATTTAAAAGACTTTACCGATAAGGTCAATGTAACTGCTAGTTTTAAGGATTCGGAAATATCTTTAACAGAATTGAATGTATTTTTTGATGAATTTGGAGTAAATCAAAAAGCAATTTTAAATGCAGATTTAAACGGAACTCTGAACAATTTAGAAGCCACAAACCTAAATGTAAGCACAACTCGAAACACAAAAATCATTGGTGATATTACCTTCCAAAACTTGTTCAGTAAAGAATCAGGTAGTTTTGCTTTGAATGGAAGATTTCAAAATTTGGCATCTAATTACAATGATCTAACCGCTTTATTGCCAAGAATATTAGGAAATTCTATACCAACAATTTTTTCTAACGTTGGAAATTTTAGAATAAATGGTAACTCATATATTACAGAAACCTCTGTTGATGCAAAGATTAAAATTGATACGGACTTAGGATTAATTGATTCGGACATTGAACTATCTAATATTGATAATATTGACAATGCTAGTTATATTGGTAATGTGGTATTTGATGAATTTGACATTGGTGTACTAATAAATGATACTTCATTTAAGAACATATCTGCCAATTTGGATTTAGATGGTAAAGGCTTTAGAATTGATAATCTAAGAACCAATATAAAGGGAGATGTATATAGTCTAAACTACAATGATTATACTTACATGGACATTAAAGTATCAGGAGACTTAGGTAATAAAGTATTTAACGGAATATTAAATGCTGAAGACCTAAATCTGAAATTAGATTTTAATGGTTTAGCAGATTTCTCAGGTGAGATCAAAAATTTTGATTTTAATGCAGATGTTGGTTATGCAAATTTAAAAGCGTTAAATTTTGTTACACGAGATAGTATATCGGAGTTTAGAGGTAAAGTAAGAATGACAGCTGTAGGTTCAAGCTATGACAATGCAACTGGTGCCATAAATATTAAAAATACTACGTATAAAAATCAAGATAGTCAATATCGTTTTGAGGATTTTGATATTGTTTCAACTTTCGATGATGATAAACGAACCTTAACCATAAATTCACCTGATATTGTTAGCGGTAAGATTACAGGAAAATATCGAATACGTGATATTCTTAAGTTGGTAGAAAATTCTTTAGGAAGTATTTATACCAATTACATTCCAAATGAAGTTGAAAAAGGGCAGTATCTTAATTTTAAATTCGACATCTATTCTAAAATTGCCGCAGTCTTCTACAAGGATTTATATTTAGGTAAAAACACGTTTATAGAAGGTAAGATTGAATCTGATGAAAAAGGATTCGATTTAACTTTTAATTCTCCTGAAATAAAATTTCAAAAGTATTTCGCAAATGATATAATGCTAACAGTTGATAATAGCAATCCTATATACAACACATACATTGAGATAGACAGTCTTAGTACAGGAATTTACGATGCATCTGATTTTACTCTAATCAATGTAACTAAGCGCGATACTTTATTAATCAAAACTGAATTTAAAGGTGGTACAAACAACAAAGATAATTTTGATCTCAATCTGTTTTACACAATTGATGATGAGAATAAATCAGTGGTAGGATTTGGTAAATCAGATGTCCGTTTTAAGGATTTTGAGTGGGAGATAAATGCGGATAAGGATACGTTAAACAAAATTAGATTTGATAGAGATTTTAGAAACTTTGATATTTTCCCATTAAGAATAAATCAGGGAAGGGAAGAGATTGTAGTTGCAGGTTCTCTCTATGATGGAGGTAATAAAAATATAAAAGTAGATTTCAACGACGTTGAGCTCGTTAAAATAACCCCTCGAATTGATAGTTTAGCGCTCCAAGGTGTAGTTAATGGTAAGATTGATATTAATCAAAACAATGGTATTTACTTGCCAAAATCAGATCTTGAAGTCACAAGTCTTTTTGTTAATGATTATGATTTGGGGAATCTAACTGCAAAAATTGAAGGAAATAACTCTATAACGAATTACGGCGTAGATGTTGCTCTGGTTAATGACAATTTAAAATCATTTGGAGCCATAGGTTTTATTGATGTTTCTAAGAATAATCCAAGCATCAACCTAGATGTTATTTTTGAAGAGTTTTTACTAGATCCTTTAAATCCATTAGGAGAGGGTGTAATTAGTAATATTAGGGGATTAGTTTCAGGGAATGCCAAAGTAACAGGAAATTTAAATAAACCAAGTATTGATGGTGAACTTTTACTTGATAGAGCAGGATTATCAATTCCATACTTAAATGTAGATTATGGTTTTGATTTTGATTCAAAGGTTACATTAAAGGAGCAACAGTTTATATTTAATAATGTTGCTATGACAGACTCTAAATTCTTCTCTCAAGGTTATTTAAACGGTTTTATAGAGCACAATAATTTTTCGGATTGGGAATTAGGATTAGAATTAAATACAGACAGATTACTTGTTTTAAATACAATTGAAGAAGAAGAGTCATTGTACTATGGCGATGGTTTTGTTACTGGAGAAGCATCAATTATTGGCCCAACTGATCAATTAGTAATTAATGTTGAAGGAAGTACAGCTCCAGGTACGGTATTTAATATACCTCTTAATGATTCTGAAAGTTTTGGTGACAATTCATTTATTCATTTTTTAACACCAGAAGAAAAGCAAGCCAGAATTAACGGTGAAGTTGTTCAGCAAATTGAAGTTAAAGGTCTTGAGCTTAATTTTGATTTAGATGTAAATCAGAACGCAACTATTGAAATTGTGATCGATAAAGAAGCAGGAAGTACCATTAAAGGAAGTGGAGAAGGCAACTTGGTTTTCCTAATTAATACTAACGGAACCTTTAATATGTGGGGTGATTTTTCCGTGTTTGAAGGAATATATAATTTTAAATATGGCGGTTTTGTTGAGAAAAAGTTTGAAGTAGAGCAAGGAGGTAGTATCGTTTGGGAAGGTGATCCTATGGGTGCGGAAATTAATTTGAAAGCTATTTATAAGACTACTGCTAATCCTTCAGTTCTTTTAGATAACCCAGTAACTCAGAGGATTCCAGTCGAGGTAGATATATATCTTACCGGAGATTTAGAACAGCCTCAGCCAGATTTTGATTTAAGATTTCCTAATGTGTCGTCAACGGTAAAATCTGAGTTAGATTATAGGTTGTCATCAAAAGATGAGCGTAATAACCAAGCATTGACATTATTGGGTACCGGCGGATTTTCAAGTGGGATTAGAGGTATAAATTTTACTGGTACAATATCTGAACGTCTCTCTGGTATAGTTAATAATATTATTGGTGGTGATAATGATAATCTCAATGTTGGTATCGATGTAGAATTAGGAGAAAACACACCAGAATTACAAACGGATAATAGATTTGGTCTTACACTTCAAACTCAAATAAGCGATAAAATTCTGGTAAACGGCAAATTAGGAGTACCCTTTGGTAGTGCGCAACAAACTACAATCACTGGAGACGTACAGGTAGACTGGCTATTAAACGACGATGGAACATTTAGGGCAAAGGTTTTTAACCGAGAAAATACCATTAGAAATTTTGGTGAAGAAATTGGCTATACTCAAGGTATTGGTCTTTCTTATAATGTAGAGTTTGATACGTTTAAAGAACTTATTCAAATTATTTTTTCTGGAAAGAATCGAAAGGATAAAAAGAAAAATACGCTAGAAGAAAAAAATGAAGAAACTGATGATGACTTTATGCCAGAGTATATGACCATGAAGAAGAAAAAGACTAAGTCCTAGCCTCTAGACCACTCATTTATTGCGTATTATTAAAATACTTATCAACGAAAACGTTTGAATTATTTTCAGTCAAGTTTTTTTATGACAATAGTCACTTTATTGTGTATTTTGTTTATTAATTTTACTTGAAATAATTAAAAAAAATGTTGCACACCATTAAAAAAATTGGAGTAATGACATCTGGAGGGGACTCTCCAGGAATGAACGCCGCTGTGAGATCAGTAGTTAGAACATGTGCGTTTCATAACATTGAATGTTTTGGCATTTACAGAGGATATGAAGGAATGATAGATGGTGATTTTGTAAAAATGGATGCTCGTAGTGTAAAAGGAATAATTGATAGGGGTGGTACCATATTAAAATCTGCACGATCAAAGGAATTTAGAACAAAGGAAGGTAGAAAAAAAGCATATGATCAACTTACAAAAGCTGGAATTGATGCTTTTGTTGTAATTGGTGGTGATGGTAGTTTTACTGGTGCGATGATTTTTAATCAGGAATTTAATTTTCCTGTAATGGGTATACCTGGTACAATTGATAACGATATCTTTGGTACTACTCATACTTTAGGCTATGATACAGCTTTGAATACGGTTGTCAGTGTAATTGACAAAATTCGAGATACTGCCAGTTCTCACAACAGATTATTTTTCATTGAGGTAATGGGACGTGATGTAGGTCATATTGCATTAAACGTTGGTGTGGGAGCAGGTGCAGAGGAAATTCTAATACCAGAAGAAGACTTAGGACTAGATAGATTACTAGATTCGTTAAGAAGAAGTAAACAGTCGGGTAAATCATCTAGTATTGTTATTGTGGCAGAAGGTGATAAAATCGGTAAAAACGTTTTTGAATTAAAAGATTATGTAGATCAAAACATGTCTGAGTATGAAGTTAGAGTTTCGGTATTAGGACATATGCAACGTGGTGGTTCGCCATCTTGTTTTGACCGTGTTTTGGCAAGTAGAATGGGAGTAAAGGCCGTAGAAAGTCTTATAGTTGGTAAAAGCAACTTCATGGTTGGATTAAAAAATGATGTTATGGAGTTAACACCATTTGATCAAGCAGTAAAAGGTAAATCAAAAATTAATATGGAACTTCTTAGAGTTTCAGACATAATGTCAATATAAAAATAGAACACTATAATTTAAATAATAAAAAAAATGTCAAACTTAAAGTTAGGAATAAACGGATTCGGTAGAATTGGAAGAATAGTATTTAGAGCAACTGTAAAACGTTCAGATGTGGATGTAGTTGCCATTAATGACTTGTTAGATGTTGAGCATTTAGCATATTTATTAAAATATGATTCTGTTCATGGTAGATTCGATGGAGATATTCAAGTTAAAGACGGAAACTTAGTTGTTGACGGAAAAACAATTAGAATAACAGCAGAAAAAGATCCGAAAAACTTAAAATGGGATGAAGCAGGAGCTGATGTTGTTGCTGAGTGTACAGGTATTTTTACAACCTTAGAAACGGCACAATATCATATTGATGGTGGCGCAAAAAAAGTAGTGATTTCTGCACCAAGTAAAGACGCACCAATGTTTGTAATGGGTGTAAATGATGATAAATTAACCTCAAGTCACACCATTGTGTCTAATGCATCTTGTACAACAAACTGCTTAGCACCAATTGCTAAAGTCATAGAAGATAATTTTGGTATTAAAGAAGGTTTAATGACAACAATTCATGCTGCAACTTCTACTCAGTATACTGTAGATGCACCTTCACGTAAAAATTACAGATTAGGTCGTTCAGCAATTGTTAATATTATACCATCATCTACTGGTGCTGCAAAAGCAGTAGGGAAAGTTATTCCAGAATTAGATGGCAAATTAACAGGTATGGCATTTAGAGTACCAACAGCAGATGTTTCTGTGGTAGATTTAACAGTAAAAACAAATTCAGCTACTACATTAGATGAAATTAAAGCCGCAATGAAAAAAGCAGCAAATGGATCTATGAATGGTGTTTTAGGGTATACAGATGAAGCTGTTGTATCTCAAGATTTTGTAAGTGAAGAAAGAACAAGTGTTTTTGATGCAGATGCCTCAATTGAACTTAATTCAAATTTCTTTAAATTAATTTCTTGGTACGATAATGAGTTTGGATATTCAAACAAAATGGTTGATTTAGCTCAAAAAGTTAACAACCTATAATAAACAAGTATTAATTCAAAAATTCCGTAGGAGATTGAATTAAGTTCACCTACGGAATTTTTTAATTTATTGGCTTTATGATTTTAATTACTGACGGTGGTTCTACAAAATGCGACTGGATTGTCATTGACAACACTGGCAAAAAGTTAGCAGAAAAAATTAGGACCAAAGGATTAAACCCAGCTATACTTACAGAAAAGAAAGTAACAAAAATTATTAAAAAAAGTGCAGATTTAATGGCACTTAAGGATGATGTTACTTATGTTTTCTTTTATGGTGCTGGTTGTGGCACAGAAAAGCCAAGACTCATGTTGACTCATGTGCTAAAGTTAATTTTTTTAAAGGCCCATGTAGAGGTTAAAGAAGACACTATGGCTGCAGTAAGGGCAACCATCAATTCTAATGATGAAAAAGCCGTAGTTTGTATTATGGGAACTGGCTCTAACTGTAGTTATTTCGATGGTATTAAGCTACATCAGAGAGTATTAAGTTTGGGATATACATTAATGGATGATGCAAGTGGTAATTTTTATGGTAAAGAGTTAATTAGGGATTATTATTTTAATAAAATGCCGGAAACCATAAAACTTGCTTTTGAGCATAAGTATGAATTAGATGCAGATTTTATTAAATATAACCTTTATAAACAGCCCAATCCCAATGCTTACCTAGCAAATTTTGCTGAGTTTATGTTTTTAAATAAAGATTCAGATTATATTAAAGATTTAATTAAAAAAGGCATTCGCAGATTTACAGAGAATATGATTCTACAGTATAAAGAAGAGTTAGATTCAGGTGTACCTGTGCATTTTGCAGGTTCTATTGCTTACTTTTCGCAAGAAGAGATTCATGAAGTAGCAGGTGAGTATGGATTTAAAATTGGTAATTTTGTTCGTAGACCTATAGATGGTTTAGTAGATTATCATGTTAAAAACCTATAAGGGTTAAAAACATATTTTTTAATAATCTGTTGATAAATCTCAACAAAGCTGTTGTAAAACTTATTAATTGGTTTTATCTTTGCATCATTAATAAATGAAACGTAATTATGTTTGAATTTGATCAATATTTAGGATTCTTAGCTTTTTTAACTATACTAACAATAGGATTTTGGTTAATGATATTCCTGTTAACATTTGTTATTCCTTATTGGGTATTTGGTTCGGCGATTGAGCGTTTCAAAGAAATTAAAGAAGAAAAGAAAGCGAAAAGAGCAGGTACTGCTTAATACAAATCATATAAAAAATAAAAAAGGACGCAATTTGCGTCCTTTTTTATTTTATTAAATATAGTTTAAATTTTCACCAGTGTTTTTGTAATTAGACTACCGTTTGTTGATTTAACCTGAATTTTATAAAATCCGGATTTTAGTCCATTGAGATAAATTGTCTTTTCAAACTTATTTATAGAGATTACTTTAATACCCTTAATATTGAATATATCCAATTGCTTATAATCTCCATTTAATTCATTTAGTGCTAATCCTTTCTTTGCATCATAAACTATTGTCTCGCTTTTAGGATTATTAATAATAATTGGAAAATCTGGTTTTACATAATCCGATTTCGAACTTGTAAATACAGATAAATAAAAAATAGTAATCACAGCTGTAATTGTTGGGGCAATTGCAGTTAGTTTCATAATCATTCTAGGTTAAGTTGTTAGAAATATAGAAATATAACATATCAGAACCATAAACAACATTATTAATTCGATAAAATGATATAATTTGTAAGAATAAAACTATAATTATTTCTATTTACTAGTTTTACTTATGATGACTTTGTTAATTTTGGTCTCAGTCTTATGTCATTAATTATGTTAATTAATATCCTTTTTATTACATTTAGATTCAAATATTTTATTCATGAAATTCATTAAAATCTTACTCCTTTTTTTATCTATTTCTATAAACGGTCAACAAGTATTACCCGAGAAACAACGTGCTCAAGTAGTTGATGAAATATTAAAAGATAGATTCGATAATGTATTACCCGGATTAATGGACAATGCCGGGATTGACATGTGGATTTTAATATCTAGGGAGTACAATGAGGATCCTGTATTAAGAACTATGTTGCCTGCAACTTGGCTAAATGCGCGAAGAAGAACAATATTAGTATTCTACAGAAATAAAGAAGAAAATACCATTGAGAAACTAGCGGTAGCACGTTATAATTTTGGAGAAAATATCATCTCAGCATGGGATAAAGAGCAAGAGCCA
Organism: Winogradskyella sp. A2; assembly: GCF_046762865.1. Taxonomy (NCBI): domain Bacteria; kingdom Pseudomonadati; phylum Bacteroidota; class Flavobacteriia; order Flavobacteriales; family Flavobacteriaceae; genus Winogradskyella; species Winogradskyella sp. A2. The sequence continues at coordinate 228,757 of NZ_JBKQXM010000004.1, forward strand.
AATCAATGGAACCGATTAGTACAGATTATTAATGAACGGAATCCTAATGTAATTGGATTGAATTATTCAAAGAACTTTAATATTTGTGATGGCATTGTTAAAACAGACTATGAAGAATTTATGTCAGTATTATCTAAAGAACACCAAACAAAAGTCGTATCGGCTGAGAAACTTGCCATTGGTTGGATTGAAACCAGAACTGAAAAAGAAATGGTTATATATAATCAATTAGTTGATATAACGCATGATATAATTGCAGAGGCATTTTCGGAAAAGGTTATTACCCCAGGCATAACAACGACAACTGATGTAGAGTGGTGGATGCGTGATAAAGTAACATCTCTTGGTCTTGAAACCTGGTTCCATCCTACGGTTGATGTACAAAGAACGGCTGAAGAGCTGGGAAATCATTTATATGCATTTTCAAATAGACCTGAAAATATGGTAATAATTCCTGGTGATTTAGTGCATTGCGATTTTGGTATTACCTATTTAAGGTTGAACACAGATTGCCAAGAATTGGCTTATGTTTTGAAGCCAAATGAAACTGAACCGCCTCATTACTTACAAAATGCATTTAAAGATGGTAATAGAGTTCAGGATATATTTACTTCGAATTTTGAAACTGGTAAATCAGGAAATCAAGTTTTAAAAGAATCATTAGAACAAGGAAAAGCTGAAGGCTTACGTCCTGCAATATATACTCATCCATTGGGCGCATATGGTCATAGCGCTGGTACAACATTAGGAATGTGGGATTCTCAAGATGGAGTGCCAGTTAATGGTGATTACCCTTTACATGAAAATACGGTTTATGCTATTGAGTTGAATACCACTGTGACAATACCAGAGTGGAAACGCGACATTAGAATTATGCTTGAGGAAGCCGGATTTTGGGGCCCGAATGGATTTAGGTATGTAAATGGCAGACAAACCAAATTATTAACGATACCGAGAGTTAAAGACCACCAAGGGAATTAAACCTGCAATACACCTAAATTAAATGGTTTTTCAATAGGAGCGTGGTTGGCGGCTTCAATGCCCATGCTTATCCAAGTCCTTGTTTCTAATGGATCTATAATTCCATCTGTCCAAAGTCTAGCTGCAGCATAATAAGGTGATACTTGGTTATCGTACCTGTCTTTTATTCTATTAAACAATTCTTCTTCTTTTTCTTTAGTGATTTTTTCACCTTTCTTTTTAAGAGAAGCTGTTTCGATTTGAAGTAAAACCTTTGCAGCAGAATTACCACTCATTACTGCAAGTTCAGCACTCGGCCATGCAACAATTAGTCTTGGGTCATAAGCTTTACCACACATGGCATAATTACCGGCACCATAACTATTACCTATTACTATAGTGAATTTTGGCACCACAGAATTACTTACTGCATTTACCATTTTAGCACCATCTTTGATAATACCTCCATGTTCAGATTTGCTACCAACCATAAATCCGGTAACGTCTTGTAAAAAGACAAGTGGAATTTTCTTTTGATTACAATTAGCTATAAATCTTGTGGCTTTATCTGCTGAGTCATTGTAAATAACACCGCCAAATTGCATTTCGCTTGGTTTTGTTTTGGCACCCTTTGTTTTAACTATCTGTCGTTGATTGGCTATAATACCAACAGCCCAACCATCAACTCTAGCATAACCCGTAATAATGGTTTGGCCATATCCAGCTTTGTATTCTTCAAATTCAGAGTTGTCAACTAATCGGCTAATGATGTCATTCATATCATACTGATCAGCTCTACTTTTCGGAACAATTCCATAGATATCCTGAGGGTTCTCTTTTGGTTTACTTGGCTTAATTCTATTGTAACCTGCTTTATCAAAATCACCAATTTTGTCTACAATATTCCTGATAGTATCTAAGGCATCTTTATCATCTTTTGCTTTGTAATCTGTTACACCAGATATTTCGCAATGTGTTGCTGCGCCACCAAGTGTTTCATTATCTATGGTTTCGCCAATTGCAGCTTTAACAAGATAGCTTCCAGCTAAAAAAATACTACCGGTTTTATCGACTATTAATGCTTCGTCACTCATAATTGGCAAGTAGGCACCACCAGCAACACAACTTCCCATAACGGCGGCAATTTGGGTAATTCCCATACTGCTCATTACGGCATTATTTCTAAAAATCCGCCCAAAATGTTCCTTATCTGGAAAAATCTCATCTTGCATAGGTAAAAATACACCTGCACTATCTACAAGATATATAATTGGCAATCTGTTTTCAATAGCAATTTCTTGAGCCCTTAGGTTCTTTTTCCCTGTTATTGGAAACCATGCACCAGCTTTTACTGTTGCATCGTTGGCAACGACAATACATTGCTTTCCTTTAATATAACCTATTTTAATGACTACACCACCAGAAGGGCATCCACCATATTCGGGATACATATCCTCACCAGCAAAAGCACCAATTTCAATAGATTTTGATTTTGGATCAAGAAGATAATCTATTCGTTCTCTAGCGGTCATCTTACCTTTACTATGATGTTTATCAATACTTTTCTGTCCACCACCTAATTTAACTTGGGCAAAACGTTTTTTTAGGTCAGAGAGTAGAAGCTTATTGTGATCTTCGTTTTTATTGAATTTGATATCCATTAATAGAGAATTGTTTTGCACGAATTTACGAAACATTAATATTAATTGTTAAGCCTATTTTCTAAATGAAACGTTAAATTTATATAACATGGAATTATATTCCTTGGAATATAAATATTTTTATAGTACATTTGTGCATCAAATAATTATAATGAATATGAAAAATATAATAGCATTCGCAGGAAGTGACAGCAAAACTTCAATTAATAAACAATTAGCAACTTACGCTGCGTCATTGGTAGAAGGAACTGAAGCCACAGTTTTAGATTTAAATGATTTTGAATTACCAATGTATAGTATGAATTTAGAACTGGCAGAAGGAATACCTGATAATGCGTACAAGTTTTTAAATTTAATAAAAGCCACTGACGGTATCGTGTTGTCGTTAGCAGAACATAATGGAACATATGCTACAGTTTTCAAAAACTTATTTGACTGGATGTCTCGTATTGATGGAAAATTATGGAGTGATAAGCCCATGTTGTTAATGGCAACGTCACCTGGTGCTAGAGGTGGAGCTACAGGATTAGAAATAGCTCAGGCTAGATTTGGATATATGGGAGGAAACATTGTTGGGAGTTTTAGTCTACCATCGTTTAATGATAATTTTTCAGATGGAAAGATTACGAATTCTGAATTCAATAATCAGTTATTAGAAGAGGTAGAACAATTCGCTGAGAGTGTTTAATTATGGGAGATTTAGCAAAAGATATCAATTCAACGTTTCCTAATAATAGAGTAAAAGCTTTACTAAATATTATCTACACAGCGAACTGGATTACAAGTTGTCAAAATGAATTTTTTAAGGATTTTGGTATTTCTCCTCAACAATATAATATCCTTAGAATATTAAAAGGAGCAGGTGAACCTTTGAAAGTTCAAACGATTAAGGATAGAATGTTAGAGCGATCACCCAATGCAACGCGATTAATGGATAAACTTTGTGCTAAAAATTATATAGAACGTTTACCGTCAGACAACGATAGACGTGTTGTAAAGATTGCTATAACAGAAGAAGGAAAGAATTTATTAGCGTCTATACCAAAAAACTTAAATAAAGAATTACTTAAGAATTTAAATGAAGACGAAGCACAGCAGTTAAGTAATCTGCTAGATAAAATGCGCTAATGCATTTTTTTAATAAAATATTTTCCATGGAAAATATTATAATAAAAGCAATTAAAATGAAAACAAATACAATTAAAAGAGTAGGACGAAGCGATTTCGTTAATATGGGACCAATACGCTTACGTCAACCATTGCCAACTCAAGGCATAGATATGGTAGATCCATTTATCCTTTTGCACCATTATGGACCATATGAAATCAATGAAAGAAGTAATCCGTTTGATTTAGGGCCACACCCACATAGAGGATTTGAGCCTATAACCTTCTTGGTGCAAGGAGAGCAATTACATAGAGATTCATTAGGTAATGAAAGTATAGTAAAAGAAGGTGATGTACAATGGACAACAGCTGGAAGAGGTATCGTTCATGCAGAAGGACCTACAAAATCATTTGTTAAAAAGGGTGGTGTGATAGAAGGAATTCAGTTGTGGCTAAATTTACCTGCAAAGAAAAAAATGATGCAAGCTAATTATCAACATGTTAAACATGAAGATTTTAAGGTAAATACTTCGGCCGATGGAAATGTAAAAACCAGAGTTATAGCTGGAAATTTAAATGATAATCAAGGATCCATTATTACACAATCTGATGTCAATGCCTTTATGATAGAAGCAAAGGCAGGTGGAAATGAAACTATTTCATTTCCAATTACACAACAAGGCATGCTATATTTATTAAAAGGTAAAGTGAAAGTTAATGGTGAAACTACTTTAGAGCTTGATAAGAATCAACTCATTCAATTTCATCAAGATGGTGAAGGCTTTACTATTGAAGCAGAAACAGATAGTTTGTTGTTGTTTATGTCAGGTGAACCTTTTAATGAAGAAGTGGCGACTTATGGACCCTACGTTATGAATACTCAAACAGAATTGTTGGAAGCAATGAGAGATTACCAAATGGGTAAAATGGGATTTCTTCCAGTCAGTTAATTGATTAATATAAAAACAGAAAACTATGAAAACTATAATTCACAAGGCAGACACACGCGGTTATGCAGATCATGGATGGTTAAAATCACATCATACGTTTAGTTTTGCTAGCTACCAAAATCCAGAACGCATGAATTTTGGAATGTTACGTGTCTTAAATGATGATGTAGTACAACCAAAAATGGGATTTGGTACACATCCACATCAAAACATGGAAATCATTTCTATTCCGCTTAAAGGTGCATTGTCTCATAAGGATAGCATGGGAAACAAGAGAGCCATTGAAGTTGGTGAAGTACAAGTGATGAGCGCTGGTACAGGGTTAACACATTCTGAGTTTAACGATAGTAAAATAAATGAAGTTAATTTTCTTCAACTATGGATAATTCCTGAAGAAATGAGTGTGAAACCAAATTATGAACAACGACAATTCCCTAACCAAGGCAAACAAAATCAGTTGCAAACTGTAGTTGCACCAAAGGATAAGTTAGAAGGTGATGCCTTGCCCATAAGTCAACAGGCCTATATCTATAGAACAACTTTAGAGGCTGAAAACTCAATTGGTTTAAACTTAAAATCTGAAAATAATGGCGTCTACATATTTGTTGTAGATGGAGAAGTTAGCATAGATGGTAATTCATTATCTAAAAGAGACGCAATTGGTGTTAGTGAAATTCATTCTCTAGATATAAAATCTACTGAAAATTCAGAACTTGTTATCATCGAAGTGCCAATGAAATAGATTCATAGGACAGCAACATATTGTTACTTATTAAGGCCTTAGAAATTTCTAAGGCTTTTCTGTTTTTATTAATTATTTAAGTTAGCTTTGATAAGCAATCAAGCCTATTAAGCCTTAATCTATGAAGCATAAATTACTTTTTCTATTCTTGTTTTCTTTTAGTTTAACCTATGCTCAAATTGATTTAGGTCCAGATATTGAAGCGTGTACAGGTAGCACAGTTGTGTTAGACGCTACAATTCCTGGTGAAAGTCCATTTTATACTTGGGTTCTAAATGACACTACTTTTTTACCAGAAAACGGACCTATTTTAAATGTAACTCAGGCCGGACGATACTATGTTGAAACCATAATAAATAATATAGCCTATACGGATGAAATTGTTGTTCATATAAACGATGAACCAGAAATTTGGCTTCAGGAAATGGAAATATGTGATGATGCTACTATCGATGGTTTTGCATCTTTTGATTTAAATAGTATTGCTGAACAAACAACCATAGATTTCATTAATAATACCGTTGCTTTTTATTTATCAGAGTCTGATGCATTGACAGATGTTAACCAAATTATTTCACCATATACAAATACAAATAATTACAATCAAACCATATATATAAGATTGCAAAATGCAAATGGTGGTTGTTTTAGCGTTAATCCATTTTACTTAAGTGTATTAGATAATTCAGTAATGGTCAATGATCCAGCGCCACTTGAAATATGTAGTCAAACTGATTTTGCTACATTTAATTTGTCTTCAAAAAATTCTGAAATTAATAACGAAGCGAATGTAAATGTTACCTATTTTTTATCTCAGACAGATGCTGATGCCAATACGAACCCATTACCTAATGTATATGATAATATTTCTAATCCTCAAACGGTTTATGTTAGGGTTCAAAATCAAGCATCGGCATGTTATAGAACCACTCAGTTAGAATTAATAGTTAATGATGGGATTTTGCCACAGGCTAATAGTGTAAATTCAATAGAATTGTGCGATAGTTCTGCTAATTTCGACCTCACTGCTTTTGAACCTACAATAATTGGTGGACAGAGCAATGTCACAATTTCTTTTTTTGAAACAAGTAATGATGCCGTAAACAATATAAACAGTATTACAAATCCATTTGCGTATACAGGCTTGACTATTGGACAAAATTCGGTTTATGCAAGAGTGGATAGTAATACGAGTAACTGTTATAATTATACAGAAATAATCATTACGGTAAATGAGTTACCCGAGGTTAATTCTACATCCTTATTTGGTTGTGCAAGTGATGGTAGTGGTATAGCTAGTTTTGATTTAGTATCGCAAATTTCACTAATTACCACTGAGCAAAATGTTGATGTGTCATTCTTCGAAACAGAGGCAGATGCACTTAACAATAGTAATACAATAGCTAATCCCAGTACTTATTTTAATACAGTAAATCCACAAATAATTTATGTGAGAGTAGAGGATTTTGTAACAGGTTGCATTAATACAACGACTTTAGAATTGAATGTTGAAGAAAGTGCTCAAATAACTTCACCAACACCATTGGAGGTTTGTGATGATGATAATGATGGGTTTTCAATTTTCGATTTAGAGTCTAAAAATGCTGAAATCCTCGGAAGTAATGACCCTTTAAATTATAACGTTCTTTATTTTGAAACATTATCTGACGCAGAAAATTCAAATAATCCGGTATTTTCACCTTATTCTAATATTGTAAGTAGTATTCAAACCATATACGTTAGAGTAGAAAGTAATAACTCTAGCGATTGTAATAGTATTACAACCTTAGATTTACTGGTAACACCAATTCCAGTACCAGCAAATCCAACACCTTTATTTGCATGTGATGAAAATAACGATGGGATAATAGAATTTGATTTAACTGCAAAAACTGATGAAATTATAAATGGTGAAACTGACATAGATATAACCTATCATATATCATTTGTAGATGCTGAAACGAATAATAATGCCATTGTTTCGCCTTATACAACTCCTGGAACTGTTTTTGCCAGAGCAACAAGTTTAGTCACTGGTTGCTATACTATTGTGGAATTAATGCTAAGCGTAGAAGCCTGCCCTCAAATTGTCAACTGTTCGGATGTGCCTTTTAATTTCGAATATTGTTATGATGTTAATGATAGTACGCAATATGTTTTTGAGAGCAGTGATGGAAGTCCCCTATCATTTCGATTTAATGCAGGACAAGTAGAATTTGATTATGATTATTTGGTTGTGCTTGATTCCGATGGAATGACAAATTTAAATTCAACAACACCCTATGGTAATAATGGTGATCTATCAGGATTAGTATTCAGTTCTACAGGAAACAGAATTTCTTTTTATGTGGATTCTGATGGGATTATTAGCTGTTCAACAGAAAATTATACACCAATAAATATAGACGTTTTTTGCACCAATGCGTATGGCATAATTACTGTTAATACTTTTGAGGACTTAAACGCTAATGGTACTTTTGATACTAATGAGCCTAATTTCTCTAATGGAATTCTCACTTATGAACTTAACAATAATGGAAACATAAGTTCAGTAAATTCATCAACAGGAAGCTTTAATATATTGAGTACACTTGATACAGATAGTTATGATATTACCTATGCTTTAAATAATGATTACACGGCCTGTTATACCGTAAGTTCATCGGCCATTAATGACGTTAGTGTTATGAATGGAAATTCAATAACCATAGATATTCCCGTTGTTAAAAATAATGATTGTGAAGATTTAGGAATTTATCTTATAAATCCAAATGTTGCACCAAGACCTGGCTTTTCTCATAACAATATCCTTACACTTGAAAATTTAGGGAATACAATTATTGCAAGTGGTACCATTGAATTTATTAGTGATAGTGAGTTTACTATTCTTAATACAACTAGTAGTAATCCTAGTTATGTCATCACTAATAATGCTACAGGCATTACGGTAGATTTTACAAACTTGTTGCCTGGTGATTCCGAAGAAATTGAGATAAGTTTAAATACTGCAGTTTCCGCTACTTTGGGAGCTACACTAACCAACGAGGCAAACTATACCACAAATACTAATGATTTAATTTCAGAAAATAATACGACTTTACTTTCAGAGGTAGTTATTGGTTCGTGGGATCCAAATGACAAAATGGAGGCTCATGGGCCACAAATCGTTTTCAACGACTTTATAGCATCAGATGAATATTTATATTATACCATACGTTTTCAGAATTTAGGTACTTCAGATGCTGTGAATATTAGAATTGAAGACGTTTTGAATAGTCAATTAGATGAAACTACATTTCAAATGTTGCGATCTAGTCACGATTTTGTGGTTACAAAAACGGATTCTGATTTAGAGTGGTTATTTCAAAACATTAATTTACCTGCTGAGCAAGATGACGAATTAGGTAGTCAAGGCTATGTGTACTTCAAAATAAAACCAAAATCTGGCTATGCTTTAAATGATATTATACCAAATTCTGCCACAATTTATTTCGATTTTAATGCTCCCGTTATTACTAATATTTTTGAAACGCAGTTTGTAGAAGCCTTATCAATTGCAGAATTTAATTTGTATAATTTTGAATTATATCCAATACCTGCAAGTAGATATGTTACTTTGAAATTAAACTCCAGTCGAAGTGGTAAACTAGGTTTTGATATTTTTGATATTCAAGGAAAATCTATTCTTACAGGTGCTTTTAATGAAACTAATACCTATCAAATAGATGTTTCTCAATTAGAAAGTGGAATGTATTTTGTTCAATTAAAATCAAAATTTGGTAATACAGTTAAAAAGTTAATTATAGAATAGTTTTAATATAACATCAAAAAAAGCATCTTAAACTAAGATGCTTTTTTTGGTTTATTTACCGATATTTGTGTTTCAACTAACTAACTAATATTAAGAATTACAATTATGGCAATGAATAAAAATACTGTACTAGCCTGGGCTACTGTGTTAATGCTTATTATGGGAGTAGTACTCATATTAATGGGTGCTTACAGATATGATGATGTAGCTGGTTGGGGTTTTGCCACCGTAGGATTTGGCTTTTTTGCAATCGCTTGGGTGTTTAATGCTTTAAAGGGACGCGTATAATTATGAGCGATGATAAGAAAATAATATTCTCAATGTCTGGTGTTACTAAGACCTTTCAGTCTGCCAATACACCAGTTTTAAAAAACATATATCTAAGTTTTTTCTATGGAGCTAAGATTGGTATACTAGGTCTTAATGGTTCTGGTAAATCGACCTTACTTAAAATTATTGCAGGTGTAGATAAGAACTATCAAGGTGATGTGGTCTTTTCTCAGGATTATTCTGTAGGTTATTTAGAACAAGAACCACAATTAGATGATGATAAAACAGTAATAGAAGTTGTTAAAGAGGGCGTTGCAGAAACTGTAGCTATTCTTGATGAATACAACAGTATCAATGATCAGTTTGGTTTGGAAGAAGTATATAGTAATCCGGATAAGATGGAGAAGCTAATGAACCGACAAGCCGAATTGCAAGATCAAATAGATGCTTCTAATGCTTGGGAGTTAGATACCAAATTAGAAATAGCAATGGATGCACTTCGTACACCGGAAGGTGACAAGAAAATTGGTGTGCTCTCAGGAGGAGAGCGTCGTCGTGTTGCGCTATGCCGTTTATTACTTAAAGAACCAGATGTGTTATTATTAGATGAGCCAACTAACCATTTAGATGCCGAATCGGTACATTGGTTAGAACATCATTTAGCTCAGTATAAAGGTACTGTAATTGCCGTAACACACGATAGATACTTTTTAGACAATGTTGCTGGTTGGATTTTAGAGCTTGATAGAGGTGAAGGTATTCCTTGGAAAGGCAATTATTCGTCTTGGTTAGATCAAAAGTCAAAACGATTGGCCCAAGAAAGTAAATCAGCGTCTAAGCGTCAAAAGACGCTAGAACGCGAGTTAGAATGGGTAAGACAAGGGGCTAAAGGTCGTCAGACAAAGCAAAAAGCACGTTTAAAGAATTACGACAAGCTAATGAGTCAAGATCAAAAACAACTTGATGAAAAGCTAGAAATCTATATTCCGAATGGCCCAAGATTAGGTACCAATGTTATTGAGGCAACTGGTGTTGCTAAAGCTTATGGTGATAAGTTGCTGTATGATGATTTAAATTTTAATTTACCACAAGCTGGGATTGTTGGTATTATTGGACCAAATGGTGCTGGTAAAACCACAATTTTTAGAATGATTATGGGTGAAGAAACACCAGATAAAGGTGAGTTTAAGGTAGGTGATACAGCTAAAATTGCCTACGTAGACCAGAAACACTCAAATATAGATCCTGAAAAAACTATTTGGCAAAACTTTAGTGATGAACAAGAGTTAGTTATGATGGGTGGGCGCCAGGTAAATTCTAGAGCATATTTAAGCCGATTTAATTTTTCTGGTAGTGAGCAAAATAAGAAGGTTAATTTGCTTTCTGGTGGTGAACGCAACCGTTTACACTTGGCTATGACTCTCAAAGAAGAAGGTAATGTATTACTTTTAGATGAGCCAACTAATGATTTAGATGTCAATACATTAAGAGCATTAGAAGAAGGTTTAGAGAACTTTGCAGGATGTGCTGTAGTGATTAGCCACGATAGATGGTTTCTAGACAGAATATGTACACATATTTTAGCATTCGAAGGAGATTCGCAAGTCTATTTCTTTGAAGGTGGATTTAGTGATTATGAAGAAAACAAAAAGAAACGATTAGGAGGTGATTTAATGCCAAAACGAATTAAGTATAAGAAATTAGTTAGATAATTTTTTAGAATTATATCGAATAAAAAAAGCCAGCATAATGCTGGCTTTTTTGTTATATTTTTAATTCTTCAGTTAACCTTTGATTTTTTATTTAGCTACTTAACTTTAAATAAGTTGAGACCGAGCAAAACTACAAGTAGTATAAAAACTATGTACAAAACGGCTATATTCCTCGATGCGTTATACATAAAGAGCTCTAATTATCTCCGTAAAGGTGACCTCCGGTAAAATCTTTATAAGATTCGTCTACATCTTTAAAAGCGTTAGTTTCCATAAGTTTTTTGTTTTGTGCTTTTAACTTGTACATTTTAACTACAGCTATTATTATAAATACTAAGAATATAGTTGCAACGGCTATTAAAATCATAGTAAGTTGTGTAGTAGTCACTATTAAAGCCTTTGAAAGTAGGTAGGTAATCATGGTTAATTAATGTTTAGATTTGGATTAAAACAAGGCTAAGATAGTTAAAAATGTGATTCATAAGTCATTAATTTTAAACGAATCCCATTTTTTAATTAACAATTTCACCGATTAACTGTTAATAAAGTTCGGCAAAGCGCACTAAAAATGGGCGAAATACCAATTCTGACAATTTATAAACAATTGAAATTTTAACATTTTAATCGTTGTACCAATCAAGTAATTTCACTTCAATTTCATTGTTTTTTTCTGATACTATGGATTTGAATTTACCAACATCACTAAATCCGTTTGTACCTCTGTAGTGATATGGATATACAATTTTTGGTTGAAATTCGAGAACTGCACTTGCGGCACTCTCTACAGTCATAGTATATGGTAAATTCATGCATACAAATGCCTTGTCTATATTCTTAAGGTTTCTCATTTCGGGAATGTCTTCCGTATCACCAGAAATATAAATTCGTTGACCTTCTATTGTAATGATGTAACCATTTCCACGGCCTTTTTCATGAAATTTCAATGCTTCTTCTCTAAGATTGTACATTGGTATTGCTTCAACGTTGAGGCCGTCAGTTTCATAATTACTGCCGTTATTAAGGGTTATGATCGTTCTTGAAAATGTAGATGGAATTTTATCTGTAACTGCTTTAGGGCCAATTAAAACGGCTTCACTTAAATCTAAATTTTCCAATGTTGTGTTGCTTAAATGATCTCCATGAATATCAGTAATTAGGACATGTGTTGGTTTGTTTTGTCCATCAAATGCTTCTTTACCACCTGTAGGATCTACATAAATAGTAGCGTTTTTAGTTTCAATGACTAAAGTACCATGCTTAATAGGTTTTATTACTACAGGATCAGAAACTATATTCTCTGCAATTGCTTTGTCTTGGTCCGTATCTGATTTTTCATTTTTACAACTTAAGGCAATAGAAATTAGAGCCAGTAAAAGGAATAGTTTTGTTATTTTCATTGGTTTTATTTTTTATAAAGATATTAAACAGTTATTGTGAGTCAACCAACTGTAACATTTTAATAACAATTACTACTTATTATTTACAGGATAAAATTTTTATTCTCTTATAAAATTACCGAAATTGCTTATCAATAAATTGTTCAACTAAATAACACAACATAATATGTCTGATGATTTTGATTTATTAGAAACAAATTCCAACGAGAAAACAGAAAAGGTCGATGTAAATTGGGGAAAAGCTATAGACCAGATGAAATCTAAATTAGCTCAAGAAGATGATCCAGAAAGTCGTCAAAAGATATTAAACGCCACATTAGACACTGTAGTAGATATGGCTGAAAAAGACAGATCTACCTTATTAGATGCCATAAAAGACCTCACGGACTATCAGGATGAAGTAGGTATTATGTTCGAAGGTTTTTCTGCATTAAATGCAGCCGAGCAAAAAGTGATTGATGATGCTGTAAAGAGATTAGAACGTGCCAAAGTAGAATTAGAGGATGCACAAAGTAAACCAGATACGTGGTGGAATAACCTTTGGGGTAGAAAATCTAAAATAAAAAAGGCAGAAGAAGAGCTTAAGAATGCACAGAAAGAAAGAGATGCCTCAGATAATAAGGCTAAGGCCATGTTTCAACAACGAATTGAGAATGCTGATGTACAGACTTTATTAAATGAACTTTCGTTTAAAAGCCAGGCTGCTATAAAAAGATTAAAAGATAGAGAATTAGAAATTAAAGAAGTTGAAGAAAGTCTTAAGACAGCAATTGTAGAGGCAAGTAATAATCATACAAAAGCTTTAGAGAAAAAGAAAGAAGTAGAAGCTAGACTTGAAGAACAATATGCATTGTTAAAACAAGCAAGACAAGCACTAGAAGAAGTTGCTGATAAACAATCTACAGAATATTCTGAGGCATTAGAAAAAGTTACTCAATTAGAGCAAAAGGTTGAAGAATTGGAAGGCTTAAAGAATGCTTATACAACTTTAGCCGCCTCAAAAGATAGTTTTGTTCATAAACATAACTTAACCATTAAAGTATTAACCTCGTTAAGAAGTAACCTTCAAACACACAGAGCAAAATTAAAAAGTGATACTGACGAGAGATTAAAATATTATGACGGTTATATTGTTGCATTAAAAGCAAGAACAGATCAAGAATTTGCCGCAATTTTGGAGCATCTAGGTGTTAAGACCGATGAGCATATCGGTGAGACACTCGCTGCAATGCATTCTGCTAGCGCTAGAGCGCGTCAAGAAATGATGGATAATATTCCAGTACACGAAAAAGTAATGCAAGGTGTTTATGGCAGTTATGCAGAAGCTTTAAAGGATATTAGAGCTAAAGATGAAGAAATTCAGAAAAACTTCGCAGACCGTTACGGAATTGATATGAAGGAGATTTTTGACGAATATTATAAGGCAGATCCTAATGCTACTGCCGATGGAGGAGAGCCTGAAGGTGATAATAAACCAGAAACTAGTGAGGACGACTTATTAGGGTAAAAAGCTAAGATTAGATGGATCTATTAAATTTCCCTTGATCTATCTTCATTTACAATAGCATACGTTAGATATGATCGTAACACCATTAGATTCCGCTGTATTAGATTCTAAAGAGCAGTATGTGTTCTATCATAAAATGATAGACTTCTCACTGAAGGAACTTATCGTTGCCGTACAACGAAAGCAGATAATTAATGAGCAGGAAATTCTGTTGTTCAAGCAATATTGCGACTTACTATTGTATTCAATAGAAGCAATGCGTGTAAAATACATGTATGATGATGAGGAGAATATGAAAGTTGATTTAACAGATTCTAGTTTTCCAAATTATTTAGAATTCCGCTATTTATTTAACGATTTAGAACTTAGAGAAGAATTCTTAGGACGACTTACCAATGTAGAAGATTTAAAAGACGAGTTTTTAGATACTTTAATGCGAAAAAAGGAGCCGATTTCTAAGCGGAAACTTTTTCAAGCGGCATCAATAGTATATTACTCATCAGCTAAAAAAGAATATATCTTCAATAGATTTGTACAAGGCAAGATATTAAATGCACCAAAAGATTCGTCAGCCGAGCATATGGTAAGCTGGAGTTTCTATGATGTTACACATAATAGGCCTTTTATCTGTTATATGTACTTTAATTATGACGGAAGAAATGTACAAGATTATAAAGAAGAAATTTATAAAGTATTAAAAATTTCTGCGGATAGGGAAATGGCTTTAGATACTATGGCGTATGCTATAGATAAACGTTTGCCGAAAGTATTTCCAAAAGTTGTAAAACGTATAGACTTAGGGCCTATTCACAATGTATTTGCAAAGGACGAAAATGATATAACACATGCTGTTTTAGGAGGTATATCCCGAAAGACAATTCCTTTAGAATCTTATGCTATTTCATTCAAAATTGATGAAATACGTTCAAAAAGTGAGTTTAAAGAAGGCGGTTTTTTTAGCAAACAAACTTTTCAAAAGTGGGAGAATATTTTTAGACAGCGCTATGTATTTGCACCACACAGAATCATACAATTATTGCATAACAAAACTCCGGAAATTATGAATAAACTTGCGCAAGCACCTATTCAGGTTTCAGATTTAAGAATAAAGTAAATGGAACATAATTCAACCTTTCCTATAAAACAAAATGAACTCGATATGCTTCGGGACGAAGCAACTTCCTATTTAAAATCTGTACAATGGGAGCAGAGTCAACGTGCCAAGAATAAAGATAATAGTGGTAAGGATGAATCTATTTTGCTTTATTTATCAAGGGCTAACAACGGCAGTAATGTAGCTGTATCTTCAGTTTCCAAAACAATTTTAGGTTTAAAAAAAAGGTTGCTGCCAGAGTCTGTAGCAATCCCTTTGCACTTAAATCAAACTTTATATGCGGTTCAAGAAGGAATAACCTTAGGTATATGGATAAAAGATAGTTATTACGATGCTTCAGGTTTATCTAGTTTAAATGAGAATAAATCTGCCTTAGATCGTTCAGGAAAAAGAGAATACGAGAGTAAAATGCATACAGCAACTGCATTTATGTTATTTGCTGCAGCATATAAAATTTTACACGATTTAAAACCTCATGCGTCAGACGATTTATCGGTAATGAAGCAAAAATTTGCTGGTATTCCAGAGGTTTCATTATTGTCACCAATCAAAGGTATATCATGTCAGCTGTTTTATTATGATAAATATTTAGGACACCCAGAAATTATCAAATCAGATAAGGATGTTATAGATTTTACCGTAGTTTATTTTGAAGCCTTAATTGATGAAATTCAATTGCGTCGAAGCACATTAGAGTATACAGAAACTATAGTAGATAGAGCATACAAACTTGAGAATTCTGAGTTTGCCATTGATGGATGGAATAACGTTTTTCAAGGCACGGCAAAAAGCGTAGAATTTAATAAAATTGAGTTTGAACAGATTGTTGGTAATAGAGATGCTAAGCACTTTGCTAGAAGATTAACAGAACGTATGTTGAGCTATGACTTCGAAGCTCAAAAAAATCCGTTTCAGGAACTCGGTGGATTTATGCCTGTTTTTATGGGATATGGAATACCAGGTACAGGTAAAAGTATGCTTATTGCTGCCATAGCAACACGATTAAAAGAACATTGTGATAATTTAGATATACCATTTTTATTTCATCCAATGCCAGATACTTTGATAAGTACATTTCAAGGTGGTTCTGCAGAAAAAATGGTAGAATGGATGAAGCCATTACAAGATCCTACACGGCTTATTTTTGCACCAATTGATGATGCCGAAAATAATTTACAAGAACGAACAGCACAAGGTGTTTCAGCAGGTGTAAAAGAAGTAATTGGTGTCTTTTTACGATATACTGAAGGTGCGTATGCTGTCAATTATGGAAATAGTTCCATTGGTCTCTTCACTAATCTACCTGAGATGTTAGATAAGGCTGTTATATCGCGAGTACAAGGTAGATTTAAAATAGATGGTGCGCGTACTGAGCACGACTTTTTAGATCAAGATTATTTATGGTGGAGAAAGCTTAAGAACACTATGCCAGAATTCATAAATATGGACAATCCAGAAGTATATCAATATTTGGCAGATCAAGGATTGGCAAA
The DNA here is from genome assembly GCF_046762865.1 of Winogradskyella sp. A2. Lineage (NCBI taxonomy): Bacteria > Pseudomonadati > Bacteroidota > Flavobacteriia > Flavobacteriales > Flavobacteriaceae > Winogradskyella > Winogradskyella sp. A2. Next base: position 245,481 of record NZ_JBKQXM010000004.1, read on the forward strand.
AAGCATGGGTGAAATATTAAAGGCTGTTGAGAAGCCGACAGAAGAGCGTGTTTTAGAAACATTTGAGAAAGTTGAAAAATTACATGAGGAAGACGACCATATGTTTTATGCTACATTATATAAAGAAATACAGAAGGTTTTTCCATTTTTCTCATCTAGGGACGTACGAAATATTCAATCAGCAATTTCATTACGTTTAACAGATTTTGACCTTGAAAAAGATTGGTTTGAAAACCCTGACAAATATTTCAAAAAAGATTATGAGACTAAATTTAATATGCTTCAAGAGTTGATGAAGGCCAATATGAAAGGATTAAACTTCTCAGATATTAGACGTCAAGAGGTTATCAGATATTTAGATAATGTTGCAACTATTGCTGATACAGACTTTAAACGGAAAGTTGATGCTAGAGTAAATCAATTAAATATCGAAACCGAGGCAAGAGAAAAATTCGGAAAATTAGATTGATTTAATGGATAATCTGAGAAACATAGAACATATTAATTTATCTGATGCCTGGGCAAAACTAGATAGGATAGATTATGACTTTCAGTTTAAAAATGGCAAATGGGAAAAATTATCTCGAGAAACATATAATAGAGGAGATGGTACAGCAATTTTACTCTACAATTCTGAGAAAGGTACTGTCATATTAACCAGACAGTTTAGGATGCCTATATACGAAAACAACAAGTTAGAAGGAATGTCAATTGAAGCATGCGCTGGTGCAATTGATAAATCAAAATCTCCGGAGGAGACCATAATATCTGAAGTTGAAGAAGAAGTAGGTTACAATATTTCATCTGCTAAACAGGTACTGACCGCGTATTCGTCACCAGGTGCAATGACAGAAAAGATGTATCTATTTGTTGCTGAGTTTGATGATAGTATGAAGATTAGTGAAGGTGGAGGATTAGAAACTGAAAATGAAGAAATAGAAGTATTAGAAATACCTTCTTCTAAAGTGATTAAAATGGTTGAAAATCAAGAAATTATTGATGCTAAGACCATTATGCTGATTCAATATGCTCAAATAAATAACTTATTGGGTTGAGATGAAGAAATTAAAAGAAGCAAATCTATATAGAAGTGAACTTATACCTGTGAGTGGTAAGTTAGTAGAGCGTTATAATAAATGCTTAAAAACCCTTGGTTTTACTGAAACAAAACTTAAATCATTCTCTATTGATGGTGTAGGGTGGAGCCCAGAAGTTGCAGAGGAAAAGAAGGATGTACAATATCTTAATCATGGTGATGCAAACCCACATGGAATAATTATATCTCCTTTGCAAAAAGGAAAACCAGTTTATTTACCCTTTCACTCTTTTGATAGGGAAATGATGCAGCATGTGTTTAGAACGCATGGAGACAAAATAAATGATATTACTAGGGATTCTGCTATTTGTATAGACTTCGACCAAGATATTGATGTTTTTTATGAGCCCTTAGATGTTTTAAAGTATGATGATGTGAGTATAACGTTTAGGTTAATTGATAATCTTGAGGAAAAACAAAAAGAACAATTAGCCTTGGTTGATAAATTTAAACATGATAATAATTTTATCGATGAGGATATACATCAACAACTTTTAGAATCTGCCAATGCTTATGGTGATTTGAGAGATAGAGATTTAACATTACATCCACTTCATTTTTCAACAGGTTCCTTTTTTACGAGGGCTTTTGATGGGATCTATCTTTTAAGGGATTTTATTAAACCTATTGTTGTTTTTGAAAGTAAAGAAATTTATAAAGAAGCAATTAAAGACACATTGCATGACGTATTAATATACCATATCTCGCAACCACAGCTTATAGATAAACTTAAGGACCATATCATTATTGATTGCAACCTTGAAGAAATGGTAAAAACGTCAAATTATGAAAGGATAAAGAAATTTGAATTATACCAATTCTTAGATAAAACTGAACATCCAATCAAAGACATTTTAAATAACAAGGTGTTGTTTAAGAGTTATCTTAATAAAATTGATATTAAGAAACGTAAGAAAGTGATGAGTGTTGAGCTATACCTGGAGAAGTTAGAGAGAAGCAATGCCTATAAAATTGAGGATATAGTAGATCAGTCGTTGTATTTTGCATTGCATCAGCCTCATTCTTCATTATCAGCAGAACATAGAGACTTAATACACAAACTTTTAATCAACATAGCTCCAAAGGATATATTGTTTTTATACTGGTATGATAAAGAGCAGTTTTATGAGAGTTATGAATCATGGGACGACTCATTTAGAGACTGGGTTATAGAACAGATTAGTAACAATATTTAAGTTTTTTAGACTAATTTTATAAGAACCACAAAACTAAAGCCATGGGACTAGAACTTGTAATTTTTATAGCAGCCATATTATTCGGAATATTTATTTATTGGAGAGAGTCCAACGGAAATGGTGCATACAGACTTTTAAACAAAATTGTGAATAGTAAAGAACTACAGATGAGTCCAGATAACCCAAAAGGGTTTGTCTTTAAGCAATCATTTTTACCACGTTTAATTTTCGTTGTTAGTTTAGTTTTAGTTGCTGCACTCGTTGTTGAGTTTTTAACTCCTCTAGCAGTTTTTAGTAGTTATAATGGCATTTCGGCATTTTCGTCGTTTGCAGTAGGAACATTATTAGGTACGTATGTTGCAAGTTTTGTAATTAAGACTTCAGAAATTGTCGAAGAAAAAAGTGATTCAATAGGAGATATTGTAGAAGAAGCAGTAGAAAAAGGAAAAGATTTCGTTGAAGATTTAAAAAATGACGATTCAGAAAAAATTGAAGAAACTCACACGGAACCAACTAATAGTGATACGACAGATAAAAAATCAGCTAGAGAACGTCTTAAGGATAAGGGCTTGATGTAGTTATACGACTCAAAACAAAAACGCTAAAAATACATATAGTTTATCATGATAAAATCATATTGGAGAAAAGGCCCTAAGCAGAAGCGAATTACAATTTTTTTGACGCTTCTATTGCTTATTTTATTGTTCTTTTTTAGGGATGATTATCAGCCTATGTTGCTATTCTTCAGAAGATATTTGTTTATCATTATTGTTAGTTTATTAGTATTGATCTTAGGTTTAAGAAAATTTAGAAAAACAGCTAATACTGGAGGTCGTTTAGGAATTTTAGGTATACTCATAATATTTTTTGGTCTACTTTATTTCCTGGGTTGGAATCAAGGCTTATATGATTACATGAAGACTTACAATGTCTTTAACCACCTTAATAAAGTAGAAATAAATGAGCTGCCTTTAACTCAAAACGAACGTATACAACCCCTTCGTAATATATTTTCAATGGCCAATGAAAGTGTTGGTGAGACAAAAGATGTTTCTCTTCCACATTTAGTACGTATTGGTACTGAAAACAAATGGACAATGGCGATACAGCCTAGTGAAAAGTATATAATGCAACGTATAAGTGATAATACTGAAGAAGTATTTGCAGTAAGCAGTACAACACCATTTCCGAGATTTTCTAATGAAAACAGAATTCCGGTTACATTTTCAATTGGAGAATCATTAAAATTTAGCAGAAACACATACAATGCAGTTGTACAGCGATTTAATCCTTGGATGCTTTTTAATTATGAGCCAAGTGATACGTTTTATATGAAAAACGATAATGGCGAATGGGTTCAAGTTGTGAGTCTAATTAAATGGAAAGGTTTCTTTTTCCCTTATCCGACCTTTGGTGGTGTTATGATAGTTGAAAATGGTGATCATAATTTTAACGATTATATAGAACGTATTTTAATTGGTAAAGGAACATTTGTGAGTCCAGATGAAATTAAGAATTATAAATTTCTCAATAAACAAAACACTTTAGCAGAAGAGGTTTCTCAATTACAGGCTGAGTCTTTAAAGTTTTTGGGCGGATTTAGTGATCCATTGCCATGGAATATGGAAACTGCTGTAAAGATTCCGTTAATGCCAAAAGACCAGAACCAACAACCTTATGTAACGGATTTTGATTTTGCTGGTTCTAATACTAATGCTTATAGTGGACTTTATCATTGGTTTGGTTTAGAACCTGTAGGTGATGAGCGCACTAGTCTAAGTTATAGTGTCTTTGTACCTGCAGATGGCACAGATAAACTATATTACTACGATCATGCTAGTAAAAAGCAAGGTTACGCAGGAGTTTCAGCAATGCCATTGAAGGTAAAAGAATCTAGGAAAGAGTATGATTGGAATGCAAGCACTCCGGTAGAGTTTAGACCATATGTGAAGGATATTGCAGGAAGAAAACGAATGTTTTTCTTGGGAACTATATCCTCTATTAGTGAGAGAAATGCACAACAGTTTGATGGTTCTGCAACACCAGATTTGGTATTAATAGATAGTGAATATAGAGATGTAATTTGGATAGATGTAAAACATCCAAGTACGTGGGATGTAACGGTCTACAATCAATTGAATGAAGCATGGCGTGCTAGTGAAGGGATTGGTTATTATTTTAATGAACAACCAAAAGATGAGGATTTAATGGAACAAGCCTTAGATTCTTTACAAATTATACCTGAAGCTGAGGGCACGGCAGAACAAATAGATGCATTACAGCGTAAAATAGATTCATTGAAAGCTATTGGGAATTAATTATTAAATTTCAATAACATCTTTATGTCTGCACGTTCATAAGGATTGTCTTTTTCTAATTCTAACTCTTTAAAGCCATATTTTCTATATAAATAAATAGCATTCTCTAACTTAGTATTAGAGTATAATAGCAGTCCAAAAAGCTTTTCTTTCATTGCAAAATCAATGCAGTGTTGTAAAAGTTTTTGTCCAATTTTTTTACCGCGTTCTTTTGGTAATACCGCCATTTTAGTGAGTTCTAAAACGCCTTCAGAATCAGTAGGCATAAGCGCAACAGTGCCAACAATTGAATTTTCGATTTTCGCGAAGAAAATGTAACCACCTTTATTGATGATATATGTTTCAGGTTTACTTAAAACTTCTTCATCAATTGGCTCAACATAAAAATAAGTTTTAAGCCATTCGATATTTAAATCATAGAAGTTCTGTGAATAAGCTTTGTTAAAATCAATTAATTCAACTTCCATGTGCTCTTATAAAATCTGTTATGAAATATGATATAGCTTTACCAACCTTTGTTTTAGATTTTTTTGTTGGTGATGCCTCACAAATGTGTAAGAATTTTGCATTATTATGCTGACCAAAATAATGTACAAATTGCCTCGTTTGCTTCATACTAAAGCCACTTGGTGTCATAGCACTACTAGGCATATTTTCAATGGCATCACAGTCTATTTCAATGCCAAAAGCATCTTTTGAGATATATTCTAAGGCATATTTAAGCTGATCATTGAAATCTAATTCATTTCTCACTTCTATGGATTCATATGTATTGAACTTTACATCTTTTAACTTTTTAATAGTCTTAAGTATTTTTGAAGATGTGTAATTTTCATGAAGCCCAAAAATGAAATAACGTTTTAAAAAACCTTCGGCAAAAGCATAGCTAAATCCATTACCACTATGTCTACCTTCCTCAGGCCTAAAATCTGTATGAGCATCGAGATTAATGACATTAATCTTATTGTTTAATGCTAAAGACGTACCTTTTATATTGCCATAAGAATTGTTGTGCCCTCCACCTATAATTATTGGGGTTTTACCAGTTCTTATTATACATGAAACCAAATAATTGACATCCTTATCTATATTTTCAACTTCTAATCTTAGTTTAGATATAGATTTTCTCTTGTTAAGGTCAACTTGAGTTAGTTCATTTTGTTTTTTTTGGTAATTTAAATGTCCAAGAATTGCAACTCTATTTGCATTTGTATAAATATTACTTTGCGTATTTAAAATGCTATTAAGCGTAGCCTCCCAAGCTTTTCTGGTGCCCGGTTCACCGTAATTGGCTTGTACACCAATATCATCTCTGATTCCAAAAATAACATAGTCGACATCTAAATTTGCAATGTCTTCGTATATGTTACTGAGGTTAGGTAATAACTTCACATGTTCACCAAATTTTGATTCGCCTTTGCGAGGGTTTACGAGTAGATCTCGATCTTTCTTAGAGAGTAAAACAAGATTTTTCATATGGTGAATAAAATAAAGATTAAATGTACATTTTTATTTTATCTTTAAATCAAAATAAAAAGGGGATTAACAATAACTTAAAAACACAATTTATGGAAGGTTCACAAAAATCAGGTATAGGTCTTAAAGTAGGATTAGGAATACTATTGGTTTTATTTTTAGGAACAGCGTTTTATGCTTCAAAGCTTTATAGTGATAAGCAAGAAACGGAAAAAGTTCTAATCAGTGAGAAGCAACAAGTAATGAAAGACTTAAGCAATATGGCTAAAGATTATGATGCTGCAATTGCTGAGGGTGAAAGAACAAATCAAGATTTAGTTGATGCAAGAGAACGTATTCAAAACTTAATGGATTCATTGAAAGTATCCCAAAATAGCGTTAATAGCTTGTGGAGATATAGAAAGAAGTATTTAGCGCTTCAAGAGGAAATGGAAATTCTATTGGAAGAAAACGATCGTTTAAAAGTAGAGAACGAACTATTGGCCGTTTCATTAGATAGTACACAAGTACAGTTGAAAGAGCGTACTATGTTTACAGATTCACTTTTAGTACAAAATACAGAATTGGCCAATGTTGTGGAGGATGCAGCTGCCTTACAAACAGTTGGTCTTAAAGGATTGGGAGTTATTGAAAGACGGAGTGGTAAACAAATACCAACAGAACGTGCAAGACGTAGCGATAAAATTAAAATATGCTTTACCGTTGCTAAAAACACATTAACAGAAGGTGGTGACAAAGAATTATATGTACAGGTTATTGATCCTAAAAACAATGTATTAGGCGCTAATGGACAGGTACAGTTTGATGATCAAGTATTAAACTATAGTCTTATTAGCCGTTTCAATTACGAAAACCGTAACCTTGATATCTGTGAATATATAGGAGCTATAGATGATTCAAAGTTTGAAGAGGGTACGTATAGAGTAAACGTATTTAATGATAAAGAGTTGATTTCTGCTTCAGAATTTATTCTTAAGTAGTTATATCAGATCTTAGTTGGTTGATTAATAGCAAAAAATCCAGAAGTAATTCTTCTGGATTTTTTTATTTATAGTAATTGGCCATTAATTATAATTCTATCTACAGGATTATGAGCAAATGCATAAGGAATTTCCCTATAGTGGTTCATTGGTTTGGTAATAATAAAATTGGCCTTTTTACCTCTTGTAACACTACCATACATATTGCTCACACCCATTGCATATGCACCATTAATCGTAGCAGCATTGATGGCTTCTTCAGGTGTTAGTTTAAGTTTTGCGCAAGCTGCACCAACAATAAAATTCATATTTCCGCTTGGTGCAGAACCAGGATTATAGTCAGTTGCAATAGAAAGAGGTAATCCCGCATCAATTAATTGCCGTGCTGGAGTATACGGTATTCCCAAAAAGAAGGAACAACCAGGTAATGCAACAGGCATGGTATCGCTATCTTTTAATGCACTAATATCATCTTGATTTAGTAATTCTAAATGATCTACAGATAATGCATTATGTTTTACTCCTAAAGCAACGCCACCAAGTATTTTAAACTGGTTGACATGTATTTTAGGTCTAAAATTATGAGCTTTACCAGCTTTTAAGATAGTTTCTAAATCATCAATATCAAAATAACCTTCTTCACAAAAAACATCAATGAAATGGGATATGTTAAGATTTCCTGCTTTGGGAATTAATTCATCTGTAATCAGTTTTACATATTCATCTTTGTTCTTTCTGTATTCTTCTGGTATTGCATGAGCCGCTAGTAGAGTAGGTGCTATAAAAGCCAAACTATCTTGCTTAATACGTTTAATAACTTTTAGCATTTTTAATTCAGCATCTACCGTAAGTCCATATCCTGTTTTAATTTCAACAGCACCAGTGCCCATTTTTATAATTTCATCTAATCTTTTTACAGCTTGATTATAAAGATCTTCTTCAGAAGTTTGTTGTAAAACTTTCGCAGAATGTAAAATACCGCCTCCACGACTAGCAATTTCTGCATAGCTCAAACCATTAATTCTATCTACAAACTCACTAGTTCTATCACCAGCATAAACTAGGTGCGAGTGCGAGTCACACCATGATGGTAGAACAATTTTCCCAGTAGCATCTATAGTAGTTTCTGCATCAATTGGATGATATTCATCCATCTTGCCATATTCAATAATAGTATCGTGTTCTATGTATAAATACGCATTTTCCAGAACAGAAAGATGCTTCATGTTTTCGCCTTTTACTATGGTGACATTATGTTTATGGACCTGAAGTAGTTGTTTTATGTTAGTTATTAGTATTGACATTATGATGGATGGTTTAATGTAAAGATTATCATTTTTTTTCAATAAAAAAAACGCCAATCTGATGAAGAATGGCGTTTGAAATATTTAAGCTTTATTTTTATTTTAAGCTTCCCACCATTTCTTCTGGTTTAACCCATTCATCATAGTCTTCTTCAGAAACATAGCCAAGGTTTATTGCTTCTTCTTTTAAGGTTGTTCCATTTTTATGGGCAGTATTAGCAATTTCTGCAGCCTTGTAATACCCAATTTTAGTATTTAAAGCCGTAACAAGCATTAAAGAATTATTTAAAAGTTCCTTGATTACAGCATGATTTGGCTCTATGCCACTAGCACAATTAACATCAAAACTTACACAGGCATCTCCTATAAGTTGAGATGATTGTAAAATATTTGCTGCCATCATTGGCTTAAAAACGTTTAGTTCATAATGTCCTTGTGTACCACCAACACTCACGGCAACGTCATTTCCTATCACTTGAGCACAAACCATGGTTAGTGCTTCACATTGTGTTGGATTAACTTTACCAGGCATAATCGAACTGCCAGGCTCATTGGCAGGAATAATAATTTCCCCTATACCAGAACGAGGGCCTGAGGCCATCATTCGGATATCATTAGCAATTTTATTTAATGACACCGCAATTTGTTTAAGTGCGCCATGAGTCTCAACAATAGCATCGTGTGCAGCTAATGCTTCAAATTTATTTTCAGCAGTAATAAAAGGTAGTCCTGTAAATTCAGAAATGTACTTTGCTACAAGTACATCATAGCCTTGAGGTGTGTTCAATCCTGTACCAACAGCAGTTCCGCCTAGTGCTAATTCGCTTAAATGCGATAACGTATTTTCCAAAGCCTTTAATCCGTGATCTAGTTGTGAAACATAACCTGAAAATTCTTGACCTAAAGTTAAAGGAGTTGCATCCATTAAATGGGTACGTCCAATTTTTACAACATTCTTAAATTCAATTGATTTATTATGTAATGTATTTCGCAATTGAATAATACCTGGAATTGTAGTCTCAACTACTTTTTTATAGGCCGCTATGTGCATACCAGTAGGGAAGGTATCGTTAGAGGATTGTGATTTATTGACATCATCATTTGGCTGAATCGTTTTTTCTCCTTCACCAATTACCTTTCCAGCTATTTGATGTGCTCTGTTAGCAATGACTTCATTTACATTCATATTACTTTGAGTACCAGAACCAGTTTGCCATATCACCAACGGAAATTGATCGTTATGCTTATTGTCTAATATTTCATCACAAACCTGTGCGATTAAATCACGTTTTTCTTTAGAAAGTACATTGAGTTCACAATTTGCATATGCTGCCGCTTTTTTAAGATATGCAAAGCCATGTATTACCTCTAAAGGCATTGAAGCCGGAGCACCAATTTTAAAGTTATTACGAGAGCGTTCTGTTTGGGCACCCCAAATTTTATCGGCAGGTACTTTTACCTCGCCCATAGTATCTTTTTCTATTCTATAATTCATGATGTGGTTAATTTTAAAAAGCACTGCAAAATTACAGATTTAGAATGTCTTAAATACTGAAGAATATCATTTTATTTATGAACTTTTAAATTTTAAGTATCAATTGTTATCTAACAAAATACAATGAGTCAGGTTGTGTATGAGTTCAACTATTTAAGGAAGAGTTTTTAACTTTTAATTTATAATTTTTCCATCTACCATTGTCAATTTTCGATCAGCCATATTTGCTAATTCTTGATTGTGAGTTACAATGACAAAGGTTTGTTTAAATTTATCTCTAAGCTTAAAAAAAAGTTGATGAAGTTGTTCTGCGGATTCACTATCTAAATTACCTGAAGGTTCATCTGCAAAAATAATATTTGGCTGATTAATTAACGCCCTAGCCACAGCTACACGCTGTTGTTCACCACCGGACATACTATTTGGCTTATGACTAATTCGTTCGTTTAAGCCCAAATAATCTAATAGTTCTTTCGCCTGTTTTTCAGCCTCAGCTTTAGGTGTATTATTAATAAAGGCCGGAATGCACACATTTTCTAATGCCGTAAACTCAGGTAATAATTGATGGAATTGAAAAATAAACCCTATGTGTTTATTTCTAAACCTTGCCAGTGCTTTATCATTTAATTCCTTTATAGATTTACCATTTATTATTAATTCTGTTTCTGAATTATAATCTGGTTTATCAAGAGTACCTAAAATTTGTAAAAGTGTAGTTTTACCAGCTCCGGAGGCTCCTACAATGGATATAATTTCACTTTCATCAATAATTAAATCTACACCTTTTAAAACCTGTAAGTCGTTAAAGGCTTTTTTAATATTTTTGGCTGAAATTACTGTTTTACTCATGCAAACGTGAAAGTAATACTAAATGTGTAATTGCGCAATATTAGGAGGTGGTTTTGTTCTTTTTAAATACTGATTTAATGCCTTGCCAATCAATAAAATATTGAAGACGAACGGATAACGTATGCTGAACAGGTTGCTCAAACAATAGGTCTAAACTTTCGCTAAAATTATCGTTGACATTTTCATCATTACTAAAAAGTTGATTTCTATATAAAATTGTTAAGAAACTACCTTGTACAAATTGCCATGAGTAGCTTAAGTCAATATTCCAAGTACTAAAATTAATATTAGGATTATTACTTACATTATCTAAGTTGTATCCAGATGCTTTAGTAAGTCTTCCATTGTCTAGTAAAGTAAATAAATCGTAATCATAGATTACGGTATCCCAATAGTGCCTAAATACTAACCCAAGTGAATGAAAAGGATCAAAATTATAATTACCACGGAGTGAGTTGATAACCCGTTGTCTATTCCGTTCCCCAAAAATTGGTTCACTATTTTCACGTGTGGCATAGCCGCGATCACCATTTCTGAAATTAAAGTTTAAACTGTAAACCAATAATAGTTGATCGTTAACGCGTACCCTAGGCTGAAATTCAAAATCATAAGTAAATAAGTCCCTGCCGTCTTCAAAAAGTGTACCCATATTGGCTCTTATATCGACTGCAAATACCCTATTATAATTTGTAGATATATTTCCACCGAGACTCACAGCATTCTCAAAGATAAAAGGTCTACCGTCTCTAGATTCAAAAAAATCGTACTGTTTACCAGGCTCGACATTTAATCGGAAACCGTATGAGTCTAATCCTTTACGGGTTGTAGCTCTGTAACGACCTCCAAAATTGAATCTTGAAAATGTACTTGGATCAACCAAGCGCCTGTAATTTATAAAACCGTTAATCCTGTAACTATTTAAACGGCCTTGAGGTTCAAAAATCTGATAGGATGCATCAGCACCAAAATCATTGCGATTGTTCCTTAGGTTGAGCCCCATGTCATTAATATCGAATTTCGTATCTGCATATTGGTGGTCAAAACCATAACGGAAATTACCACCAACTTTCCTAAATCTGAACAAACTACTAAAGCCTGTTTCCAAATCTTCATTTTGATCATTAACATTACTCATTCTTAGCTCTGTATCAACACGATACGTATTATTTTTGTTTACGAGATTTGCTACCAATGCGGTTGCATTGGCGTCTCTAAACTCACCAGAGCGTGTTACATTGGTATTTATAAGACTTACAGCCGAGTTCCCTCCAAATTGCTGATCTACTACTAAAATATTGTAATTTGCTAATGGCTCAACAACCTCCTCACGTTGTTCTCCAGTGTTGGTATCCGTAATAGTTGCATATGTTTTTTCGGTAATAGCATTTAAAAATCCTACACCTAAACCTTTTTTTGTTCTACCAGATAATTTTACAGCATTGAGGACATTGACTTCATCTGGCTTATTTATGATTTCATTATCGTTTAGGTCGACATCTCCTGTTGGATCATTTCCAATCCTTCTGGAGAAAAAGAGTCCGCCCTTTGAGAATAAATCAACCCCTTCTGTAAAAAACTGTCGTTGTTCTTGAAATGTTTGTTCAAAAGGACCAAGATTGAGTACAATATTATCAAACCCTGCCTGACTAAAGTCAGGTATTAGAGTAGCATCAAGTGTAAAATTGTCCGTTATCCCATACTTCACATCCATTCCAAAGCGCAATTCAGATGTGGTTTCTCCATTAAATTCGTCTAGTATTGCAGTTGAGAAAGGGTATAGATTAAGACGTACAGGAGGCTGGATATCATTTAGCCCTAAAAGCTCACCATGGTATAATCCTTCAGTCCCTTTTGTTGGGTCTATTGGATTCCAACTATAATTTGAACGTTCTCTTCTGTAGTTGCGACGAAATTGTATACCCCAAACGGGGTTTTCTTGTTCTGGAAAGCGCAAGGTTCTATAGGGAATCTCAATTTCGACGATCCATCCATCATCAACAATTTGAACAGCGCTGCGCCATACTGCATTCCAGCTTCTATCTGTACCAATACTTGGATTTGCTATAGCATCTGCCTGTTGGCCAGAGCTAAACACTGTAAATTGAGTATCGTTTTGAGAATCGTTATTGGGATTTAACACAACCATAAAAAAATCAGACTGTGCAAAATTATCTCTTGCTGTTAGCTGACTCATCATTTTTTCAGGATCGTCATAGAGATATGCACCTACATAAATAGCTCTATCGTCGTAGGATATTTTTACTTCAGTACGTTCGTCTTGAGAACGAGTATTACCAATACCAGGTTCAAATTCAACAAAGCCAGTAGCAAAATCTGCGTTTCGCCAAGCCGTATCATTAAGTTTCCCATCAATTTTTGGTGCTTTCTCAGCACGTAAAATGTTTAGCTTCTTCTTGTCTTGACTATTGACTGTTCCAACAACAAATATCAAGAAAGAAAGTAAAAGTAATGACCGTTTTGGTAGAATGAAGCGTAGCAATGACTGTTGTTTTTAAAAATAATTGGTAAATATTTGGATTAACGCTGCAAAGCTACATTTACTAATATCTATCTGCTCTTAATTTAAAGTTAAAAAGGTTTAATGGATGTTAACAAAAAACAATGTGTTTTTGACAGTGACATTATGTTTGGAATACTTATTGCACTATTTGTGAAAAATGAACAATATAAATAAATGAATAAATACAAAATATTAACCTTAAGCCTTTTATTTGATGCATTAGGTTATGTATCATTAGTTTTTCCTCCTTTTGATTTTATTTGGGCGCCGTTGTCGGCCTACCTGATGACTAAGCTTTACAAAGGAAGAGAGGGGAAGATAGCTGCAATAATATCATTCGTTGAAGAAGCATTACCATTCTTAGATGTAGTGCCTACCTTTAGCTTAATGTGGTTATATACCTATGTTTTAAAATCAAGTACAGTTACCAATAAAGCATAAAAAAAAGCGCTCAAATGAGCGCTTTTTTTAAGTGGAATAATAATTTCTAATTTACATCATAAGTAAATGTAGCTTCAATATCCGTTTCTCCTCCAGCACCAATAGCTGTACCATCATTTGGTTTAGTGGGTTCGTGCTTTAAAACTACCGTTAAAGTATTTCCAGTTGCGGCATCACCAGAGGCTAAAGTAATACTTAATCCTACTGGATTTCCATTCATGTCACTATCGTTATAATTTATTGTAGTACCAGAAGCACCATTAAAGCTATAAAAGACTTGATGTTCTTCTTCTTCAGCCTGTACTTCAGCAGTTATATTATCTGCAGGAGATTCTAATTCGTTTAAAAATACAATTGAACCACCATATGTAGTGTTGGCCGTTAATGAACCGCTTACAGTAACTACAGGAGCATTTGGACCATCACCATCTGCATCACGAGATTGGAACAAAATTGGTGTTCCTCCTCCAACAGCTTGAAGGCTTAAAGTCATGGTTGTAATTACCTCTTCTTCATTTACTGGTGCAGGATCATCATCATCACTACAAGCGGTAAAAAGTCCGATACTTAAAAATAAAATTAAAAGGTGTTTTATCGTTTTCATAATATTTATTTATTGAGTTTCTGTTAATAATTTATTTGTAATTGTAATGTAATATTTCTTCCTAAGTCATCAGCAAAATAACGTAGTCTGCTTAAATATGCTCTATAGCTAGTGTTAAGTAAATTGTTTACACTTAGACCAATGTTTAAATTGGTTTTTTCACTTAAATCAAAAGTTATATCACTATAAAAATGTAATAAATGATAACCTGGTGGCGGAGTGCTAATATCTACCAATACAGTTTCATCTATGGTTGGGATGTAGGTTTCAAAATTAAAGTCTGGATAATTGGTTTGTTCAAAAACCCATTCTGAGGTTAAACTTGCAGAGAAATTGTTCCAATCTTCATTATTATATGTAACGGTATTGATTGTATTAAAAGCCGGAATATCGATTAAATCTATATCTAAACTCAAGTCATTTCCTTTGATATAAGCGGTTTTATTCTGCCATTCAATATTTTGATTAAAACGGTACTCCATAGTTAAATCAATACCGTACAACTCTGCTTGTGTTTGTTGAAATTCCCAAACTGGAAAGGCACCTCTAATAGTCTGTTCAATACCAGAAGGTCTCAAATACATAAAATCCTTTATTCTATTGTAAAAAGTTTCTACCAACAAATTGAAATCTGAATGTTCAAAATTATAACTCAAAGCTATTCTATTTGATATTTCTTGGTCTAACCTTAAATCGCCCAACTCAATTCTTGCAGCAGAGTGGTGTAATCCATCACTGAATAATTCTGAAGGGTTAGGAGGTCTGCTGGATAAACTATAGTTACCAATTAGGTAACTTGATTCATTCAAATCATATTTAATGCCTGCCGAAGCTGATATATTATGATAATTAAAAACTGGGTTAGTTAATAATTGCGTACCCAAATCATCTATAACAATATCTTCGAAATCTTCATCGTAACCACGTTCTTCCCAACGTGTCGTTTGATAAAACTTCTTAGCATCAATTCTATTGAAATCATATCTAATACCAGCATCTATAGTTGTTTTATCACCTAATATTAATTCTGCGGTAGCATATATGCCAAAATCGTACTTGTCATAATCAGGAATTAATCTTCTTACTCCAGTGTCTGGATTAGCAAAATTGTTTTGATATCTTCCCATCAATCCAAAATTTACCTTTCGACTTAAATCCGAATCTAAATTTACATCTGCTAAAACTGTATGAGTTTGAAGATTTAAATCTAAAGCAGGTTTGTTTTTGTCATCTCCGACTCGGACATCAAACTCAAAACGTTGATTGTTCTGGTAGTCGTACTGTAAATTTAACTTCCCAAAATTTTTGAAACGTTTATAATACAAGGCCTTAACTAAATGATGAGTCACTTCTTGCTTTGGAGCGTTTATATCATAGCTAAAGTCTTCAATTACTTGTGGTTCCTGCGAATTTATTGCATTTACTAAATCGGCAATATTTCCAATATGAGATGATCTCAAGATGCCAATTTCATTATATAAATAACTGTAAAATACTTCAAAACCTGTTTCAAAAGATTTCTTTCCACCTTGAACTGTTATACCATTAGATTTTAAACCTGTATTAGTTAACATATAATCAGGTGCTTCAAAATCTCCATTTTGCTTTATAGATCCTTGAATGTTAGCGTACCAACCTGAAGCAAAAGACTTATTTAATTCGGTATTAATATTTAGTCCTCTACCATTATTTTGTCCTCCAACGATGGTTTTACCATAAATTGAATCCACAATAATATTACGTTGAGGATTTACGACTATCACACCTCCAACTGCATCACCACCATAAGCTAAGGCTCCAGAACCCTTAATTACTGATATTTGACCGGCACTGTTAATATCAATATTTGGAGCATGTTCTATTCCCCATTCTTGATCTTGAAGTCTAACATTGTTATTAAGAATTAGTAGTCTGCTTCCATACATTCCATTTACCATTGGTTTAACAATGGTATTACCAGTATTGATAGACGAAACTCCAGGAACTTCCTTTAGTGCGTCACCAATACTCAAATTAGAATATTTCTTAAGTATATTAGACTTTATAACAGTCTCTTGTGCTGTTTTTGTCTCTTTTTTTTCAATTGTTGTTTTTACAGAAACTTCATTTAGCTCTTCTATGTGATGTTCTAATTCAATATTCTGAAACATGTCTCCAACAATATTAAAATTCATTGTTTTTGTTTCACAACCAATATGAGAAATAATAAGGGTAAGCTTACCATTACAAAGGTTTTCAATCTTAAATTTACCATTCTCATCAGATGTCGTGTATTTATTTAAATTTTTAATAAATATTGTTGCACCCACAAGAGGCGTATTATCATGAAAATCTTTTAATTCTCCTAAAAATACGGCATCGCATTTTTGGGCAAAACTAAATGTACACAAAGTAAATAGTACTACAAGAATATAGTATTTCATCAAAGAAACAATTGAATTGTTGAGACAAAGCCTCTCTAGGCATTGTATTTTAGACTAGTGATTTAATTTTGATTGATTACACTAAACTAGGTGGACCTCTTAAGTACGAAGTATCTTGCTGATGTGTTCTTAAAAATATATAATAAGACAGATTTGACTTATTGTAAATTAGGTGGTCCGACTCTTGCGAAGGCAAAAAAGACACATATAAATCATTGTTAAGCTTAAACTTGTAAAACTCACAATCTAGGTCAGATTGGTGAAAATGTGTTGAATGATCTACATCATCGGTGCAAACAAAATGTTCATGATGATTATATGCATGGGATAGCTTTACTGCTGACGGCAATAATACAGCACAAACCAACACTATAGCTAGTGTTTTAAAAATTACCGTTATTAAAGTTTTTTTATTCAATCTATAAAGCGTCTTAATCCTAAACGTCTAAGCATTTTCTTTTCAAATTCCCAGAAAAATTTAAACTGGCCAAAAAGCCACCCGAATGTAACTAAAAGAATTTGATAAAATACGAGCCCAATAATAATAAATAATATCCAGTATAAGATAGGGTTTAAGTTTTCTTTAGTAATTCCTAAAAGTTTGATAATGGGTCTACCAACGAAGACAGATGAGCTTCCTGTAATTGCAAATACTATAAAAACACGTATCATTTCCCATTTGTAGTCTAATATCCATTTCTTTTCTAGTTTTTTAAACAGAAGAAGTGTAATCTTTAATAGAAAATAAGAAATGAAACCAGTTGAAAATATTATAATAACAATATTATAATGCGCAAGGAAAGTATTCGCTATTTTGTAAGCTGAATAGACTAAACCAATTAAACCAAGAAAAGGAAATAACAACTGCCAATTTTGTTGAATCTCCCATTTCTCTTTAAATTTCTTCATAATTCAATTTTGCCGTGCAAAATTACATCAAATTCTAGGAACAAACGAAGTCAGCCGCTGATTATATTTTAATTGAAAATAGATGAAATAATTATAAAGTAAATAATTGACTTCATACCCATAATCAGTATGTACATCATAATCTATACTTAACTCATATAAATTTGGATCGTAAACTTGTGGTTGCATATTTCTCTGGTTCCAAGCTTGTACAAAGAGAATATTTCTACCTTCAAAAAATTGTTGTGAATGAAAACCACGAGGTCTTGCAGTACTTATTAACCATCGATTAAATCCAGGTTCAATAATTATAATTTCATAATCAGTTTCATCACTGCTTATAGAAATAGTATCACTTTTAACTAATGAATCTTTAGAGTCGTGATCTATTACTTGACTTGTATTGTATGAGCTACAACTTGCAATTAATGCAATAATTACAACAAATGGTAGTAACTTTTTCATAGTATTTAAAGGTATTAAAATTTAATATTATTTTTTAGTATTTAACACCGTAAAAGAAGTAATTCTTATTCTAAGGGGCAATAAGTAATTAGTGTATAAGAATTATTACTGAGTGAACAGTAGGTTTTGACAAGTATCGAAAATAAAAAAACAGCTCCAAAGGAACTGTTTTAATGTTTATTATTATAAGTGAGTATTTATTTTCCAAAAAGACCTCCAAGTAAACCTCCAAGGCCACCTTTTTTCTTGCTACCACCTAAAACCATTCCTGCAACATCATCAATAATGCTTCCGTCGCCATCAGCATCTAATATACTTTCTAAAAAGCTTTGTTCGTTACTAGTTTTATTTCCACCAAGCATACCACCAAGCATACCGGTTAATTGGTTTTCCGAACTAACATTATTTTGACGAGCTTGCTTTCCTAATACTCCCATTAAAATCGGAGCTGCTACTTTTAATATGTCACCTACAGAGCCAGCATCTATTCCTGCTTTTTGTCCAATGACTTGTTGAACTCCTTGTTGCTTACTACCAAGTACATGACCAAGAATTTTAGCACCATCGACTTTTACATTATCATCAACTCCACCACCAAATAAACCACCAAGGTTGTCTAAAATACTTCCATCGTGTTTACTGTTTAAGGCTCCCATAAGTCCTTGTGCTCCTTGTGGAGTAGAAGCGTTACGCTCCATTGCTTTCATTAAAACAGGTAGAGCCATTGTTAAAACGCTACTTGTCTTGTTTTGATCATTTCCTGTAGAACCTGAAACACCATTGATAATAGTTTTTCCTAGGTCGCTACTTAATAAGTCTAAAATTCCTGACATTGTTATATTTTTTTTCAATTAATAATTTGACTTGAAGGTACAAAAAAAGTCCCAACATAATATTAGGACTCATTAGTTGTGAAAAAGTCACATATAATCAGAAATTATCCTAAGATATTGATAATTTGATCGGCTAATTCTACACCAATTCTATCTTGTGCTTCATTTGTAGCTGCACCTGTATGAGGTGTTAAAGACAATGAAGCATTCATTAATAGCTGCACCTCAGGTTGTGGTTCTTTTTCAAACACGTCCAGTGCTGCACGTGCTACTTTGCCACTTTCAATTGCCTTTACTAATGCCACTTCATTAACTACACCACCGCGAGCAGCATTTGCTATAATTACACCGTCTTTCATTTGGTTAAAATCCGCTTCATCAATAACATAATCTTTTTGTGCAGGTACGTGCAAGGTTATAAAATCTGCTTGTTTTAAAACGTCTTCTTTAGTGATAGTCTTAATATCAAAACTTACCTTTTGTCCATCAAAAAAATCAAGTTCTAAATTCACTTCTTCAATAAACGGATCGAACGCCACAACTTTCATTCCGGCACCTAAACCTATTTTAGCAGTTGCCTGACCAATACGTCCAAAACCAATGACGCCAAGGGTTTTGCCTTTTAGTTCTTTACCTTTAGCATAGGCCTTTTTTAAGCTCTTGAAATTCTTGTCTCCTTCAAGAGGCATATCACGGTTAGAATTGTGTAAATATCTAGCCAATCCATAGAAGTGTCCAAAAACTAATTCTGCAACTGAATGTGAAGATGCTGCAGGTGTATTTATAACGTGTTTACCTTTTTCTCGAGCGTATTCTACGTCTATGTTATCCATACCAACACCGCCACGACCAATAATCTTGAGATTTGGGCAATTGTCAATGATATCCTTTCTAACCTTGGTAGCACTGCGTACTAATAAGACAGTTATATCATTTTCATTTATATAATTCTGTAGTTGCTCTTGTGCAACTGTAGTTGTAATCACTTCATAACCAGCAGATTCTAAGGCAGAAATTCCGCTTTGAGAAACACCATCATTTGCTAATACTTTCATTATAATTTTATCTTTAATTTATTTGATTAAGCTTTTCGCTCTAATTCGCTCATTACTTCAACTAAGGCTTTAACACTATCTAATGTTAAGGCATTATACATTGATGCTCTATAGCCACCAACACTTCTATGTCCATTTAAGCCGTTAATACCCGCTTCCTTCCACATAGCGTCAAATGTTTCTTTTAAATTCTCATTTTCTAGAGTGAAAGTTGCATTCATTATTGAACGGTCTTCTTTAACTGCATATCCTTTAAATAATGGATTTAGGTCAATTTCAGAATATATTAATCTTGATTTTTTGTCATTTTCCTCTTCAATGGCCTTTATGCCACCTAAATCTTTTAACCATTGCATTGTTAGCATAGAAACATAAACTGCAAACACGGGAGGTGTATTAAACATACTTCCTTTGCCAATATGAATTTTGTAATCCATCATAGAAGGTATTTTACGAGAGACTTTGCCTAAAACATCTTCTTTTACAATAACTAAAGTTGTACCTGCTGGCCCCATATTTTTCTGAGCTCCAGCATAAATAATATCAAATTGTGTATAATCTAGCTGTCGTGAAAAGATATCACTACTCATATCACATACCATTGGTATGGGAGAGTTAGGGAAATTCTTCATCTGTGTGCCGAAAATTGTGTTGTTAGACGTACAGTGGAAGTAATCATAATCTTCCGGAATATCATATCCTTTTGGAATATAATTGTATCCAGCACTTTTTGAAGAAGCAACTTCATAAATATCATCATAAATCTTTGCTTCCTTAATTGCTTTATCTGACCAAGTACCCGTATTTAAATAACCAGCTCTTTTTTCTAATAGATTTAAAGCAACCATTAAAAATTGAGTGCTGGCGCCACCTTGAAGAAATAAAGCCTTGTAGCCTTTACCTTCTAATCCTAATAATTCTAGAGCAAGAGATCTTGCCTTTTCCATTACATCAACAAAAGGTTTACTTCTATGAGATATTTCTATTAGAGACAAACCATCGTCAAAGTTAACAACAGCTTCCGCTGCTTTTTCCATTACAGACTTTGGTAATACACAAGGGCCTGCACTAAAATTATGTTTTTTCATGATATTATTTTTAGACGTACAAAAATGCTAATTAATTGACTAAAAAGCATTACGAAATTGATAATTTTTAGGCTATCTTTTTAACAGGAATTCAACAGTATCAATATTGTCCGCATAATCCCACAATTGTGGGTTTTGAGTTTCCCCAAAACCTATTTTGTTTTCAATATCTCCGTTAGTTACAATACACTGAATATTGTCACTATCTGCAACCAATTTTTCCTTTAGTTGCTTTGTGTTTTCATAATGTTCATAGAAGACCGTTGCAATTGGTGAGGCATAGCTCTTGTCTTCTTTGAGCATTAAGAAACCGTTTTCTAGCATATCGAATTCGCTCATTAAATACACGGCTTTGTTATAGTCGTAATTATTGGCGTACTTAGCTTTATGAATAATAGGATGCCATTTATACACGGCATTAAAAAATGCGTCGAAGTTATAGTCTTTTGGTACGAATAGTTTGGATACATTTCTACAGCCCAATCCATAATATCTAAAGATATCATCAGAAAGTCCTTCTAATTCTAATTTGGATTCTTTACCAGTTAACACTGCGACAGAGTTTCTGTTTTGTCTTATGATTGAAGGCTTGTCTTTAAAATAATATTCAAAATAGCGTGCCGTGTTATTGCTACCTGTGGCAATAACCGTATCAAATTCTTCTAATTTATCTTCAGTAAATTTTATTTTTCCTTTAAACTTTGGTTGTACAGTTTCTAAATATTTGGCAATAAAGGGCAAAAGATGCTTATCGTTTGAAGATTGCTTTACTAAAACATTATGACCAGATAACAACACACAAATAAAGTCGTGAAATCCAACTAAAGGGATATTGCCAGCCATAATAATTGCTATAGTTTGCTCATTTACATTATTAAAGTTATACTTTTCTAACCAGGTATTAATATTACTTATAGTCAATGCTTTAGACCAATTTTCTATAGCGTAAACAATGTTTTCTTTTGTAAACCAACCATTATTTTCTTCGGCTATTTTTATTTGGTGCTTAAAACCATCAAAGAACATATCGTTAGCTTCTATTTGGTCATCTTTTTTAAAGTCTTGGTTTTTGAATTGACTTAAAAAGGTCCCTAATTTTGCGAAAGCGTTAATTCTTTGTTGTAAATCCATCTAGTGTTTGGTAAAATGTCTTTTTGGCTTTATTTTTGCACCTTCAAAATTAAGGAAAAGAAAAAAGATTATGGCAATTATAATTACTGACGAATGTATTAATTGTGGAGCCTGCGAACCAGAATGCCCAAATACTGCCATTTACGAAGGCGCTGATGATTGGAGATATTCAGACGGTACTAGCTTAAAAGGAAATGTAGTATTACCAAGTGGTAAAGAAGTAGATGCAGATGAAACGCAAGAACCAATTAGTGACGAGCTCTACTATATAGCACCAGATAAATGTACAGAATGCATGGGCTTCCATGAAGAACCACAATGTGCAGCAGTATGTCCTGTAGATTGTTGTGTGCCAGATGAAGATGTTGTAGAGACTGAAGAGCAACTGCTAGGTAAGCAACGATTTATGCATTCAGAAGACTAATGCAAAATATAAATACACAAACTTAAATCCTGAATGACTATTCAGGATTTTTTTATTCTTAAAAGATTAATTTGTAACTTTTTAAAAAATATATGCAATGAATAAGGATAATAGTTTAGCTAAGGGAATTGCTTTTGGAATTGCAATTGGCGTTGCAATTGGAATTGCTACTGATAATTTGGCTATCTGGATAGGTGTTGGAGTTGCCCTTGGTGCTGGGATTGGTAAAGCATTGAAAAGGAAAAATGACGAAAAAGACAATAAATCTTGATAATATAAGTATTCATATAGATCGCAAATTTGAATGATTATACATTTTTAAATTAATATTATTACCTAGAATAAACTAATCGATAAAAGTCAACATAATATATCTTATTGATATTCAATTAAATAATTACTATATTTATCAATATCTTAATAAAATTTATCAAAATATCGTCGTGAGCGAACCTTAATAAATTTTTGATAGTTATTCATTCAAATTGTAAAATTATGAAGAAAGAAATTTATCAAATAATATTGTTCCTGCTCCCAAATCGATTTAAACCACATCTTCAAAAACTTAAACTTGGTTATCAGTTAACAAATTATGAATCTTCTTATCTAGTGCAAACTGGATTTATAGAATCGACTTTAAACTATGACTTAAAGAATCAGTTAGGAGAATATATTCCATGGATGAATTATCCTGTTATTGAGTTTTTAAATAAAAGAATTCATAACAAGCTAGTTGTTTTTGAATATGGCTCAGGTGCCTCCACGATGTTTTTTGCAAAAAGAGCCAAAAAGATAATTTCTATTGAATACGATAAGGATTGGTATAAAAAGATTAAAAAAGAATTGTTCAAAAAAATTAGTAATGGCCAAATACACTATCATGAACTAAATGATTCTTATCCAAGAGCAATAGATTATCATTTAAATGATCAGAAATGTGACGTAGTAGTTATTGACGGCAGAAAAAGAGTAAAATGCGCTAAAAGAGCGTTTAATTATTTATCAGATATAGGTGTAGTAATTTTCGATGATACTTATAGAAAATGTTATAAAGAAGGTATAGATTTTTATAAAAAGAAGGGTTTCAGGTCTATAATTTTTAAAGGAATTAAGCCTACGGGGTTTGGAACTGATCAAACTACTATACTCTACCGTGATAATAATTGTCTTGGTATATAGAAATTAGAAATTGAAGGTGACTGACAATCCATTATAAGAGATATCGTTATTAATGCCTACCGCACCTCTATAAAGTTGAACTTTTGCTTTCTTATTATGTTGTGAAGCTTTGTTGAATAATACAAAACTGGTTATACTCATTCCTGCTCCAAGATAAACCAACGGCATTCCGTTTTTACAATCACTAAGCAGACATTCATCAATATTAATAGCCGCACCACCTGCGATCATTCCAACTCCACCGGCTAATGCTAACCATCCTGCAGTTGCGTTTTTTTTCTTTTTGGCCATATGGAAATCATATAGTTCTTGAGGTGTTTGTTTTACCTCATCATTTAGCTCTTGTCCATTAGATTGATTTATTAATCCCCATGAGATTAACAATAGAATAAATATCTTTTTCATAACTAAAAACTTAAATCTTCTGTAAATTATCTTTTTAGTAGGATAATGGAAATGATATATATCAGTAATTAATTACATTTGCACTCGCAAAATAATTAATACATGAAAGCTGGAATTGTAGGATTACCAAACGTTGGAAAATCAACCTTATTTAACTGTCTATCTAATGCCAAAGCGCAAAGTGCAAATTTTCCATTTTGTACCATAGAACCAAACATAGGAGTTGTTAATGTACCGGATCCAAGGTTATCTAAATTAGAAGAGTTGGTCAACCCAGAAAAAGTTGTGCCTGCCACTGTAGAAATAGTTGATATCGCAGGTTTGGTTAAAGGTGCAAGTAAAGGAGAAGGCTTAGGTAACCAGTTTTTAGCAAATATTAGAGAGACGGATGCAATTCTTCATGTGTTACGTTGTTTTGATAACGATAACATTGTGCACGTAGATGGTTCTATTGACCCTATTAGAGATAAAGAAACCATTGATATGGAATTGCAGTTGAAGGATCTAGAAACAGCAGAGAAAAAGCTTGATAAAGTAAAGCGTGCAGCAAAAACTGGTAATAAGGAAGCTCAAGCAGAAGAAGCTGTACTATTAAAAATCAAAGAAAAGTTAGAATCTGGTATATCTGTTAGAGCTATTGAATTTTCGGATGAAGATTATGAAGAATATGTAAAGCCATTACAATTTATTACGGATAAACCTGTAATGTATGTTTGCAATGTAGATGAAGCTTCAGCTACAACAGGAAATGCTTATGTGGATAAGGTTTCTGAGGCAGTAAAAGATGAAAGTGCAGAAGTTTTGGTATTAGCTGTGGGAACTGAAGCAGATATTAATGAATTAGATGATTATGAAGAACGTCAAATGTTTTTGGCAGATATTGGTTTAGATGAACCAGGTTCAGCAAAATTAATACGTTCAGCATATAAGTTATTAAACCAGCAAACTTACTTTACGGCTGGTGTTAAAGAAGTTAGAGCCTGGACCGTAACAATAGGAGCAACAGCTCCACAAGCTGCAGGAGTTATTCATACCGATTTTGAAAAAGGATTTATTAGGGCAGAAGTTATCTCTTATAATGATTATGTGCATTATGGGAGTGAGGCAAAGGTCAAAGAAGCCGGAAAAATGCGAGTAGAGGGTAAGAATTACATTGTAAAAGATGGTGATGTCATGCATTTCTTGTTTAATGTTTAAAATAGCAATCAGACTTTTTTAAATAGCGGTCAATGTTCTCAACAACATTGACCTTTTTATTGTTAATTACTTTAGTAAATCCGTATTTCATTTTATGAGGTATAGTATTATATTAGCGTTCTATCAAAAATTTTCGTCCTAAGATCTATGGCAGCACAGTCTAACTACACTGAAGAAAATATTCGTTCACTCGATTGGAAGGAGCATATCAGAATGAGACCTGGAATGTATATCGGTAAATTAGGTGACGGATCTTCACCAGATGATGGTATCTATATACTACTCAAAGAGGTATTAGACAACTCTATTGATGAGTTTGTCATGGGTGCTGGTAAAACTATTGAAATTTCTATTCAAGGTGAACGTGTTACTGTAAGGGATTATGGTCGTGGAATTCCACTAGGGAAAGTTGTTGACGTTGTGTCAAAAATGAATACTGGTGGTAAGTATGATACTAAAGCCTTTAAAAAGTCGGTTGGATTAAATGGAGTTGGTACAAAAGCAGTGAATGCCTTATCTACCTATTTTAGAGTAGAATCCACTCGAGACAACAAATCGGCTTCCGCTGAGTTTGAACAAGGAAATCTTACTAATCAGGAATTACTTGAAGAGACCTCTCGCAGAAAGGGAACAAAAGTTTCTTTTGTGCCAGATGTTGGTATTTTCAAGAATTATAAATACAGAAGTGAATACGTAGCTAAAATGCTTAAAAACTACGTATACCTTAATCCTGGTCTTACCATTGTTTTTAATGGTGAAAAGTTCTATTCCGAAAATGGTCTTAAAGATTTATTATCTGAAAATATTTCAGATTCAGATTTACTGTATCCCATTATACATCTTAGAGGAAACGATATTGAAGTTGCCATTACACACAGCAAAACGCAGTATAGTGAAGAATATCATTCCTTTGTTAATGGGCAAAATACCACACAAGGAGGTACACACTTATTAGCATTTAGAGAGTCAATAGTAAAAACTGTTAGAGAGTACTACGGTAAAAACTACGATGCTTCAGATATAAGAAAGTCGGTGGTTGCTGCCATTGCTATTAAAGTAATGGAACCTGTATTTGAGAGTCAGACTAAAACGAAGTTAGGGTCAACTGATATGGGTGGCGATTTACCAACTGTAAGAACTTATATTAATGATTTTGTAAAACGTAATTTAGATAATTACTTCCATAAGAATCCAGACACGGCAGAGAAGATTCAAAGGAAAATTCTTCAGGCAGAACGTGAGCGTAAGGAATTATCAGGAATAAGAAAATTAGCTAAAGAGCGGGCTAAAAAAGCAAGTCTGCATAATAAAAAACTGAGAGATTGCCGTGTGCATTTTGGTGACACAAAGAATGAAAGAAACTTAGAGACTACATTATTTATAACCGAAGGAGATTCAGCTTCAGGTAGTATTACAAAATCAAGGGATGTTAATACTCAAGCCGTTTTTAGTTTAAAAGGTAAGCCTTTAAATTCCTATGGTTTAAGTAAAAAAATTGTGTATGAAAATGAGGAATTCAATTTACTTCAAGCTGCACTCAATATTGAAGAATCAATCGAAGAATTGCGATATAACAATATTGTAATTGCTACTGATGCTGATGTTGACGGTATGCATATTAGATTGTTATTAATTACATTCTTTTTACAATTTTTTCCTGAGTTGATTAAGGAAGGACATTTATATATATTGCAGACACCTCTTTTTAGAGTAAGAAATAAGAAAGAAACAATTTATTGCTACAGTGAAGAAGAGCGAAGAAATGCATTAGAAAAACTAAAACCGAAACCAGAAATAACTCGATTTAAAGGATTAGGTGAAATATCTCCAGACGAATTTAAACATTTCATTGGTGAGGATATACGCTTAGATCCAGTGATGTTAGATAAGGATATGTCAATTGAGGAGCTCTTATCATTTTACATGGGCAAAAATACCCCTACAAGACAAGAATTCATAATAGAAAACCTTAAGGTTGAATTAGACGTAGTAGAAGAATAAAATTCCATTATAAAGTTGTGAAGTAAGACTTATGTCAGAAGAAAACGAAGAATTAGATAATATTAGTAACGAACAAAATCAAGAGCCTCAAGAAACCATAACCAGGGTGACTGGTATGTATAAGGATTGGTTCCTAGACTATGCTTCTTATGTAATATTAGAGCGTGCTGTACCTGCTATTGAAGATGGTTTTAAACCTGTGCAGCGTCGCATAATGCACTCAATGAAAGACCTAGATGATGGCCGTTATAATAAAGTAGCGAATATTGTAGGTCATACAATGCAGTACCATCCTCATGGTGATGCTAGTATTGCTGATGCAATGGTGCAAATAGGTCAAAAAGATTTATTAATTGATACCCAAGGAAACTGGGGAAATATATTAACAGGCGATAGAGCAGCGGCTTCTCGTTATATTGAAGCTAGACTTTCTAAGTTTGCTTTAGATGTTGTATATAACCCTAAAATTACTGAATGGCAGGCGTCTTATGATGGCAGACGCAAAGAACCGATAAATCTTCCAGTAATGTTTCCACTGTTATTAGCACAAGGTGGTGAGGGTATTGCAGTAGGTTTATCAACTAAGATATTGCCACATAATTTTTTAGAACTAATAGATGCTTCTATAAAACACTTAAAAGGGAAGCGCTTTACAATTTTACCAGATTTTCCAACAGCTGGAATTGCTGATTTCACAAATTATAATGACGGTTTGCGAGGTGGTAAAGTTCGTGTAAGAGCTAAGATTTCGCAACGTGACAAAAATAGTTTGGTAATAACCGAAATACCTTTTGCAACAACAACATCCTCGCTAATAGATTCTATATTAAAGGCCAACGACAAGGGTAAGATTAAGATTAAGAAGATTGAGGACAATACTGCGGCTGAAGTTGAAATTGTTATCCACTTACCATCTGGTCTCTCACCAGATAAAACCATAGATGCCTTATATGCGTTTACAAATTGTGAATCTTCAATTTCACCATTAGGTTGTGTGATTGAAGACAACAAACCATTTTTTGTTGGGGTTTCAGAAATGTTACGTCGATCGACAGATAATACCGTTCAGCTTTTAAAACAAGAATTAGAAATAAAACTTGGTGAGTTTGAAGAGCAATGGCATTTTGCCTCACTAGAACGAATTTTTATTGAGAATAGAATTTATCGTGATATTGAGGAAGAGGAAACATGGGAAGGTGTTATTAGTGCGATAGACAAGGGGTTAAAACCTCATGTAAAGCATTTAAAACGAGCAGTAACTGAAGAAGATATTGTACGTTTAACAGAGATACGAATTAAGCGTATTTCTAAGTTTGATATTGATAAAGCGCAACAAAAAATAGATGCTTTAGAAGATCAGATCGCTGAGGTAAAGCATCATTTAGCAAACCTTATTGATTATGCTATCGCTTATTTTGAAAGACTTAAGAAGGATTATGGAGAGGGTAAAGAGCGTAAAACTGAAATACGGATCTTTGAAGATGTAGATGCTACCAAGGTTGTGATTAGAAACACCAAACTCTACGTTAATAGGGAGGAAGGCTTTGTGGGAACATCCTTAAGACGGGATGAATATGTTTGTGATTGTAGTGATATAGATGATATCATTGTGTTTACCAAAGAAGGTAAAATGATGGTGACCAAAGTAGATTCAAAAACGTTTATTGGTAAAAATATAATTCATGTTGCTGTTTTCAAGAAAAAGGATAAACGTACCATTTATAATATGATTTATCGTGATGGTAAAGGAGGTCCTTCATATGTTAAACGATTTGCGGTTACTAGCATGACTAGAGATAGAGAATATGATTTGACAAATGGAAGTAAAAATTCTGTAGTTTGGTATTTCTCAGCAAATCCTAATGGAGAAGCAGAAGTTGTAACCGTAATGCTTAGACAAGTAGGAAGTATTAAAAAACTAAAATGGGATCTAGATTTTGCGGATATAATTATTAAAGGAAGAGCTTCTAAGGGAAATCAGGTGACCAAATATTCTATTAAACGAATAGAACTTAAGGAAAAAGGCGTTTCCACTTTAAAACCTCGTAAGATATGGTTTGATGATACTGTTCAACGCTTAAATGTAGATGGTAGAGGCGAGCTAATAGGTGAATTTAGAGGAGAGGATCGTTTATTGATTATTACTCAATCTGGAATAGTGAAAACAATTATCCCTGAAATGACGACTCATTTTGATAGCGATATGATTGTGCTGGAAAAATGGATTCCAAAAAAACCAATATCAGCAATTTATTACGATGGTCAGAAGGAACGTTATTATGTTAAACGTTTTTTAATTGAAAACGAAGGAAAGGAAGAGTCTTTTATTTCAGATCACGCAAATTCCCAATTAGAAATTGTCTCAACAGATTGGAAACCAATGGCTGAAATTGAGTTTACTAAGGAGCGCGGTAAGGAGAGAAAGCCAAATATGGAGGTTAATCTTGAAGATTTTATTTCAGTAAAAGGAATAAATGCACTTGGAAATCAATTAACTAAGGACAAAATAAATCAAATCAATTTATTAGATCCATTGCCATATGAGGCTCCAGAAGAAATCCATGCAGATGAATTGGAAGTGGTTGATGAAGAAATGGTAGCACCAGAAGAAAAGCCTGAAACCGCAGAACAACCCACCAGTTCAGAAACGGATGAAGCAGATTCTAAGGAAGATCCGGAAATAGATGACAAAGGTCAGGCGTCATTGTTTTAAAAGGTTCAACCCTTATTTTTTGTTGTTCTGTAATTTAAAAATTCTACAAAAAGAGAGAAGGCAATAGCAAAGTAAAGGTAACCTTTAGGTATGGCACCTACTGTAGTGTCAAAGAATTCTGTATGAGATAAGTGAGCTGCTTCTGTTATTAACATAAATCCGATAAGAATTAAAAATGCTAATCCTAATACTTGCATACTCGGGTGCTTATCTATGAATTTACGTATTGGATTTGCAAACCCTATCATTACAAAAATAGAAATCACAACTGCGATTACCATTAGTACTAAGGTGTAATTATGATTGGGGTGTAAGCCATTGGTCATTCCAACCGCAGTAAGTATAGAGTCTACTGAGAATATAAAATCAATAATTAGTATTTGTGTAATTGCCTGAGATAGCGATTTAATTACCTTAGCACGGACACCTTCCTCATCATGACTTGGTGTTTCAACTTTTTCTCTAATCTCTGATGTACTCTTATAAATCAAAAACAAACCACCTGCAAATAAAATAAGGGCTTGCCAGCTGATAGCCATTTTGAGCCATTCATTCTCTAAAGTATAAAATGGTTCACTTAAACCAATTAAAAACGAAACGAAAAAAAGGAGCACAATTCTTTGCACCATAGCTAGGATAAGGCCAATATTGGTTGCCTTAGCTCGTTGGTGTTCAGGGAGTTTATTAGCAGCAATAGAAATAAAAACTATATTGTCTATTCCAAGAATAATTTCAAGAAAGGTCAATGTTAAAAGGGCCATTATAGCATCTGATGTAAGGAGGAATTCTAACATGTTCTTATTCTATTTTTTTTGCGATTCCCTTTTCAACACGTTGTGGTCTATTAGGCTTTTTTACTGCCAATTTATACTCAAATGTATATGAACTGTCTGTTGTTGTTAAGATTTTCATATGAATTGCGTCTTTATCAGCATTTGATTTTGGGTTTAATTTCTTTAAAATAAACTCACAATCATTTATCCATCTTACAGAAGATGTATCTATCACACCCTCATAATAGTCAATATTATACTCGTCAGTTCTAAGAAATTGACCTGTTTTTTCAACACCATCAATTATATATTTAAATTCAAATTTACCCGTTTTATAGTCAGTACAGTCTCTTTTAAGGTCATAACAACCAATTAACAAAACAGAGATTAATAGAAATTGTATTTTTTTCATCTTAAATACAAAAGTACTAAATAGGTAATGTATTATTAAGGATTATAGCTTTTGAATGTACCATCCTTATAAAAAATAACTATTTTCTCAATTTTTTGATCAACACTTTCTTCTTTTTCTGTATTACCTTCTATACTGGTATTATTATTAAATGTTTTAGTTACATTTTTAGTAATGTTCTTTGGGAAATTTCCTTTTCCATTCATTAACCAATAAAGTTCAACATCAGGATAGGTGTGTAGTAATTTCATAACAAAGTCTAAACTTGGTTTATTTCTACCCGAAAGAATATGAGATATACTTGATCTTTGAACTCCAATTTTCTCAGCAAAACTCGATGCCGTTTCATCATGGAAATCAATGATTTTTTGTAATCGATTTGTAAATTCTCTATTGTTTATCATTGTAAACAAGGATTGTTACTATTATAACGTTACAAATGTAAACAATTGTATTCTGTATATACTCTTTAAACTTAATATTTTTATTATAACATTAAACTATAACTTTACTAAAATATCATATAATATTGATAATAAATAAACTACAACTATATAAGTAAACTCTTTGCATTATTTTCAATTGTAGTTTATTAAAAGGCAAGCGAATCTGTAAATGTTGTTTAGTAATGTAAAATTTATCAAATTTTGTAAGTTTACAAATGTAAATTATTAAAAGATTACATTTGTTATTGTCAATTTAGATAAATGAACTTTAATCAATTAAACGAGGAATATTCTAGTATAAAAGAGCCTTCGCTTTTTGGCCGATATATTACCAATAGTAATATTGAAAAATGTATTGAAAAGCTAGATAAAGCCAAGGTGGCTATAATTGGTTATTCGGTCGAAAAAAAACCTATATATGCATTCATATATGGATCTGGTTCTAAAAAGATTTTGTTGTGGTCTCAGATGCATGGTAATGAATCTACAACAACTAAAGCTTTATTTGATTGTTTCAATGTTTTTGAATTAGATACTGATCTCTCAAGAACCATACTTGAAAGTTGTACTTTGTATATTATACCTATTCTTAATCCTGATGGAGCTGAGGTATATACACGTGTTAATGCAAATGATATTGATTTAAACAGAGATGCTCAATATTTATCACAACCAGAAAGTAAAGTATTAAGATCTGTCTTTGATGAATTCAAACCCGATTATTGTTTTAATCTCCATGGTCAACGTACAATTTTTGGAGTTGGCTACTCTGGTAAATCCGCTTCAATGTCCTTTCTTTCACCATCTCAGGATAAAGAACGAACTGTGACCGTAAACAGGAAGGTTGCAATGTCTATAATTTCAGATTTAAATAAAACAATGCAAGAAGTAATCCCGAATTCTGTTGGACGATATGATGATGGATTTAATCTTAATTGCGTGGGTGATATGTTTCAGAGTTTAGGAGTACCAACGATATTATATGAAGCAGGTCATATTGATGGAGACTATAATAGAGAGGAAATCCGGAAGGTTGTTTTTATTGCACTTCTGAAAGGATTATCAGTAATATCTAATGGAATTATAGACTCAAACTCCCATGAATATTTTGAAATCCCTGAAAACACAAAATCATTTTATGATATTATTATTAGAAATGCCAAAACAGAAACTAATGCTAAAGAATTAGTTGACATTGCAATTCAGTACAAAGAAATTCTTATAAATGGCTCAATAACTTTTAAGCCTAATATTGCTTCTATTTCAAATTTAGAGAAATATTACGGACATAAAGAATATGATGTTCAGGGTAAAATCGTAAAATCTGATCAAAAAATTCCTCTAAAAGTATCTTGCGAAATCGATTTCGTTCTTATAAAAAATGAGAAAATATCACTAAAACCATAAACTAATTCAATTTAAATGATTATTTGTCAATAAAAATACTCTATTTTTGCATATAGTTTAAAGAATTTATAATTATGGCAAAGTTTAAGTTAGACGAAATTGACCACCAAATCCTAGATATGTTAATAGACAATACCCGTATACCATTTACGGATATTGCAAAGAAATTATTGATTTCGGCAGGCACAGTGCATGTACGAGTGAAGAAAATGGAAGAAGCGGGTATTATTAAAGGTTCATCATTGACTTTAGATTATAAAAAATTGGGTTACTCATTTATTGCTTATGTCGGTGTCTTTTTACAGAACACATCACAAACAAAGTTTGTTTTAGAAAGAATAGAAAGTATTCCTTTCGTTACTGTAGCTCATATTACAACTGGAAAGTTTAATATCTTCTGTAAGATTAGAGCCAAAGATACCATGCATGCTAAGGAGATTATCTTTATGCTAGATGACATTGAAGGTGTCTATAGAACAGAAACTATGATTTCATTAGAAGAGAGCATTAATGACAAAAAACGATTGATGCACACTATTTTTAATGAATTATAAAAATTAAATTGAAACAAATTGAACCCTTGGTTATTTATACTGAGGGTTTTTTTATTTATAATTATGATTTCTAAAACGCTAAATTCCGAAGAATTCATTCCTTATTACAGCCAGTATATTGATAAAACAACGGATATAAATATCGTTCAGGCTTTGCAAGACAATTTACAGTCAGTTGTAAAATATTTTGAAAGTGTTCCGATTGAAAAGCAAGGTTATGCATACGCTAAAAATAAATGGAGTATTAAGGATATTTTACTCCATCTTATAGATACAGAGCGTATTTTTTGTTACCGAGCTCTACGTATAACAAGAAATGATAAGACTCCATTGGTTGGGTTTGACCAAGATGAATACGTTGTGCATGGTAAGGCTAATAACCGAACTATGGATAGCTTAATAGAAGAATATATATCAGTTCGAAATAGTACAATTACACTTTTTTCAAATATAGATTCTGAAGCCATTAAATTAATGGGCGAGGCAAGTGGTTCAAAAATTTCGGTTAGAGCAATTGGTTATATAATAACTGGACATGAAAATCATCATATTTCAATTATTACAGAACGATATTTATAGATTGTTATAATAATTGAATGCTTCATAAATAACATCATTACTTACCTCACAGTCAATTTTTGGTTTGCCAATTGCATCTAACAATACAAATTTTACTTTGCCATGGCTATTCTTTTTGTCATGCTTTAATAACCTAATAATAACTTCTAGATCTTGCTCGTTTATTTGAACCTTCTGAAATGATTTTAATATTCCATCAGAAATATTCTTTAATTCATTTAATGTCAATGCACATACTTTAGCAGATAGGTAAGCTTCTAGTAACATACCAATAGCAATTGCTTCACCATGAAGTAAGGGAGTTTTGTCTGCATTTTGTAAAAAGTAACTTTCTATAGCATGACCTAAAGTATGTCCAAAGTTTAATATTTTTCTTAGCCCTTTTTCAGTGGGATCCTCTGAGACAATGTTATTTTTAATAACCACTGAATCGTAAATAAGCTGATCTAAATCTGAAATGTCTAGTTCCTCCAGCTGTGTCAAAGTATCCCAATAGTTCTTATCGGTTATTAAACCGTGTTTAATCATCTCCGCATAACCAGAAACCATATGATTTTGGGGTAGGGTATCTAGAAATGAAGTATCGATTAATACCATACTCCCTTCACTAATAACACCTATTTGATTTTTAAGAGAACCTAAATCCACTCCAGTTTTACCACCAACAGATGCATCAACCATAGCTAACAGGGAAGTAGGAACATTTATATAATCAATGCCTCTCATGTAGGTACTCGCTACAAATCCACCAAGATCAGTAACAACTCCACCTCCCAAATTAATCATTAAGCTTTTACGATCTGCGTGGTATTCAGATAGTGCTTCCCAGACACCTAAACAAATATCAATAGTCTTGTGATCTTCACCTTCAGGCATTTCCATAACTTCAACCACAATATCATTAGATTCTAGGTTCGATAAAAATTTGGGCAAACAATACTCATGAGTGTTTGTATCAACAAGAATAAAAATACTGGATGGATTCGTAACTTTTATATGATTATTTAACTCTGAATAGACATTAGAATTAAAATGGATAATTGCACCTTTAGTTTGGATAGATTTCATTTTGAAAATGACTCAATTTTGAGTTGTGAAAATACTTAGATTTTAGAAAAAATTAGGTCAATATTAATTATTTTTGTGTAAATGTTATTTTAAAGAAATGATTGATCGCTCATTATTTGAAGATACTGCTACGGCATTTAGTTTAAAATCAGATTCTGAACTAGAACGTGCCTATTTTTTGTTTAAAATGATTTCATCACAACCATTGGTAAAAATTGGTACTGTAGCCACCAATTTTGCATTAAAAGCTAATTTGCCGGTTGAAGGATTAATTAGATCTACAGTTTTTGATCACTTTTGTGGTGGTGTCAATGAAGAAGATTGCTTATCTGTTATTGATAAGTTATATTCTAAAGATGTATGTTCTGTTTTAGATTATTCTGTTGAAGGAAAGGAGACTGAAGAACAGTTTGATAATGCATTAAATAAAATATTAAAAATCATCAATTTCTGTGATGAAAAAGATGCTATGCCCATTGTTGTTTTTAAACCAACCGGTTTTGGTCGATTTTATTTATATCAAAAAAAGTCAGAAGGAAAAACACTCACAAATGAAGAACAACAAGAATGGGATAAAATTGTTAACCGGTTTGATGCCGTTTGTAAAATGGCCTCAGAAAAAGATGTTGAGGTTTTAATTGATGCTGAAGAAAGTTGGATGCAAGATGCAGCAGATGATCTTGTTGAAGCGATGATGTATAAATATAATAAAGAGAAAGTAATTGTATTTAACACCTTGCAATGTTATCGCTGGGACAGACTTGACTATTTAAAATCGTTGCATCAGAGAGCAAATTCTGAAGGATTTAAAATAGGGATGAAAATTGTTCGTGGCGCTTACATGGAAAAGGAGAGAAATAGGGCAGAGGAACTTGGCTACAATTCACCTATTTGTGAAAATAAGGATGCAACAGATGAAATTTTTAATAATACATTGACTTATATTTTAAATAATTTAAAGCAAATATCTATTTTCATTGGAACGCATAATGAAGAGAGTAGTTATTTGGCTATGGAATTAATGGAAAAGTTTGCCATTGAAAAAAACAATAATAGTGTATGGTTTGGTCAGCTATATGGTATGAGTGACCATATAAGCTATAATCTCGCTTCAAACGGTTATAATGTTGCAAAATATATTCCATTTGGACCTGTAAAGGATGTTATGCCTTATCTTATAAGAAGAGCAGAAGAGAATACCTCGGTTGCTGGACAAACCAATAGAGAGCTAGGATTAATTAAAACTGAGAAACAACGAAGAAAACTTTGAATTAGCTTTTGAAAAAGTTATACCATTTCTTCTTTTTATTTGGAGTGCTTCCATAGCCATAACCATAACCATAACCTTTTTTTCCTTTTTTAACTCCATTTAGTAATAGAGTCAGTTTTGGCAGTCTATTTTCTTCATATAGAGGTTGAGCAACATGTACAAATTGCCTTTTATCGACGTTGTCAACACTCACCACATAAATAAACATATCTGCAAATTTGGAAATTAACAATGTGTCACTAACTAATCCAACTGCTGAGGTGTCTACGACGATGTAGTCGTATTTATTTTCGGCATATTTTATGATTTCTTCAACTCTCTCATTCATTAATAGTTCAGACGGATTTGGGGGAATAGAACCAGAGGGTAATATATCCAAATACTCATTTGAAGGATGGTTTACAATCACTGTCTCAGGTTTAATAGATTTATCAACAATGTAATCCGTAAGTCCTTTTTTATGGTTTAAATTGTCAATATCTAAATACTTTAAAATTTTTGGAACTCTAATGTCCATTTCTATTAATAATACCTTCTTGTTAGAAAATGATATTGAACTTGCCAGATTTGTACTAGTGTGAGATTTACCTTCTTGCGCTT
This sequence comes from Winogradskyella sp. A2, assembly GCF_046762865.1. Classification (NCBI taxonomy): domain Bacteria; kingdom Pseudomonadati; phylum Bacteroidota; class Flavobacteriia; order Flavobacteriales; family Flavobacteriaceae; genus Winogradskyella; species Winogradskyella sp. A2. The sequence continues at coordinate 282,693 of NZ_JBKQXM010000004.1, forward strand.
TTGTAGATGTTACAAAAAGTTTTTTTGATCTATTTTCAACATTTTTTAACAGAAAATCAATATTAGATCTAACAATCCTAAACGCTTCTGCCTTTGGAGTATAATCGACTCTTCCAATTAATTTTTCTTTTTTTGAAGATTTTGGAATATCTCCAATATAAGGCACTTTAATAAGCTCAATTAATTCATCCTTACTGTAAATTTTCGTATCTAATAAATCTTTTAAATAAATTATTCCCATTGGTAGACCCATTGATAACATAAATGCCGCTAAATAAACAAAATTTACATTTGGAGCAACTGGGATATTAGACGAATAAGCTTTATCGATTATTTTTGCATTATCAGAATACATACCCAGTGTAATATTTGATTCTTCTCTTTTTTCAAGTAGGTATAAATACAATGATTCCTTTATTCCTTGTTGTCTCTCAATATTCCTAAATTGGCGTTCTTTTGCAGGTGCACTGTACAATTGTCCTCGTATTCGAGCATCCTCTCTATTCAAAGAATTGAGTGTTATTTGGTTAGATTCCTGCATTTTAGACAGTGTGTTTTGTAAATTTTCTTTTTGAGCTTTGATCTCATCATTCAATTTGATGACGATAGGATTTTTTTCACTTGAATTTTTTAATATTCGATCTCTTTGCGATACTAATTCATTATAATTGCTTGTAACTTGCGCAACGTTCTGATTATCAATAACGTTAAGTGGAAGTAGGTCCGAAGCTTTATTTTCATCGTTAACTTCTGCTTGCAAAAACTCAATCAACTTCAAATTATTTGCAGTTTCCATTATCCGTGCTTCATTATTTCTTTCACTTTGTAGATAAAGATCGGCTTGACTATCTAATGCTGTTAGTTTATTAGTTTTTTGTAATTCTTCAGCGGTATAATCCACTTCTTCTAATTCTTGTGATACTACATTTAACCGTTTATTTATAAATTCTGAAGTTACTTTAATTACATTTTCTTTGTCCAATAAAACATCGTCGTTATATTCCTCAATTATCTGATTTAATATATCTTTAGCCTTCTGAAGATTACTTTGTTTGAGTTCTAATGTAATAATACTTGAACCCTCACCAGTTGTAACTACAATACTTTGCTGATAACCGTAAACAACAGTGGATAAAGGTTTTATTACAATACTTAAATCGCTACCTACTTTTGGTGCATAAGCACCTATATTAGGAGTAAAAACTACCCCTCCAAATCCTGTATTTATTTTATCACCAAAAGCATAATTCTTACCTTCATTCTCATCCCTTTTTGAAAATGATTTTACGGGTTGGTTAAATAATATAAACTCCGATGGTGATTTAATTTTCATGTAAAATATTGTATCTACTTTATGAATAATGGAGTCGCTTTCAAAGAAACTTAATTTAACTGGAGGATTCTTGTACATTTCAACTTCCTTAACGTTTCCTTGGGCAAAACAAAGTATATTCAATTTAAGCTTTTTTGCAGCTTTCTCCAGAATTGTTCGAGAGGTCATTATGGCAATTTCATCTTTGATTTTATTTGTTCCATCTGAGAATAAACCACCTGTACTATTTGTTCCCTCAATGCCTCTGATTTTTTTTGATTGGTCTTCGTCTTTTATTTTAATGGTTGCATATGCTAAGTAAACATTCGTGGCATATCTCAAATACACAAAAGCAACCCCTAATCCTATAAACAAACAAAGTAGAATAATCTTCCAATAAGATAAAAATAATTCGAGTTTTTTTCTAATGTGTAATGATGTAATTGAAGTCGATTTTGTATCCATTATATACTTTAATGAGTTGTGACTAATTATTTGCTATTAGCTAAAAATATTGCGACAATCGTCGTCAATGTACCTACTGCCGAAATAAGCACGGCATTATTTTGATTAAATGTAGAGGATCGAATTTTTGCTTTATTTGGTTCAACATAAATAACATCATTCTGTTGCAAATAATATACGGGTGAATTTACAGTTTTTATAGACGTTAGATCTACACTAGCAAATTTTTTCTTACCATCTATTTCTCTAATAATTAATACATTCTTCCTTTCACCGAATATGGTTAAATCATTAGCCATGCCCAGAGCTTCTAGTAAAGTTATTCTTTCATCTTGAATTGTGAAGGTGCCTGGATTTGCTACTTCACCAATAATTGTTATTGTGAAGTTTGCCAATCTAATATTAACAATTGGATCGTTGGCATATGTACTAATCCTTTCTGTTAACAAAGAAGTCAGTTCTGTTCTATTTAAGCCAGATACCTTAATTGTTCCTAGTACAGGAAATTGAATATTTCCATCATAATCTACCAAATATGATTGAACTTGCAGATTTGCTTGTGCATTCAATCCAACATTTGTATTATTTGAAACAACTGGTAAGTTAAAAGGTCTTACCGTATCTGGATCTAAGGCAGATACGTTAATTGTAAGGATATCATCTGGTTTATAGACTAACTGTTCAGGTTCTGAAACTAAAATACCTGCTTCGATTGGTTCATCTTGAAAATACACAAGATTTTTCCGTGAAGCACATGAGGTGGATAATATGGTTATAATTAATACTATTATAAGTTGATTTTTCATATTTAATATTTTTAATCTATTAATTGGTTGATTTTTTATCATCTAATACTTCAAAGGTAGAATTGTTAGAAATAAACTCAGGTACAAGTGATTTTATTGCTGATACAATTTCAAGAGGTTGAGTTAACGTGTTAATATTTGATAAGTTAATAATTTCTTTTTCAACTGATTCTATATCAACTCTTCTCGATTTTGCAATCATTATTTTTTCGTGATAAGTCTTTTTAGTATTTTCCCCATCAGCCAGGAGTTCCTCATATATTTTTTCTCCTGGTCTTAAACCAGTTATTTTTATATCAATATCTTCAGGATATCTGAGCCCTGATAGAATAATCATATTAGTAGCTAAATTAAATATTTTGATAGGTTCGCCCATGTCAAAAACAAATATTTCTCCTCCCATACCCATTGCAGCGGCCTCTAGTACTAATTGACAGGCCTCAGGTATTGTCATGAAATATCTCGTAATATCTTTATGTGTTACGGTTAAGGGGCCGCCTTTTTCGATTTGCTTTTTAAACAATGGAATTACCGATCCATTAGACCCTAAAACATTTCCAAATCTAGTTGTTATGAATTTGGAGTGGCCTTTGCCCTTTAAACAAGTGACATATAATTCTGCAATTCTTTTAGTTGCACCCATAACATTGGTAGGATTCACAGCCTTATCTGTGGATATAAGTACGAACTTGTCTACGCTATGTTTTACTGAAATATCAGCTACATTTTTTGTGCCACCAATATTCACACTGACAGCTTCATATGGGTTATTCTCCATAAGTGGTACATGCTTATATGCAGCTGCATGGAAAACGATTTTTGGTTTATATTGGTTAAAAATTTGATCTATTCTTGTTTTGTTCCTTACATCAGCAACAATTACATCTATATTAGAAAGGCCTTCTTGCCGGAATTCTTGTTGAATATCATATAGAGCAGATTCGGCGTTATCAACAAGTATTAATTTTTTGTAATTATATAAACTTACTTTTCGGCAAATTTCACTACCTATTGAACCAGCAGCACCAGTAATTAAAATTACTTTATTATCATATTGCTCTTCCAAATCAGGATTCTTAATATTGATAGGGTCTCTACCTAAAAGATCTTCGATTTTTACTTCTTTTATCTGCCCTACACTTAAATCTCCATCTATCCAGTGTTGTACAGGAGGTACAATTTTTACTTTTAAACCTAAACTAAATAGATTCCCAGTTATTTGAAGTAATCTTGATGGATCTATATTTTGTATGGAAATAATTACATCTTCAACATTATTTTTTTCAATAAATTTTTCATCAATTAAGGACAGGCTGTAGACTTTTATTAGATTAATTTTCTTACCTATTTTTCTTTCATCATCATCAATAAAACCAACAACCTCAAGTGTATTTTTGGTGTCATTATTAATGGCATCGTAGGTAAGCATTCCCGAGCTACCTGCTCCAAAAATCAAGACATTAGTAACTGAGTTTAAATCTTGTTTTATATAACTATAGATTGATTTTATAAAAAGTTTTGAACCTATTAATAAAAGTATGTTTAATAATAAATGAATATATACAATAGAGCCGGAGATATTAAATAGGCTATTAACAATACTAACTTTTCTACTCATAAAAGTGAAGCAAATAAGAATAGTTGCGAGTATATTGGCACCAATTATAATATTCACAATATCTTTAAATCCTGTAAATCTTACTACACCTTTATAGGAGCCAACAGAAATAAAACTTATGACGGCAGCAACTGCAACATATGGTATTTGCTCAATTAGAGTCTTTAAACTAAAATCAAGTTTAAAATTATATCGTATTAAGTATGCTATGAAAAATGCACTTATAACAATACATATATCAAACAATAGCACCAACCATTTTGATGCATATTTTTGCGATATTTTATTTAAAATTTTATTTAGCATTCTGCAAAATACGTTTTTATGCCAAAAACTACTCTATTTAATTCGTTTTCAGTTAGATTAGAACCACTTGGTAAGCACAGACCTTTATTAAAAAGATCCTCGGATATTCCATTGATATAGCTTGGAGTGTCTTTAAAAATTGGTTGAAGGTGCATTGGTTTCCAAACTGGTCTAGATTCAATATTGTCCTTAAGCAAAAACTCTCTAAGTTCTTCTCTAATTTTATATGATGGTAGTTGTATACAAGTCAACCAGCGATTAGAAAACATTTCAGTAGGTTCCTCTAAAAAACGTATTTCACTTATTTGACTTAAAACTTCTTTGTAAAACTCATGGTTTGAGCGTCTTTTATTAACATGACTATCTAATATAGTCATTTGACCTCTTCCGATTCCTGCCACAATATTTGACATTCTGTAGTTATAACCAATCTCAGAATGCTGGTAGTGAGGTGCATTATCTCTAGCTTGAGTTGAAAGAAATACTGCTTTTTCTTTTAATATTTTAGTATTAGTTACAAGTGCTCCTCCACCAGATGTAGTGATGATTTTATTGCCATTAAATGAAAGTATAGCTAGATCACCAAAAGTTCCACATTTTTGATTTTTATAGGTGCTACCTAAAGATTCAGCACTATCTTCTAAAATTGGTATATCATATTTGTTGGCAATTTGTCTTATATCATCTACTTTATAAGGCATGCCGTATAAATGAACGGCAACAATAGCTTTTGGTTTTTTACCTTTAGAAATCCTATCTTTTATTGCAATTTCTAATTGCTCAGGACACATGTTCCATGTATCTTTTTCACTATCTATAAATATTGGAGTAGCGCCTAAGTAAACAATTGGATTTGCCGAGGCCGAAAATGTCTTACTTTGGCAGATCACTTCATCATCTTTCTCAACTCCTAATAAAATTAACCCTAAGTGCAAAGCAGCTGTTCCAGATACTAAAGCGGCAACATAAATATTTTGATCTAAATATTGTTTAAGGTCATTTTCAAAGCCATTTACATTTGGGCCAAGTGGAGCAACCCAATTTGTATCAAACGCTTCCTTAACGTAGTATTGTTCCTTACCACTCATGTGCGGTGAAGACAACCATATTTTTGTATTCATAGGTTATTTATTAAGCTATAAACTTTGATAAAGTTATAAATTAAAGGTGTTTGGGACCTAATAAATCAATAGCCATTTAATGCTAATATAGTTTCTATTGGGGTAAACATTAAAACAAAATTAAATAATACGATAAAATGTTAATTTTAAACGATATATAAGTTAAAAAAACAGCAATTATAGATTAAATTCAATTTATCTTGAGGTATCAATTAAAAAATATATCTATTACGCATTATTACTCATTCATTTTTTAGTACCAAAAAATCCAGGCATTTGTTTGCCGTCTTCTGTATTAACATCTTTTCTCTTAAGAACGTGTAAAATCGTAAGTATAAATATTTTCAAATCAAATCTAAAGGACTGATTTTTTACGTAATAAACGTCATGCTCAAAACGTTCTTCCCAAGAAATTGAGTTACGCCCATTGATTTGCGCCAACCCTGTAATACCAGGCAATACATTTAGCCTTTTTCTTTGTTCTTCATTATAGTATGGTACGTATCTTTGCGGAAGTGGTCGCGGACCAATAAGGCTCATGTCACCCTTTATAATATTAAATAACTGTGGTAATTCATCTAAAGAGTACTTTCTGCAGAAATTGCCAATAGGAGTTAGCCGTACTTCATCTGGTAATAAATTCCCGTCTTTATCTTTTTTATCGTTCATACTTTTAAATTTAATAATTGTAAAATCATGAGCGTTTTTACCTGCCCGATTTTGATAGAAAAATGGTTTACCATTATTATAAATAGATAATAGTAGTATCAATACAATTATTAATGGTGACGCTAGAATAATCCCAAAAAGCGCGATAAAAAAATCTAATAATCTCTTTATAAAATTTGCATATATCTTCATTTTAAACTTTATATTACTTTAGAAATCAAATCAATGAGGTCTTTATTAATAATTTTCACATCAAAACGTTCCTCAGCATATTTCCTACTGTTTATGCCCATGCCCTCAATTTTCTCCTTATTAATTAAAAAATACTCCATGGCATTTACTAATTCGCCTAAATTTTGTGGTTTGATTAAAATACCATTGTAATCTTTTTTCACAGTTTCTTTACATCCAGGGGTGTCTGTTGTGATTATAGGTAAACCAACGGATAGGGCTTCGAGTATAGACCTTGGTACGCCTTCTCTGTAATAAGTTGGTAAAACAAATATATCTCTTCTATATAAATGTTCAGGTATATTAGTTTGCTTACCGTAATAAAAAATTATTCCTAAATTGTGCAAATGCTTAAGGTCTTCTTCTTTGATAGAAGATGGTGAATTGTCTGTAGCCCCAATTATATGATACTCAGATTCAGGATATTTTTCTTTGAGTTTTTTGGCAGCTTCAAGAAATAGAGAAATACCTTTTTCTTTGATTAAACGAGAAACTAATAGAAAACTTATTTTATTTGATTCAATTTTATTTATTCTGTACTGAAATTGATCAAGATTTACGCCAGACCCACTAACAAAAGCAACTTTATTATCTTCTTTTAAGATTTTCCTATCCAGAAATAATTGATAATCATCTTTGTTTTGAAAAACAACAACCTTATTTTTTCGAATGGAAAGTTTATATAAAGTTTCATTCAATCTTTGTAACACTCTTGCTTTGAATGTTAGACCTGTAAAAGCAAAACCTAATCCAGTTATAAGAGAAATAACAGGTATATTGCATTGATTTGCCGCGATTGAACTATAGATTACAGGTTTAACCGTGTAAGGGAATACCAAGTCTATTTTATATTTTTTCATTATTGACTTTAATTCTCTTATTGTTTTAAAATCCATTACAGGATTTAATCCAGTTCTATTGAGATTAAACTCTATTGGTATTGCTCCATATTCAATTAATTTGGTTTTGAATTTATCGGGATGACCAGGTGCAAGCGCATAAACCTTGTAATCTGATTTGATAAGACTTTTAATAAAATCACCTCTAAAGTTTATAAGTGAGTGGGATAATGATGCAACAATTAAAATTTTTTTCTTTTCCATTTTATTCTTTAGAATTTAAGTAATTAAACTTGTACCACTTCTGGAAACAATAGTAAGACCAAACTCTAAACGTACTATCCTTTTTACTTGATAAATGATCCTTAACAATTTTTGTAACAGCATCTATTTGAAATATCCCTTGTTCTTGTAGCATTTTTTGGTCAATGTAAGCTTCAAGTTCTGATCTAAGGCTTTGTCTTAGCCAATCACCAGTTGGTGACCCAAAACCACTTTTGCTCTTTTCGAGAAAATCTTTAGGAAATTGATCTCTAAATGCTTCCTTTAAGATGTATTTTTTGTTCCATCCGTTCATCAAATAATTTTCTGGTAATGTATTTGTAAATTCCCAAATTTCTCTATTTAAAAATGGTGCTCTACATTCTAAACTCGTTAGCATACTTGTTCTGTCAACTTTTGCTAGCATTCCTCCTTCAAGACTCAAAACTTTATCAACTAGTCTAAAGTCTGTTAATGAATCAATTTTTTCATTATTTAATACTTCTTTATATTCTCTAAACAAGTCACTTTCAAAGTACTCTGGTAACATTAACTCTGACAATTGCTTACTGGTATTTGCTAAGGATATAATATCCCAGTAAAACTCACCTTCGTAGTTAATGGCGTTTAAAAGCTTATTAATTTGAAATTTTTTACCCCGTTTATCATCCTTGTCAACAAGTATTTTGTTACAAATATTTAAGATAATATTATGTAACCTTTTGGGTATTACACTAGTATATTTTCTATTCATTTTACCAACATAATATTTATTGTATCCACCAAATACCTCATCGCCACCGTCACCAGTTAGGGCAACAGTAACATGTTCTCGTGTTTTTTCTGATAGAAGGTGGGTAGGTAAGGAGGCGGAGTCAGAGAAGGGTTCATCAAAATTTATAAGTATCTCATGAATGTTATTTTTTAGATCGTCTTCATCAATAATGAATTCATGATGGTTACTATCTATCATTTTTGCAACTACTCTCGATTTGTCTGTTTCATCGTAAGAAGCCTTTTTAAAACCAATAGAAAAGGTATCAATCTTTTTCTTGGTAGCCTGAGATAAACACAATGATATAATTGAAGAATCTACACCACCTGACAAAAACGTACCAAGCCCAACATCTGCAATAGATCTGCTGTCAACACTGTGATAAACTAGCTCTCTCGTTCTATCTTTAGCATCCTTAAATGAAATATTTGATACTTGTGGCTTTGGTTCGTAATTAATTTGCTCAACATGGAAACTTTGCACTTCTAAATCGTAGCTAATAAAATGATTGGCTTGTAATTTATGTATGTTTTCGTAAATGGTATGTGGTGCGGGAATATAGGTTAATCTAAAGTATAGGTTTAAACCCTTTTTTGATATTTTTGGTTTTGATTTAATAGATTTGATGATAGACTTTAATTCTGAAGCCCAAATAAATTTATTATCTATTGTGGCATAATACAGTGGTTTTTCTCCAAAATAGTCGCGAGCTATAAAAATTTTATTTAAGTTTTTGTCGTAGATGCTAAAACCATACATTCCGTCAAGCCATTTGAATGACTCTGTTCCGTACTTTTCATAAGCTTTTAGTATTACCTCCGTATCACTTGATGTGTTAAATTTTACTCCTTCAGATTCAAGTTTAGACTTCAATAATCTATAGTTATATATCTCACCATTAAAAACAATAACAATTTGTTTATTATCAGAGTATATAGGTTGTTGACCAGAAGATAAATCAATAATAGATAATCTCCTCATTCCCATGCCAATAGAATAAGACTTAGATTGTTCAGCAAAAATCCCGTCTTCATCAGGGCCACGATGAATGATTAACTCATTCATAAAATTCAAATCAGAGGTCACAGTATCTGTATTTGAACAATTAAAATCTATAAATCCGTTAATTCCGCACATTGATTTACTATCAAATTTTTATGGTTTCTATATATTTACTTAAAATATGATTCTTGTCAAAATCATTTATTCGAATTTTGCCGTTGGTTATGCAATTTTCTCTATAGCTATTACTTTTCAAAAAATACTTAATACCTTTCGCCATTAGTGTAGCATTCTTAATAGGAACTAAGATTCCATAATCTGTTATCATTATATCTTCCTCGTGAGACTTTAGCTTCATTATTTCATTTGGGCCAGACTTGCAATTAGTTGATAAAATGGGCAGTTGACAAGCCATAGCCTCAAGTAAAACATTAGGGAATCCCTCATGATTAGATCCAAAAATGAAGAGATTAGCAGATTTTAAATACCTATATGGATTAGGGTCAAAACCCATTAAAAAAACTTGATCTTTTAAGTTTAATCTGTTTATGTCATCTTCTAGCTCATTTCTCATAAATCCCTCACCAAATATATAAAGTTTAATGTCAGGATTTTTTAATTTATTAATCGCTTCAATAAGCATTTTGTGGTTTTTGCCCTCATCTAGTCTTCCAATTGTGATGACATTAAATTTCGTATTGTCAAAAAAGTCACTTATTGGTTTAATTTCTTCAAGTTTATCAAGATCAATTGGATTATGGATAACTCTCATTTTTTCTGAAAGTACCCCAAAATTATCAACTAAATCCTTTGCATTGCCATTTGAATTTGCAATCAGTAAATCTGCTCTGTTATAAAGGGCTTTAATCATTATTTTATTAAAAGTAGATTGCAATCCTTTATAACTATATTGGAGGCTTGGATAAGCACGTTCATTAGCAATTAGCTTAAAATTGTGGGTGGTAAACTTACGAGATAATATATTGATTAAGCATGGTCTTGTAAGAAAACTTAAACTATGAGTTAATTGTAGCTTTTTGACTAATTTCGCATATTTATAAGCCAATAAAGGTATTTTTAATGCTTTTAATATCCCGCTTTCGTTATATCTAGAGCGTTCTATATAATGAATTTTAATACCATCGGGTACTTTGAATTCCATATTTGTATTCATTAAGATAAGTTGCACATTGATGTTGTTGTCATGGCAATAACTAACCAAATGCGAGACTACCCTTTCTGCACCTCCTCCGGCAAGTGAATATATTAGAATCCCTAGTTTCATATGCATTATTGATTTATGACCTCCATAAAAAGATTCTCATATTTTTTTAGAATAATACTTTGGTTAAATTTTTTTAAAACACTTTCTCTAATTTCTGATGAATTCCAAATGATTTTACTTTTTATCTTAACCAAGAATTCTTCTTCGGTATCAACCAAATATCCATTTACCTTATTAATGACAATTTCTTTAGTTCCACCTGGTACATCAAAAGCTATTACCGGTGTGCCTACAGAGCAAGATTCAATTAAACAATTAGGAAAACCTTCAAAATAGGATCCTTGAAGAAAAATATCATTTTCAGACAAATATTTTGACACATTTTTAGTAAAATTGATATGCGTTATTTTTTCGCTTAGGCCATACTCATCTATGAGTTGAAATATTGTGTCTTTTTCTGGACCATCGCCGATTAGAGTATAATGGAATGGCATATCTAGTTTTGAAAGGATTTTTAATAATCGTGGTATTCCTTTTTCCTTAGAAAGTCTGCCTATTGTAATTAATTTTAACAGACCGTTTTTATTTGAAGTTGGCTTAAGGGAAAACGAATCTGAAATTGGATTATTAATTACCGTTATATTCTCTTTTTTTATATTATAGTTCTTAATTAGGTCCTGTTTCATGTCCTCTGATTGACTAATTACTTTATCAAAAAGATTGAAGCTTATATTGTTTAAAAATGACATATAATTAAAGCGCTTTTTCTTCTTGTCAAAGAATTTACTATCTAAGCTTAATAAGGTTACCTCTCTTGAGATAAATTTAGTTGAACGAAAAAACACAGATAAACAGGCAACTGCAGTACTTAAATGCGTATTTGCTGTTAATACAACATTGGGCTTGGATTTTATAAGAAATTTAAAAATTGCTAGTATGCCTTTTAATACACGCTCTTTTTCGAGATAGGTGACATCTATATTTTTTAAATCATATGAAGCATCTTCCGATTTTCCAACTATCAATAATTTAGATTCAAATAAATCACGATTTAAATTATCAGCAACGAAGGATACAACCCTTTCAGCACCTCCAGGCAATAGGTTTGGCAATATGAATACTATTTTAATTCTATTTGATTTCATAGCCTTTGTTTTTATTTAGCCATTGCTTTAGTACTAAAAGTTTCCATATTAAAGGGTAGTGATTCCATGTCCCATCCATGTGCTGTTTAATTTTGGCTTTTACCTGTTCTGGGTTTATACTTGGTATTTGACTCAGCCCATTGTCGTCTAATTCTGAAAGTACATAATCTTTCAATTCATCTCTAAACCATTTTTTAAACGGTATAGTAAATCCTGCTTTGGGTCTATTAAAATATTCACTTGGAACATAATCATATAAAATATCCTTAAGAATACGTTTCTGATTTGATCCCTTATATTTAAATGATGTAGGAAGAGATCTCGCAAATTCTACAACACGATAATCCATTAAGGGAGACCTTGCCTCAAGTGAATATGCCATTGTTGCTCTGTCTACTTTTGTGTTAATATCCCAATTTAGATAGGTTTTAAGATCGAAGTCTGATGCTCTTTCTAGTAGATTTTTATTATTGTGATATAAATACTTGAGCTCGTCAACTTCTACAGGATCAAGTACGTCGGATTTTCTGTAATAGCTCTTATCTACTTTTGAGTCTAAATAGATGTCATTTATAGATTCAAATGCCATGTATTTAGAAATTATTTTCAATTTATAATAAGGTGACAAGCCTACTAATTTTGATAAGATTTTCCTCATCGGATAGGGGATCATCATAAACTTCCGTCCTTGATCTATCCATCTGTAGCGATGATATCCTAAAAAACTTTCATCTCCAGCATCTCCAGAAACAGCCACTGTAACTTGCTTTTTGGTGTGTTTTGCTAGTAGCATTGAAGGAATTGCAGAAGAATCTGCAAATGGCTCATCATAATAGTAGCAGAAATTGTCTATCAAATCTAAGCCTTCATTGTAATCACATTCTATAATATTATGATCTGTTCCTAGATGTTTGGCTACTTTATTGGCATAGATACTTTCATCAAATCCTTTTTCGTTAAACTTGACTGAAAATGTTCTTATTTTATTATTAGTATTTGAAGCCATAGATGCAACTAAAGAAGAGTCAATACCACCAGAAAGAAAAACTCCTACTGGAACATCTGCAAATAGCCTAATTTTTACAGCATCGGACAATAAATTTTTAAGTTCTGATTTTGCATCCGTATAACATCCTTTAAACTGATCACTATTATGATAATCAATATTCCAATATTCTTTAGTTTCTAGAGTACCATTAATTAAATTAAAACTGAAACTGTGTCCTGGAAGTAATTTTTTAACTTCATTGAAAATCGATATTGGATCCGGAATTGTTTCCCATGTTAAATAAGACCTGATGGCGTATTCTGAAATGCTAAGATTATCATTATGAAGTTGAATTGAAGATATCTGGCTTGCAAATTCAAAATTTCTTCCATTATGGTAATAGTAAAAAGGTTTTTGCCCAAGACGATCTCTTGCACCAAAAAGAATTTGTTTGTCTTTGTCATAGATCACGAACGCAAACATACCATTAAGATGATTCACACAATTTTCTCCATATTCTAAATACGCCGCACATATGACTTCAGTGTCACTTGTTGTAATGAAGTTATATCCTTTCTTGCTTAAATTATTTTTAATTTCTTGGAAATTATATATTTCTCCATTAAAAACAATTTCAACAGAATTGAAATACGAAAATGGTTGATTTGATCTAGAGTCCAAATCTATAATTGCTAGTCTGTTATGACCAAAAATAATTGTATTATTATCCCATTCAAATCTTTTAATACCCAATTTGTCAGGCCCTCTGAAAGATGTCCTCTTTAATTTGGCATTAATTTCAGAGTCTCTATATTTTATTGTACTACCGTATATCCCGCACATTTTATATTATTTTACAGATAAATGTTTTGCATTGTGATTTAGCCATTGTTTTAGCACTAATAATTTCCATATTAGCGGATATCTATCCCAATCACCATCCATATGCTGTTTGATTCTAAATTTCACCTTTTCTATATCTATTCCGGGTATTTTTTCAAGGCCTTTATCATCTAATTCAGACATTACATAATCTTTAAGATTTGTTCTAAACCAAACCGAAAATGGCATTGTAAATCCAGCTTTTGGCCTATCAAATATTTGAGAAGGAACATAATCATAAAGCACATCTTTAAGAATTCTTTTTTGATTATTGCCATTAAATTTAAAATCTGTCGGAATCGATCTAGCAAAATCAACAACTCTATAGTCCATTAATGGTGCTCTAACTTCAAGAGAAAAAGCCATTGAAGCTCTATCTACCTTAGTGTTTATATCCCAATTTAGATATGTTTTAATATCAAAATCGCTTATTCTTTCTAATAGGTTTTTGTTATTATGATCAAGGTATTTTAGCTCTTCAACTAAATTGTGATTGGATTGCGAATTTATCCATGATTGATCAACACCGTTTAAAACGCTCATATAACCACTATTTACGTCCTTAATTTCTAATGCCTTCGAAATCACATTGGCTTTGTAATTTTTAGACAACATAAGGAGTTTTGAAAGAGCACGTCTCAAGGGAAGTGGGATTTTATATATTCTGCTTTGAGTATTTGCCCAATGATATCTTCCATATCCTAGGAAGCTTTCATCACCAGCATCACCAGACAAAGCGACGGTAACATAATCTTTTGTATGTTTAGAGAGTAGCATTGAAGGAATTGCAGATGAATCAGCAAATGGTTCATCATAATAATGGTGGAAATTCTCAATTAGGCTTAACCCTTCGTCATAATTACATTCAATTACATTATGATCGGTTCCTAGATGATCAGCAACCTTTTGGGCATAAGAGCTTTCATCAAAACCAGCCTCATTAAACTTCACAGAAAATGTTTTTACCATTACATCAGAGGTTTGGGTTGCCAATGCAGCTATCAAAGAAGAATCTACACCTCCAGAGAGAAAAACACCCACTGGAACATCTGCAAATAATCTCATTTTAACAGCATCACTTAGTAATGACTTAAGTTCAGATTTAGCTTGGTTGTAATCCCCTAAAAATGGTCTTTCATTTTTAAAGTCTATATCCCAGTAACACTCGGAATGCATTTGGCCATTGGCAATATTATATGTAAAAGTATGACCAGGTTTTAATTTTTTTATTTCATTAAAAATTGAATAGGGGTCAGGAATATAGTCCCAGGTGAGGTAGGCTTCGATTGATCTTCTTGATACACTGAGGTTTTGGTTATGTAATTGAATTGAAGAAATTTGGCTAGCAAATTCAAAATGTAGACCGTTATGGTAATAGTAAAAGGGTTTTTGACCCAATCGGTCTCTTGCACCAAACAATTTTCTGTTTTCTATATCAAAAATCACAAAGGCAAACATACCGTTAAAGTGCTTGACGCAGTCTGTGCCGTATTCTAGGTATGCTGCACATATAACTTCAGTATCACTTAAAGTATGAAAGGTGTATCCTTTTTTAGATAGTGCTGACCGTATATTCCGAAAATTATAAATCTCACCGTTAAATACAATCTCAACTTTATTATGGTATGTGAATGGTTGATTTGACCTAGAATCTAAGTCAATTATAGCAAGTCTGTTGTGCCCAAATACAAGATGACAATCATCATATTCGTAATATTGCCAACCCATCATATCAGGGCCTCTATATCCAGTTCTTTCTAATTTATCTTTAACTTGTTGTTCTCTATATATTTTTGTACTTCCGTATATTCCACACATTTTGCTCTGGTTTTAAATATCTTTCAACTAGGCTGATTTTTTATAAATACAACTATCAAAAAAAGCAACACATACCAAAACTGACCTTTCATAAAATAAGTTATGGGTAAAAAAGCCTTCTAGAAAAAACATTACTGCAAATAAAAAGTAGTAAAACTGGTTGTATTGAAAGGCTAGTTTAAAATTGTAATAAACATAAACTAAGAATGCCACTAATGTCAAAAAACTCAGATTCACTGCTAAGTAAATATAATAGTTGTGAGTATTAAGCATGCCTCCATTTACTCTCTTATCAGAACTATAACCTGTTCCATAGCCAAGAGGATTCTTAACAAATTTGTCTATGTAATCAATTAAAAGTTCTGCACGACCTCCTTCAATTGCTCCTTGATGCATATTTCTAGATTTAGATTTACCAGTTAATAAATCAAGTCTTTCTCCAGCTTCACCTCTGGTAAATTCGGGAAAGTTTTCTCGGATAACGTCTGCAAGTGCAATTAAAGACACATATAAAATGGCAAATAGTAAAAACAATTTAAAAAATCGTTGAAATAATACTGAGATTTCTTGTTGAAAATTAAAGTTCCAATTATTTAACGCACCAAAGGCTAGAATCAGAATTATGGATACAAGACCGCTTCTTGAAAAAGTCATGAATACAGTAAGGCACATAAATGCTATTACAATGTATTTCAAAGTTTTGGATTTAGTCAAATAGACTAAAGAAGCCAAGGCTAAAAACTTTACTCCAGAAGCAGCTTGGTTTGGGTTTTCACCGAATCCTCCTTTTCTGACACTCATAGCCAAATCAATATTATGCTTGGGCAGTCCATAAAAGAAATCGTATAATATACTTCCACCTAAAACAAATGTACCTATTACGGCCACAGCAACAACTAATTGTTTATTTTCAGTTCGGAAAAAGTGAACGATATACAAGTAGAGTAACAAAGTAATTAAATTCAATGATATTTTTTGAATTATCACCTCTGAACTAGCATTTGAAAAAGCTGAATAAATCATGGACATAAAAAGAACGAAAGCCAATAATTTAAAACTATGTGATTTAAAAACACTCAAGTAATCTATTACAGGATATTTAATTACAGATACCACAATAAATAATGGTATCAGAAATAAAGCTGGCTCCAAAGGGACTATACCAATTCTAAACAAGAATATATCTGCATAAGTTGCAAATAATATGATTAGAATACCCAAAATATATTTCATGAATTAAATGTTAATTAGTTTTACCTTTCTTAGATATTTTTTCTTTTATTAAATTTTTAACTCGTTTGAATAAATCTTTAAAGCCATTACTCAGGACAATTAAAACAGTGAAATAAATACCTGAAAAAACCACTCCATTTTTAAACAAACTTAAAATTAACAAGAACAAATTTGAACTTGGCTTATTATTAAACCAATCAAAAATGCAATAAAAAATCAAGTATGATATAAGTAAATACAGCAAATGGCTGAAAAATCCACTTATGTATTTCAAAATCGAAGATCTGAACCCACTACTAAACAGGAAATAGGGCCGCCATAGCATTACAATAGACACTTGACTTATTATTGTTCCAATAAATACTCCTATTACACCATACATTTTTACAAAAACTATGGAAAAAACAAGATTAATTGAACTTTGTACAACAGGTGCCCAAATATCTGAATACAATCCATATGCTTGAATGTAACTATCTACAGGTTGTCTAACTTGAAGAATAAAAAATATTAAAATAAGAGCAATAAGGATATTACCATCCATAATATATTTCGTACCAATCCAAATTGTTATTAGGTCATCAAATCCTATGAATAATAATACAGTCCCACAACCAGCAAAGAAAAATCTTAAGGCCATCATCTCCCAAAAAACCTTGTGAATATTTTGTTGGTCATTTTCAGCAACCAAATTTCCAACACTCGCATTTGTTCCGTTAAAAAACTGGTTAACCAAAGTGTTTACATTATTCATTATTAGTTGATAATTACCAACAAAGGCAACCATTGTAGGATTAATAAAGGAAAAAATTATTATGTTGTCAGTTCCATTTGTAATGAATGTTCCAAGTTTATGAAAACTAATTTGTTTAATTTTTTTAAGTAAATTTTTGTGTTTAAGTCGAATCTCTTTTGAGATTTTGAATTTAAAAACTAACCATGGATACATGACTCTTATACGTTTTCTTAATATATAGATATAAAGAAAAGGGGTAAGTAATTCTAACAAAATCCAATATATCAAGTTTTCGAAATAGATTAGAACAAGACATTGCAATATGAGTCTTAGAATAAATATTGATTGATTTATAGTAATATTTACATATGACTTCTGGTCAGCATCTAAAAGAAATGCATGATAAGCGAAAAAATAACTTAATAAATTACTAACTACCAAGGATGCAAATAAAAAAATTATAACACCAATATTTGTTTCTACATCATCGAATATATGAGGAAAAAATGTGAGTAATAGA
Organism: Winogradskyella sp. A2; assembly: GCF_046762865.1. Classification (NCBI taxonomy): domain Bacteria; kingdom Pseudomonadati; phylum Bacteroidota; class Flavobacteriia; order Flavobacteriales; family Flavobacteriaceae; genus Winogradskyella; species Winogradskyella sp. A2. The sequence continues at coordinate 300,645 of NZ_JBKQXM010000004.1, forward strand.
AGTGAAGCAATCAGAACAAAAAGTCCAATTCTTTTGTAAAGAAAACCTAGATAACCAATTATTTCAATTATTTTCTCCTTATTATCATCATAAATTGGTTTGTAAAGACTAAATCCAACAGCTACTCCAATGCCTAATTCAGATAGATTTAGGAATTGGAGGATGCTCTTAAGTGTTCCCACAATGCCAATAAATTCATCTCCGAGTTTATCCAAAAAAATATTTCTAGAATAGAATTGTACTATTATATAAACAAGGAAGAATAAAGCTGCTACCCATGCATTTCTTAATGTCATTGAGACTCTAGACATCCATTATAATTTAATTATTATTTTTATTAAAAATTGAGAATAGTTTCTCTATTAAAAAAATTGGGACCATTAGAACTACTAAAAATCTTAATTTTAAATTAGATATATTAATTTTCTCTTTGATTATTTTCTTGAGTTTTTTACGAAATAATCTATTAGGATCTACTGTTGAATTTTTATTCAATAGGTAAAAATGATCAGTGTAATAGTAAAGAACGTATTGATCTATGTCCTTTTTCAGCAGCTTATTATCAATAACATTATTAATAATGTATTCTGTAGCTTTAATTGCAGTTTCTATTTTATTCAATGAATATTTACCCCTAATTATTCCAATACTATCGGTATTATAAAAGTATAACGGTTTATTTAAATAGCCATTTCTAGTAGATCTTTTAAGCAAATCCATTGTATAAAATACGTCTTGATGTATTATTCCGGGAATGAAGCGCATGTCTTCTATCAATGACGTTCTGTAAAGTCGCCTCCATACTGCAAAACTAGTTCTTCTTAGTATTCTTTTTGTACATTCAATTGGGCTTTCAACTGAAAATAATCCATCATATTGAAAGTTTTTAACTTGATCATGAGGCTCTATTTCTATAAAATCTAAATCGTTATCATGCATATATTGCATGAGTATTTTATACATATCTAAATATAGATAATCGTCTGCATCAACAAAAGACAAATACTTTCCTTTAACCATATCCAAGCCTTTATTTCTTGCAACACTTGAGCCACTGTTAGAAATATTTAAAACTTGAATACGTTGGTCCTTCTTGGCATATTCATTACAGATTATTAAACTGTTATCTGTACTACCATCATTTACTAAAATTATTTCAAGGTTATCATAAGATTGGTTTATAATGCTATTCAAACAACGCCTTAAATACCTTTCTGCATTATATACAGGCACAACTATACTTATTATGTCGTTTTTTAAACGGTCCATTATTCTGACTAGGTTTTATCTTGCGCTGAGGATTCAGCGTTATAAAGAAATAATAGCATTAGGTTTAGTTTTTCTTAAAGGTCTAATTTATGTAATAAGTCCTAATAAGAGTATATAGATTTGGTTTTATTGATTTGGTTAATTATTAGAAACAAAAATGTATTAAATAGATTTAAAACACTAATATATCTTTCTAAATGCTCAATTTTACGATAAAACAAATATATTATTCTGATTACAAGTTTGTTTTGGTCAAAAATTACTGAATTAATATAAATCTTATCAGAGTTTTCTTTGATATGTTAAATATTTTTTAATGGACGTCTAAACAGTTATTAACTGCGTATTTAAATAAAATTGTTTACAGTCGTTAAGAATAATACTACAATTAAATGCATTATATCGAAAAAATAAGATATTAATCCGATTTTATTTTGTTGTTTATTAATTTGCCGCTGAATTTATTTGATTTAAATAATACCTACTTATTATGGCCCCCTTAGAAAAAACAATAGCAAATTGCTATCATTGTCTTTATATACTAATAATTTTATTTTTTGTATCAACCGATACTAATGCGCAGATAAAAGCTTTTCCAAATGCCTATGGCGCAGGTGCTAATGTCAGTGGAGGTAGGGGAGGTACGGTTATTCATGTAACTAATCTTTCTAATAGCAATAGTCCTGGTTCATTGAGATGGGCTCTAAAACAAGCTTATCCTAGAACAATTGTATTTGATGTATCTGGAACTATCGATTTAGGTGGTACGAGAGAATTTATCAATGGCCCTCAATATGGAGATTTAACAATTGCAGGTCAAACTGCACCAGAAGGTGGTATTACACTTGCTAACGGAACGTTTATATTACAGAACATGAGTAATATCATAATTCGATATATAAAAGCTCGGGGTGGTTCAGCAGGTGGTGAATGGGATTCTTTAAGGGTATTTCAGTCGGATAATTATATTATAGACCATTGTGAATTTTGGTATGGTACAGACGAGGGATTGGATACTAGTGATAAAACAGACCCAAACGACGGCAATGTAACAGTTCAAAATAGCTTATTTTGCGAAAACAAGACTGGCCTTATAATGGGAATAGCTGAAAACGACGGTAGTAACCCAAGTTACCAACCTGTTTCTGTACTTAGAAATATGTTTGTTAATGTTTCTCACCGGTTCCCAAAATATGCAGGTGAAGGTAGGGTTGATGTTATTAACAATGGACTTCACAATTGGAAATGGAGAGCAATGCGATTTGATGGATTTGCTTTTGAACTAAATGAAATTGGTAATTATTATCAAAGTGGTACAAATTCTACAACAAACATAAATACTGCCGATGGTTTAAACAAGGTTAGACTTAGTACCAATACGTATAGAATTTATACAAGTGGAAATTATTTAGAAAGCAGTCATGCATCAGCATTAGGAATAACAAATTATGACAACGATAATACATTAGGATGGTCTGGTTATGTTGAAAATGGTTCTATAAACCCATCTGTATTTGTAAATGGTGCTTTTACTCTTAATGGTGTTGCTGTTCCAATTTTATCAAGTAATGAAGTGAAGCCGTATTTAATAGATAATGTTGGCGCTAGACACTATTTAAATGCAGATGGTTCAGTAGGAGAATATTTAGATAATTTACAATCAACATACATTGGATATTTTGAAAATGACAGTAATGTAAGTATGCTTAATTATCAATCTGAATATGGCACTCAAGCAGTTGGAGTACCAAATAACACAAGATTAGCAGGTTTTTATATTACGAATCCTCATATACCTGAAGATTGGTTTCAAGCAAATGTTCCACAAGGACAGGATCATAATGATTTAGCTCCAAGTGGCTATACATGGTTGGAAGAATATTTAAATATGGTAGATATTGGTGCAGCGGGAAACGTAGAAGCCACAGGATTAAACATAACACCAGACATGGCTACTTTAAATGTTCCGGAAACTATAGATTTGGACGTGCAATTTACACCTGCAAATACTACCAATCAATCTGGTGTTTGGACTTCAGAAAATGAATCTATTGCAACTGTTGATTCTAATGGTCTAGTGACCTCAGTTTCAGAAGGTGTAGTCGAAATTAGATTTGTATCAAATGATGGAAGTTTTACAGATACAACGGAAATAACTGTAACCAATATAATTATTCCGTTAGAATCGGTAGCTATTTCCCCACAAGATTTGACTTTGGAACTAGAAGATGAAGCTCAGTTATTCTTGAATTTCATACCATCAAATTCTACACAAACATCTGGAATTTGGAGTAGTAGTGACACATCTATTGCAATGGTTGATGAAAATGGAAATGTAAATCCTATTTCTGTCGGGACAGCACAAATACAATTTGTAGCCGATATTTCTGGACTTTCAGATTCTATAGACGTAACAGTAGTAGATACCTTTTTTGGAACTTATGAATTCTATAATACAATTTCGGATGAAATGCTACAAAATATCGTTGGTGATACAAGTATTAATTTAGAAAATTCTAGTACTGAAATTAATTTCAGAAGCATACCCGAAGGAGGCGATGGCAATCAGATTGTTGGAAGTATACAAACAAATTGGTCAGGCCCAACATCAGGAACCTACTATGAAAATGAAGCTATTTATTGGGGATTACCTCACCAAAATGACGGTCCTGATTTAGTTGGATATGTCGTACAAGAGGGAACATACGATTTTGAAATAATTTACTATGCTCAAAATGCAGCTCAAGGTAATATAATTGCTAGTGACACTTTTTCTATTACATTTTACTCAGAGTTAATTGCAAATGCTGGAGACGATCAGTCAATTTGTGAAGGAGAAACCGTTCAGTTGACTGCCTCAGGTGGACCTAATTATTTGTGGAGCACTGGTGAAACTACATCTGTAATTACTGTGGCACCTCAAATTACAACAACCTATACAGTTACAGTTTCGGATAATAATGGTAATTCTCTGGAAGATAGCGTAACTGTTTTTGTTGATAATTTGCCAGATTTAACGATTTCAGACGATGTAGAAATAATAGAAGGAGAAAGTGTGACACTTACAGTTGAAGGTGCCAATGAATACCTTTGGAATACTGGTCAAACAACCAATACAATTACTGTCAGTCCCGATGTTACAACTACTTATACGGTAACAGGAACAAATGGTGCTTGTGAGGTACAAGTTCAAGTTACAGTTACTGTGGAGGAATTGTTTGAAGCATTTGCAGGTGATGATGAGCGAATTTGTGATGGTAGTGGAGATGTTGTTACATTATCAGCTAATAGCGGAGATTCCTATTTATGGAGTACTGGTGAGACCTCTCAAAGTATATCGGTGAGCCCAATTTCTACTACAACATACACTGTTACAGTAAGTAGTGGTGTATATGAAGACTCGGATGAAGTTACTGTATTTGTAGACCCTAATCCAAATGTCGTGATATTAAATGGCGATTCTGTCGATATACTAAATGGTGATTTTATTACATTATCTGCGTCAGGTGCAAATTCATACGAATGGAATAATGGCGCAACACAGCCAAATATAGCCGTGAGTCCATCGGTAACCACTACATATGAGGTACGCGGTTACATAAATGATTGTTTTGATGAACAACAAGTGACAGTAAATGTATTTGAACCTGTTCAAGCATACGCCGGAGAAGATGTTAATATCTGTTTGAATGAAGTTGTAACATTAACGGCAACTGGTGGTGATCAGTTTTTATGGAGTACTGGTGAAATAACACAATCAATACAAGTTTCTCCATTTATAACTACAGATTATACCGTAACAGTATTTAATGCATTGGATTTTGATGAAGCTACCGTGAGAGTAACTGTTCAAGGTAATTGTGATGAAAGCACGGAGAATCAAAACGATGATCTGTCTGACGATGTTTCCTTCAATATATACCCAAATCCTGCCTATAGTTACGTTAATGTTAGATTAAACGGAGCTTCGGAAGTTTCTGATGTTCTTATTTATGATTTTACTGGTAAAATTGTGCAACAGACTAAAATTGAAAATGAGAATCAACTTCCAGAAACTAATTCTAGAATAGAATTAAGAACATTATCAAATGGCATTTATTTTGTTAAATTAATTGATGGAAGTGGTAATGAATTGACTAAAAAGCTTATTGTCCGATAGTATAATATTTAAAACCGATAGATTCAATTTCCTCTTTATTTAAAATGTTGCGTCCATCAAAGATAAATGCTGGTTTTTTCATAGTATCGTATATTTTAGACCAGTCATAGGATTTGAATTCATCCCATTCAGTCATAATGGCAATTGCGTGTGCATCTTTAATTGCATCGTATGGATTGTCAAAAACTTCTACAAGCTCTTCGTTCTTTTGCTCGGATCTTGTATTGAGATAATTTAAATCAGATAAAATCCTTGACTTTTCTACTTTTGGGTCGTACACTGCCATATTAGCGAGTTCACTAAGTAAATGATCTGCGACATAAATAGCAGCTGACTCACGAGTATCGTTGGTGTCCTTTTTAAAAGCCCAACCGAGCATAGCAATTTTTTTACCAGAAACAGTATTATATAAAGTACTAATCAATTTGTCTGAGAATCTTCTTTTTTGATGATCATTCAACACTATTACTTGTTCCCAATAATCAGCTACCTCGTTTAAACCATAACTCCTGGCTATATAGACTAAATTTAAAATATCTTTTTGAAAGCAAGATCCTCCAAAACCAATTGAAGCATTAAGGAATTTTGGGCCAATTCTAGAATCCATACCAATTGCTCTTGCCACTTCATTTACATTGGCTTCAGTATGTTCACAAAGCTCTGATATTGCATTGATAGAAGAAATACGTTGAGCCAAAAATGCGTTTGCCGTCAATTTTGATAATTCTGAGGACCAAACATTTGTTCTTAGTATTTGTTTTTGTGGCACCCAGCTACCATAAATATTTGCTAAAGCATCAATTGCTTCCTCAGATTCACCACCTATTAAAACGCGGTCTGGTTTCAATAAATCTTGAATTGCAGTACCTTCTGCCAAAAATTCAGGATTAGAAAGTATGTCAAACTTAACATCACTACCTGTGTTATCTAAAATACTCTTAATGGCTTGTGCTGTCCTAACAGGTAATGTGGATTTTTCTACTACAATCTTGTCAGTGGTAGCAACATCGGCAATATTTCTTGCACATAGCTCAACATATTTCAAATCGGCTGCCATACCTTTTCCTTTACCATATGTTTTGGTCGGAGTATTCACAGAAATAAAAATCATTTCAGATTCATCTATTGCTTTGTCAATTTCTGTAGAAAAATGTAGATTGTCACCTCTCGTTTCTTCGATGATTTCTGCTAGACCAGGCTCATAAATAGGTAATTTTGAGACATCTTCATCATTCCAGGCATCAATTCTTTCTTGATTAATGTCTACAATAGTAACTTGGATATTTGGATTTTTTTTGGCGATTACAGCCATTGTTGGACCACCTACGTAACCAGCACCGATACAACATATTTTATTGATTTTCATAGTCTTTGACTAATTTGACTTGGGTTAATTTTTAATTGAAGCAAATGTGAATTAAATATTCTAATTTTTATAATATTCTATATTAAAGTACTGTTTTAACGATTAAATTCAATTTTAACAATAGAAAAACCAATTCTACCGTTGAATGAATTTTAATTGTAATAATTTTTAAACCAATCAATAAAAGATCTAACTCCATCTTTAATTGATGTATCGGGCCTATAATCGAAATCTGATATTAGTTCATCAACATCGGCCCAAGTTCTTTCAACGTCACCAGGTTGGATTGGTAACATTTCCTTCTTGGCAACTTTGTTTAGACTCAATTCTATTTCCTCAATAAAATCCATCAATTTTACTGAGTTATTATTACCAATATTGTATATTTTATAAACTGATTTTTGATTTTTCCTCTCAGTAGTTGATTTTTCACATATTCTCACAACACCCTCAACAATATCATCAATATAAGTGAAGTCTCTTTCCATTTTACCATGATTAAAAACCTTTATTGGTCTATCATTTATTATGGCGTCAGTAAATAAGAACATGGCCATATCTGGTCTTCCCCATGGGCCATATACTGTGAAAAATCGAAGTCCTGTTGTTGGAATTTTGAACAAATGACTATAAGTATGCGCCATTAACTCATTGCTCTTTTTAGTAGCAGCATATAGACTTATAGGATGATCTACATTATCATTTGTTGAGAATGGTATTTTTTCATTTAGACCATATACACTAGAACTACTAGCATAAACTAAATGCTTAATATCATAATGTCTGCAACATTCTAAAACATTTACAAACCCCACTAGGTTTGAGTCGACATAAGTGTTTGGGTTTTCCAAACTATATCTAACTCCTGCTTGGGCCGCAAGGTTACAAACTACATCAAATTTTTCATTCTCGAATAGTCTAGGAAGAGCTTCACGATCTTCCAAGTTCATTCTTACAAAAGAAAAATTCAATTTATCACTTAATGATAATTTATTGAACTTTTCTGCACTTTCTCTTTTAATTCCTAATTCTTTTAGTCTGGAGTATTTTAGGTTAATGTCATAATAATCATTAATGTTATCTAGTCCAATAACATTATGGCCTTTCTCCGCTAAAACTTTTGAAGTAAAAAAGCCAATAAATCCCGCGGCTCCGGTTACGAGAATTTTCATTTAAAAGGTAGATTTAAGTTTAAAACTCAAAGATTAAAATTAAAATTTTATGATTGATAATTATACTTTGAAAATGTGAATTTATTCGTTAATGTAACTCATGTCTATTATTTTAGAAAATGAATTACAGTTTTTTACAGACAATTTGATTGGTTTTTCTTTATATATATTATCAATATAGTAAATATTGCAAGAATCTAATTTGGTATTACTTTTGGCAAAATCAACATCTCCAAATTTAATTAAGTTTTTAACTATTGTGGAGTCTAATCCATTATTATTCATGAATAATTGCACATTTTCAGAATAGACTATTGTTTTAGAACTAATATTCTTAACAGTGCGAGCGTTAGGCCCATAATCACAAGATGCTTTCTTTCCATTCAAAAAAAACATTAGAATTATTAAACCAATAGCAAAACCACCAAGGTAGTATCCTAAGCGTTGAACAAATTTCATTAAATAATTTAGTTTAGAAAATTAAGAGATTAGCATCATTATAGTCTAAATCGTACCAATCTGCAACTGATTTGTTTGTCAAAATTCCGTGGTAAAGGTACAACCCATTTTTTAATCCTCTATCAAAACGCAAGGCATTTTCTATGCCACCATGTTCGCCTATTTGTAAAAGATATGGAGTAAAAATATTACTGATTGAAACTGAAGCTGTTCTAGAATAACGAGCTGGTATGTTTGGCACACAATAATGAATTACACCATTATGCTCAAAAGTAGGGTGATCATGAGTTGTGACTTCGCTTGTTTCAAAGCAACCACCCATATCAATACTCACATCAATTATTACCGATCCATTTTTCATATGTTCTACCATGGTCTCAGTTACTACAACTGGGGATCTATTACTTCCTCTTACCGCACCAATAGCTACATCGCATCGTTTTAAAGCTTTTATGAGGTTTTTAGGTTGCATGGTAGATGTATATACATTTTGACCTAGACTAGTCTGTATACATCGAAGCTTGGTGATTGAGCTGTCAAAAATCTTAACATTTGCCCCTAAACCAATAGCAGAACGAGCAGCAAATTCACCCACAGTACCAGCACCTAGGATGACAACTTCTGTTGGTGGCACACCATTTATATTGCCCATCATTAATCCGTTACCACCATTTACATTAGATAATAACTCTGAAGCAACTAAAATAGACGCTGTTCCTGCTATTTCACTTAGTGATCGTACTGCAGGGTATGCTCCATCTTCATCTTTAATAAATTCAAATGCGAGCGCAGTGATTCTTTTTTTGGCAAGAGCCTCAAAATATGTCTTACTCTGGGTTTTAATTTGAAGTGCAGAAATTAAAATAGTTTGAGGGTTAATCAATTCTATTTCATCTAATGCTGGCGGTTCAACCTTAAGAATAATGGGGCAGGAGTAGACTTTAGATTTGTCTTTAGTTACTTCTGCACCAGCTTCGCTATAATCTTTGTCTTTGAATTTTGCACCTTCACCAGCACCGGATTCTAATAAAACGCGATGTCCATTTGCTGTTAATGCAGATATTGCATCTGGTGTTAAGCATACACGTTTCTCTTGAAAATGTGTTTCTTTTGGTATACCAATAAATAGTTCACCTTTTTGTTTTAAAATCTCTAAGGTTTCCTCTTGAGGCAGTAATTGAGCCTTGGTAAAAGGCGTTAATGATTTGCTCATTTAAGTAAGTTTCTAAATCCTTATTGCAAGATAGTGAAACTCACTTAAATGTATGAATTTTTTGAATCGTCAATTATTAAAACGCTCTATTTAAAAAGTTTATCTAAAAGTATTGGCTGATTTTCCCCCAAACTGATTTTGGTTTTATCATAAATTCCTCCTCAAGCTCTTCCATGGTTTTATCGTGGTCATTTATTTTATCAAACATTTTTGCCCTGATTAAATAAATTGATGGGAAAACGATTGCCATTATAGGTACGAACCAAATAATATCAGCAACATCTAAATATCTTGCGTCAAAGTTTAGTGAAACTACGCATTGATATGAAAACATAGCAATTGGTACTAAAAGAGCATGATACCACCAATGCTTACAGGTAAAAAACCAAATGAGAGAAAGTAAAAGAGGGACAAATTTCATTGCCAGAACCCACATGGCAACATTCGCACTTTCATATTCTATACTATAATATTTACCAAAAATTGTATCCCATTCCTGAGTATCCGGTACATATTCATATAAATAAAATAAAAAGGGAGTAGCGGCAACTATGGTTGCAACGATACTCCCTGTTAAAATTTTCCTACCGTAGGACTTTTTATCCTGCTGGTGGAACTTTAAGTTTTCTTTTGTCAACTTGTGTTGTAACTTGCTCATCTATGTCAATAATGTTAGCTGCCTGAACAGTGAATAACATTCCTCCAAAGATTGCAATCGCTAAAACTAGTTTTTTAGTCTTCATAATTTCTAGGGATTTAATTAATTAATTACTACAAAGTTAAACTAGGATTGGACCTGTTTAAAATGTAAGAATGTTAAAATCCAAGAATTATGGCGTATTCAGTTACGGTTTTTCCGTAACCTGATTGCTAATCTTTTAGAAATATTGTCAAAATTCTATTAAAATTTTGGTACTGTCATGGCGTTATTTTCGGTTAAACTTCTTTTATTTATGGTCAATTTGAGGGATCTTTGACTGTCTTCTAATTCAGTGATGGTAATGGTTTGAGATTCTTTAGGTAATATTTCAGAAATTCGTTCTGGCCACTCTATAAAAATCCAATGATTGGATGTAAGATAATCTTCAATACCAAAATTATAGGCTTCTTCTATACTTTCAACTCTATAAAAGTCGAAATGATAAACTTTGTCATCTGGTAGTTGATATTCATTAACTATAGAAAATGTTGGACTTGTTGCAACATCAGAACTGTTCATTGCCTTTAGCATTGCATTAATTAAGGTTGTTTTTCCAGAACCCATAGTACCATTAAACAAAAGGACTTTGGAATCTAAATGCTCTAAAATCTGTTTTGCAACAGAATCAATATTTTCTAAATGATATTTAAATTGAATATTATTCAATGTTCTTACTCTTATTACCAAGCACAATAATAGAGATAATTATTGAGAAAACCTAAGAAAAAGTGTATTTCATCGGATATTTATGCTTTTTACGGATTTATTTAGGGTCTAAAACGACAAATGGAATTATCATTTCCTCGAGGGAAACGCCACCATGCTGGTAAGTGTTTCTGTAATAACTTACATAATGATTAAAGTTATTTGGGTATGCTAAGAACAAGTCTCCCTTTGCGAAAATAAAAGAACTGCTCATGGTTAGAGCAGGTAAATGGATACTTTTAGGATCTTTGATAGCTAATACGTCTTTATCTTGATACGTAAGACTCCTACCAGTCTTATACCGTAGGTTTAGACTTGTATCTCTATCTCCAATTACCTTAGTTGGCGCATTAACATTTATGGTGCCATGATCTGTAGTTAAAATCAATTTAAATCCGAGTTGTTGAGATAATTGAATCATTTCTAATAAAGGTGAATTTTTAAACCAACTTACAGTAAGTGATCGATAGGCTTTATCATTTGAAGCCAATTCCTTAACCACTTCCATTTCCGTTTTAGAATGTGACAACATATCAACAAAGTTGTAGACTACAACAATGAGGTCATTGTCTTTTAATGATCTGAAGTTTTCAACTAGTTTTTTACCCAATTTTAGGTTTGTAATCTTGTAGTATTCATATTTAAGGTGGTTTAATCCTAGGCGCTTTATTTGTTCCCTTAAAAAATCAGCTTCATGCATATTTTTACCACCTTCATCCGTATCATTTTTCCAATATTGTGGAAACAACTTCTCCATATCAGCAGGCATCAAACCAGAGAAAATTGCATTTCTAGCATATTGTGTAGCTGTTGGCAGAATACTATAAAACGGCAGTTCTGAAGTCTTCTTATAATAATTATTGACTATAGGTTCAAATGCTTTCCACTGGTCATAACGTAAATTATCTATAACTACCATCAACGTAGGCTGTTTATCACTTAATTCAGGCACTACTTTTTCTTTAAATAAAGTGTGTGACATTATTGGTGCATCAATATTTGGTTCAAACCAATCTGAATAATTTTTTTCAATGAACTTACCAAACTGTGAATTTGCTTCGGTTTTTTGTGACTCTAAGATATCTGTCATTCCCACATCTTCAATATCTTCGAGTTGTATTTCCCAATAAATAAGTTTTTGATATAACTCTATCCATTCTTCATAAGAATTCACCATAGATAGGTCCATAGCTATTTTTCTAAATTCCTGTTGGTAGTTGGATGTTGTCTTTTCTGAAACTAGGCGCGAATGATCCAAATTCTTTTTTAAACTCAATAATATTTGATTTGGATTAACAGGCTTAATTAAATAATCGGCAATTTTACTACCAATCGCTTCTTCCATAATATATTCTTCTTCACTTTTGGTAATCATAACAACAGGAAGATTGGCACGACGCTCTTTAATTTCATTCAGAGTTTCAAGGCCTGTTAAACCTGGCATATTTTCATCGAGGAAAACAATATCAAAGTTAGTATCGTCAATAATTTCTAGTGCCTCTGTACCACTCTGGCAAGTAGTTACTTCGTATTGCTTTTGCTCTAAAAATAGTATATGTGGTTTAAGTAAATCTATTTCATCGTCAACCCAAAGAATATTAATCATGTTGGTGTATATTTGTTTCTTAATTAATGAATTTAAACATTTTGCCTATCAAGAATAAGCTCAAAATATTTAACGATCCAATTTACGGATTTATTACTATTCCGAATTCTTTAATTTTTGACTTAATAGAGCATAAATACTTCCAAAGGTTAAGACGAATTACTCAAATGGGGATGTCCTATTTGGTTTATCCAGGTGCCCATCATACAAGATTTCATCATGCATTAGGTAGCATGCATTTAATGCAACAAGCTATCAATGTGCTTCGTTTTAAAGGAGTTAGCATTGCTGAAGATGAAGAAAATGGTTTGTTAATAGCCATTTTATTACATGATATTGGTCATGGACCGTTTTCTCATGCTATGGAACATAGCCTTGTGACAGACATTACACATGAAGAAATATCGCTCTATTTTATGGAGGCTTTAAATGAAGAGTTTAACGGAAGTTTAACTTTAGCCATCTCTATATTTATAGGTGAGTATCCACGAAAATTTATGTGTCAGTTAATTTCTAGTCAGATTGATATGGATAGAGCTGATTATTTGAAGCGAGATAGTTTTTATACCGGTGTAGCCGAAGGAAATATAAATAGCGAACGTTTAATAACAATGTTAAATGTAGTTGATGAACATCTGGTTATTGAAGAAAAAGGTATTTATAGTGTTGAAAAGTTCTTAATTGCCAGACGATTTATGTATTGGCAAGTGTACTTGCATAAAACCGGTTTGGTAGCAGAACAACTATTAACTAGAATCTTGAAGCGTGCTAAAGAATTAGCCATAGAGGGAGAAAATTTGTCTTGTAGTCATGCACTTAACCATTTCTTGAGTGTAGAAATTAATAAATCTAATTTTGAGGATTCTACCTTGCAGGTATTTGCCAAACTTGATGATTACGATATTATCTCGGCAATAAAGGAATGGCAATATCATAATGATTTTGTGCTCAGTAACCTATGTGATATGATTATAAATAGGGACTTGTTGAAAATTCAGATAAAGAATAAAAGTATTAAAGTTTCTGAGTTAGTAGAGCACAAGAAAGATTTAATGAATCAATATAAAATCTCTGAATCGGAGGCAGATTATTTTGTGTTTAAGGGTAAGATAACTAACCAAGCATATCAACAAAAAAAGGAGAACATAGATATACTATATAAGACCGGGAAAATCAAAGATATCGTCAAAGCAACGGATCAGCTTAATCTCAAAGCACTAAGTAAACCCGTTACTAAACATTATATGTGCTATCCTAAGAAGAAAATGTGATACATTTTTTCTATTTTTGCGGGAAACCGGCAAACTAAAATCAATTAATTGAAATTTACAGCAGAGCAAATAGCAGGTATATTAGAAGGAAATGTGGTTGGTGATCCAACTGTAGAGGTTTCAGAACTCGCAAAAATTGAAGAAGGTAAAGAAGGATCATTAACGTTTCTAGCAAATCCAAAGTATAGACCGTATATATATTCTACAAAGGCCTCAATTACCATTGTAAATGCGGATTTTGAGCCCGAAGAAGAACTTACTACAACCTTAATAAAAGTAGATGATGCTTATGGCGCTTTTACCAAGTTATTAGAGTATTACAATCAAATCAAGCTTAATAAGTCCGGAATAGAACAACCAAGTTATATTTCGGATTCTGCCAAGTTGGGAGAGAATTGTTACGTTGGAGCATTTTCATATATAGGTGACAACGTAAAATTAGGTAATAATGTAAAGATTTATCCTAGTACGTATGTAGGTGATAATGTCACAATTGATGATAATTCCATTGTCTTTTCCGGTGCAAAAATATATTCTGAGTGTGTTATTGGTGAGAGTTGTGTAATTAACTCCGGTGCAATTATTGGAGCTGATGGTTTTGGTTTTGCGCCAAATGAAAAGGGAGAATATTCAAAGGTTCCTCAAATCGGAAATGTAATCTTAGAGGATTTCGTTGATATTGGTGCCGGAACAACAATAGACAGAGCTACCTTAGGATCTACAATTATTAGAAGAGGTGTTAAATTAGATAATCAAATTCAAATTGCTCATAATGTTGAAATTGGTAAAAACACTGTAATCGCTGCTCAAACAGGTGTAGCAGGCTCTACTAAAATTGGTGAAAACTGTCAAATAGGAGGACAGGTTGGTATTGTTGGGCACATCACTATTGGTAATAATGTAAAAATTCAAGCACAATCAGGTATTGGTAGACATGTAAAAGATAATGAGGTATTACAAGGATCGCCAGCCTTAACTTATGGTGACTACAATAAATCATATGTCTATTTCAAAAACTTACCAAAGATTGTAAAAAATATAAACGATTTAGAAAAGAAAGTCGATGGCAATAATTAAAACTGAAACGAAGCAAAAGACCATTAAAGAGAAGGTGTCACTTGAGGGTGTTGGCCTACATACAGGTACTGATGTAAAATTGGTTTTTAAACCAGGTCTCGAAAATTCGGGTTTCATTTTTGAGCGTGTTGATTTAGAGGGTTGTCCTAAAATAGAAGCAGATGCCAACTATGTTACTAATACGCAACGTGGTACATGTTTAGAGAAAAATGGTGTAACTATCCAGACTTGTGAGCATGTTTTAGCAGCTTTAGTTGGGCTAGATATTGATAATGCAATTATAGAACTTAATGCTTCAGAACCTCCAATAATGGACGGTTCTTCAAAGTTTTTTGTTGAAGCAATTGAAAAGGCTGGAATTGTTGAGCAAGATTCAGTTAGAGAAGAGTATGAAGTAAAGCAAGTTGTATCATATTCAGACGAAGAATCTGGTAGCGAAATTATCCTAATGCCATCAAAAACATATCAAGTTACCACAATGGTAGATTTTGGTACAAAAGTATTAGGCACTCAAAATGCGACTTTGAATGATGTTTCCGAGTTTAAAACTGAAATAGCCGATGCAAGAACTTTTAGTTTTCTTCATGAAATAGAAATGCTTTTAGAACATGGATTAATTAAAGGTGGTGACCTTAATAATGCTATTGTTTATGTGGATAAAGAATTATCTGAAGAAACAATGGAGAAACTTAAAATAGCCTTTAAGAAAGATAGTATTGCAGTAAAACCTAATGGAATATTAGATAATCTTACGCTTCATTACCCTAACGAAGCAGCGCGTCATAAATTATTAGATGTTGTTGGTGATTTGGCACTTATCGGAACAAGAATAAGAGGTAAGGTGATTGCAAATAAGCCTGGGCATTTTGTTAACACACAGTTTGCAAAAAAAATATCTAAATTAATAAAGAACGAAAGACGTAACAATGTACCTCAAGTAGATTTGAATGCACCTCCACTCATGGATGTCAATCAAATTATGAATATGTTACCACATAGACAACCATTTTTATTACTTGATAAGGTTTATGAATTAACGGAAAACCATGTTATTGGCATGAAGAATGTGACCATGAATGAAGAATTCTTTAAAGGTCATTTCCCTGGAGCACCTGTAATGCCGGGTGTTTTAATAGTTGAAGCTATGGCTCAAACAGGTGGAATATTAGTTTTAAGTACTGTTCCTGATCCTGAAAACTATTTGACTTTCTTCATGAAAATGGATAATGTTAAGTTTAAACAAAAAGTTGTACCAGGAGACACTTTAATTTTTAAATGCTCCTTGATAACGGCTATAAGAAGAGGTATTTGTCATATGCAAGGTTATGCCTACGCCAATGGCAAACTGTGTGCTGAAGCTGAATTAATGGCCCAAATATCTAAAGTAAAATAAAATGAACCAACCACTAGCATACGTACATCCTGGAGCCAAAATTGCAAAGAATGTTGTAATTGAGCCATTTACAACAATACATAACAATGTAAAAATAGGTGAAGGGACTTGGATTGGAAGTAATGTTACCATTATGGAAGGCGCAAGAATTGGCAAAAATTGTAATATTTTTCCAGGAGCCGTAATTTCTGCAGTACCCCAAGATCTTAAATATAATGATGAAGATACAACTGTTGAAATAGGTAACAATGTAACGATAAGAGAATGTGTTACTATAAATCGTGGTACAACAGATAAAATGAAAACTGTAATTGGTGATAACTGCCTTATTATGGCATATTGTCACATTGCACATGATTGTGTGGTAGGTAAGAATTGTATCTTTTCAAATAATAGTACGTTAGCTGGACACATTACGGTAGGAGACCATGTGGTATTAGCAGGTATGACAGCGGTGCATCAGTTTTGCTCCATTGGCAGTCATGCTTTTGTTACAGGCGGATCTTTAGTAAGAAAAGATGTTCCGCCTTTTGTTAAGGCAGCTAGAGAGCCTTTATCTTATGTAGGTATTAATTCTGTAGGATTAAGACGTAGAGGATTTAGTACAGACAAAATTAGAGAGATTCAAAATATTTATAGAATACTTTATCAAAAGAATTATAATAATACTCAAGCATCAGAAATAATTGAAGCTGAAATGGAAGCTACAACAGAGCGTGATGAAATTCTACAGTTCATAAAGAATTCGCATCGAGGAATTATGAAAGGGTATTTTAAATCAAATTAATAGAAATAAGATCATTTATTTATGGCAAGTACATCAGACATCCGAAACGGATTATGCATTAAATACAATCACGATATATACAAAATCATTGAGTTTTTGCATGTTAAACCAGGAAAAGGTCCAGCTTTTGTGAGAACTAAACTTAAAAGTGTTACCACTGGTAAAGTAATTGATAATACATTTTCTGCAGGTCATAAGATTGAGGATGTACGTGTCGAAACACATAAATTTCAATATTTATATAATGATGGTGAATTTTATCATTTTATGAATGAAGCTGATTATACTCAAATTCGCTTGTTAGAAGCAACTTTAGATAGACCTGATTTAATGAAGGAAGGAGAAGTTGTTACCATTCTAATTAACACGGAAGATAACATGCCATTATTAGTTGATATGCCAGCTACTGTTATTTTAGAAGTTACTGCAACTGAGCCAGGCGTAAAAGGAAATACAGCAACAAACGCTACAAAACCTGCAACTGTTGAAACAGGTGCTTCAGTAAATGTTCCTTTATTTATCAATGAAGGCGACAAAATTAAAATCGAAACAGAAAAGGGCACTTATAAAGAACGTATCAAAGAATAAATGAAATTTCCTAAAGTATATACCTTAGAACAAATTGCAGAATTAATTTCTTGCAAATTTGTAGGTGATGCTGATTTTCCTATATATGGAATAAATGAGATACATGTTGTAGAACCAGGAGATATAGTATTTGTAGACCATCCAAAATACTACAATAAAGCATTAGAATCTGATGCTACCATAGTTTTGATAAATAAAAGAGTAGAATGTCCAGAAGGTAAAGCACTTTTAATTTCAGATGATCCTTTCAGGGATTTTAATAAATTAACACTTCACTTCAAACCATTTAAATCGGCAAATGTTGCAATTGCCGTAGATGCTAATATTGGTGAGGGTACTGTTATCCAACCAAATTGTTTTATAGGCAACAATGTGTCAATTGGCAAAAATTGTGTGATTCATTCTAATGTAAGTATTTATGATGATACTGTCATTGGTGATAATGTAACAATACATGCTGGTACTGTGTTGGGTGCATCGGCATTTTATTACAAAAACAGACCGGAAGGATATGATCAATTAATTTCCGGTGGTCGTGTAATTATCGAAGACAATGTTGATATTGGTGCCTTATGTACTATTGATAGAGGTGTTACTGGTGACACAACAATAGGTGAAGGTTCTAAATTAGACAACCAAATACAGATTGGACATGACACCTTGATAGGTAAAAAATGTTTAATTGCTTCTCAGACAGGAATAGCAGGTTGTGTTATAGTTGAAGACAATGTTACTATTTGGGGCCAAGTGGGTGTAAAAAGCGGGATTACTATTTCTGAAGGAACCGTTCTTTATGCTCAGTCTGGATTAGGACACACTACAATAGGCGGCAAGACTTATTTTGGTTCTCCAGCAAAAGAAGCACGAACATTTTTTAAGGAAATGGCCTATATTAAAAAGATACCTGAAATATTAGAATTCATTAAAAAAAATAGTAATTGATTCACTTTATATTTAACTAAAGAAGAATTATTTTTGCACCCATATTTAATAAAACTAAATAAATATCTAATGAGCGTATTAGTTAATAAAGATTCAAAGATTATTGTACAAGGATTTACTGGAAGTGAAGGTACTTTCCATGCTGGTCAAATGATCGAATATGGAACAAATGTTGTAGGAGGCGTTACACCAGGTAAAGGAGGACAAACGCATTTAGATAGACCTGTTTTTAATACTGTATCAGAAGCAGTGGAAAAAGCCGGTGCAGATACGACAATTATTTTTGTACCTCCAGCATTTGCTGCAGATGCAATAATGGAAGCGGCAGATGCGGGTATCAAAGTAATTATAACAATAACTGAAGGAATTCCAGTAGCAGATATGATTAAGGCAGCCGATTATATTAAAGATAAGGGAAGCCGTTTAGTTGGTCCTAATTGTCCTGGCGTAATTACACCAGAAGAAGCAAAAGTAGGTATTATGCCTGGTTTTGTTTTCAAAAAAGGTAAGGTAGGTATAGTGTCAAAATCTGGTACTTTAACCTACGAAGCTGCAGACCAAGTTGTTAAACAAGGGCTAGGAATCACTACGGCTATAGGTATTGGTGGAGATCCGATTATTGGTACAACAACTAAAGAAGCGGTTGAGTTACTGATAAATGATCCTGAAACTGAAGCAGTTGTAATGATTGGTGAAATTGGAGGTCAATTAGAAGCTGACGCTGCTCAATGGTATAAAGAAAGTGGTAGTAAAAAACCAGTGGTTGGATTCATTGCTGGTGAAACTGCTCCTGCTGGAAGAACCATGGGACATGCTGGTGCGATAGTTGGTGGTAGTGATGATACAGCTCAGGCTAAGAAGAAAATTATGAAAGCATGTGGGATTCACGTGGTTGATTCACCTGCAGAAATTGGGAAAAAAGTAGCAGAAGTACTGTAATTTATAACGAATTATAAAAGTTAAAAACCTTACAAAATCTTGTGAGGTTTTTTTATTTCTTGCAATTTGTAATTATTATATTTGAGAGAAGCAATTAATCAATAACAAACTAACTAATCATATAACTAAGATGAAATTATTAGAAGGAAAAACTGCTATAGTCACTGGTGCTAGTCGAGGGATTGGTAAAGGTATTGCAGAAGTTTTTGCAGATCATGGTGCTAATGTAGCATTTACATACAGTTCGTCTGTAGATGCCGCAAAGGCATTAGAAATGGATTTAAATGCCAAAGGAATAAAAGCTAAAGGTTATCAGAGTAATGCCGCAAGTTTTGATGAAGCTCAAAAATTGGCTGAAGATGTATTAGCAGAATTTGGATCCATTGATATACTCGTAAATAATGCAGGTATAACAAAGGATAATTTATTAATGCGTATGGGAGAGGAAGATTTTGATAAGGTTATTGAGGTTAATCTTAAATCCGTTTTTAATATGACAAAAGCCGTGCAACGTACTATGCTTAAACAGCGCAAAGGATCGATAATTAATATGAGTTCTGTTGTTGGTGTAAAAGGAAATGCTGGTCAGACAAATTATGCAGCATCAAAAGCTGGTATAATAGGATTTTCAAAATCGGTTGCTTTAGAACTAGGCTCACGTAATATTAGAAGTAATGTTATTGCACCAGGTTTTATTGAAACGGAAATGACTGCTAAACTTGATGAGGAAACAGTAAAAGGTTGGCGTGCAGCCATACCATTAAAAAGAGGAGGTACACCAGCGGATATAGCAAATGCATGCGTTTATTTGGGTAGTGACCTTAGTTCTTATGTAACAGGTCAAACTCTGAATGTAGATGGAGGTATGCTAACATAATATATTTTGAGTAGTCAGATTGTTATGACTACAATACTATGCAAACAGAAACGATTTTATATATTATTATTGCTGGGATAGCAGCGCTTTTATTAGCGCTGTTTCAGTATTTATATAAGTCGAAAATAAAGGGCTATCTAAGGAATATATTATTTGGATTAAGAGCTTTTGCAATATTTGGTATATTACTATTATTAATTAATCCAAAATTTGAAGCGGTCACTTACTTCAATGAAAAACCAACTTTGGTTATTGTTGCGGACAACTCAGAATCGATTAAATATCTTGAACAAGATTCTATAGCCTCAGATATCTTTAATAAGATTATCGAAACTCCAGAGATTCAACAACGTTTTAATATAGACCAATACAGTTTTGGTAAAGAAATTAGTGGTTTAGATAGTATCTCATATACCAAAGGACAATCAAATATTTCAGGTGCTCTCATACAACTAGATGAAGTTTATAAAAATAAAACTGCTCCAATAGTTCTAATCTCTGATGGAAATCAAACCTTAGGGACTGATTATAGTTATTTATCAAAATCATTAAATCAGCCCATTTATCCAGTAATATTAGGAGATTCAACGGTTTATTCTGACTTAAGGATAAAACAACTAAACGTCAATCGATATACATTTTTAAAGAATAAATTTCCAGTAGAAATCATTTTAAATTACACAGGTGAGGAACCTGTAAATACCGAACTAAAAATATGGAGAGGAAATTCTGTTGTTTATAGAAAACAAGTCCAATTCGATAATTCTAAATCTTCTGAAATTGTTAATACCACATTACTGGCTAGTAGTGTAGGTATAAAAACTTATCGTGTAGAATTAATTCCTTTAAGTCAAGAAAAAAATAAAATAAATAATTATAAAAATTTTGGTGTTGAAGTTATTGATCAAAAGACAAATATTGCAATAGTATACGATCAATTACATCCAGATTTAGGTGCATTAAAGAAGGCTATTGAAAGCAATGAGCAACGAAGTGTAAGCATTTTAAAACCAATTGAATATTTTAATCAAATCAATGATTTTCAATTAGTTATATTGTATCAACCAAATAATAACTTTAATTCAATTCTTAATGAAATAAAGAAACAGAATTTAAATACTTTTATAATTACAGGATCAGGAACAGATTATGAATTTATAAATAGTACACATCTAAAAGTGTTATGGGAAATATCAAATCAAACTGAAGATTTTCAGCCAGAATTAAATAGAAATTATAATACCTTCATAATAGATAACATAACTTTTGAGGATTACCCACCATTAAAATCTGAATTTGGAGGATTTAACTTTTTAGTGCCAGCAGATGTTATTTTATATAAGAAAGTAAATGGAATAAATACTGGCGATGCTATGTTAGCAACATATGCATTTGATAATATGAAACACGCTGTTTTAGTCGGAGAAGGTATTTGGCGATGGAGAGCACAATCTTATTTAGATACAGAGAGCTTTACGGATTTTGATAATTTTATTGGAAAGCTGATTCAGTATTTGAGCTCAAATAAAAAACGTAATAGACTAAATGTAGATTATGAGTCGTTTTATAATGGTAATGATGATGTAATTATATCTGCACAATATTTTAATGAAAGCTTCGAGTTTGATGTAAAGGCATCCTTAAATATTGAATTTAAAAACAAAGAAACAGATGAGTTAAAGGAAATCCCTTTATTGTTGAATGGTTCAAATTATACCGTAGATCTAAGCGGTATCGATGCAGGCGAATATGATTTTAAGATAAAACATAGTTCTGAGTCAATATCATCTTCAGGTCAATTCAGAATATTGGACTATAATGTAGAACAACAATTCTTAAATGCAGATATTAATAAACTCAATTCAATTGCTGAGAATAGTCAAGGACAAGCTTTTTTTGCAACAAAAAGTAGCTCATTAATTCAGGAATTATTAAACGATATTAGATATACCACAATTCAAAAAAGCACTAAAAATATCGTACCTTTGGTGGATTGGAAATATCTTCTTGGTATTATAGCAATATGCTTATTTGCCGAGTGGTTTTTAAGAAAATATAACGGTTTAATTTAAATATAATTTGAAATGGAAAAATTACCAAAAATTGGATTACCGATTTTAATAGGAATAATTATTTTAGTAATTGTTGTAGCTAAATCGGCTGTGACTATTGATTCTGGTGAAGCAGGCGTATTATTTAAAACCTTTGGGGAAGGAGTTGTTGTTGATGAACCACCAATGGGAGAAGGTTTTCATATTGTTGCACCTTGGAATAAAGTATACGTTTACGAAGTACGTCAGCAAGAGTTGTTCGAAAAAATGAAAGTATTATCATCAAATGGTTTGGAAATTCAAATTGATGCTTCTGCTTGGTATGAACCTGTTTATAACGAGTTAGGGAATTTGCACCAGTCTATTGGACAAGGCTATTTGCAGCGCGTTATTCAGCCTGCAATACGTAGTGCAGCTAGGAGTGTTATTGGGCGTTATACACCAGACGATTTGTATTCAACTAAACGTGATGCTATTCAAGTTGAAATTTTTCAAGAAACCAAGAAAATACTTGATAAACAATATGTTCAATTAAATGAAGTGTTAGTAAGGGATGTAACCTTACCTCCAACAATCAAAGAAGCGATTGAACGTAAATTAAAGCAAGAACAAGAATCTTTAGAATATGAATTTAGATTAGTTACTGCAGAAAAAGAGGCTGAGAAAGTAATTATTGAAGCCCAAGGTAAAGCAGACGCTAACCGCATATTAAGTGCTTCATTGACAGATAAGATTCTTCAAGATAAAGGTATTGAAGCTACAGTGAAATTATCAGAATCACCAAACAGTAAAGTCATAGTAATTGGTTCTGGTGATAGTGGTATGCCAATTATATTAGGGAATCAATAAAAATTTTTGTTAAAGCTTTGGAATTTTAGAATAAATTTTACAAACTTTGCTTCAGATATATAAGAAATGAATTTTAATCATTTACATCATCATTTACATATAATCGCTCAAGCGAGGTAAAGATGTATTGATTATTGTCAACATAAATTTTAAAACCCGTTTGAGAACATCAAATGGGTTTTTTGTTTAAAGCTTATGGTGTTTTTAAACTAACCAAAACTTAAAATGAATAAATTAAAAATTGCGGTTCAGAAGTCAGGAAGACTTAATGTAGATTCTCTTAAAATATTAAAGCAAATAGGTATTTCAATTGATAATGGTAAGGATCAATTAAAGGCATCAGCACGTAATTTTCCGCTTGAGGTCTTTTATCTTAGAAATGGAGATATCCCTCAATATTTGAAGGACGGAGTAGTAGATGCAGCCATAATAGGCGAAAACGTTTTAATTGAAAAAGGAAAAGATATTACTATTGTTGAAAAACTAGGTTTTTCAAAATGCCGAGTGTCGATAGCTGTGCCAAAATCTTCTGATGCAACTTCTTTGAAGGATCTAGAAGGTAAACGTATTGCAACTTCCTATCCTAATACTGTTAATCAATTCTTAGCCAAAGAAAGTGTCAATGCTAATCTGCATATTATTAATGGTTCAGTTGAAATCGCGCCTAATATAGGATTGGCAGATGGTATATGCGATATAGTTTCAAGTGGTAGTACATTATTTAAAAACGGTTTAAAAGAGATTGAAGTGCTTTTAAAATCAGAAGCTGTATTAGCAACATCACCAAAAATTTCTGAAGAGAATCAAGCTATAATTAATAAGATACAATTCAGATTAAAATCTGTACTGAGAGGAAGAGAAAATAAATATGTGCTTCTTAACGCTCCTAATGATAAGTTAGATGTAATTGTAAATATTTTGCCAGGAATGAACAGTCCAACAATTTTGCCATTAGCTAAAGATGGTTGGAGTTCGTTACACTCAGTAATCAACAAGAATGATTTTTGGAATGTTATTGATGAACTCAAAACCAATGGAGCAGAAGGCATATTGGTATGTCCAATTGAAAATATGGTCTTGTAATATGAAATTGATAGAAAATCCAAAGAAAAAAGATTGGGCAACGATTTTAAAACGGCCTACACAGACCGTAGAAGAAATTGAGTCTATTGTAAATGAAGTATTTACAAACATAAAGACGAATGGTGATAATACTATCAAAGACTATACCTTTAAGTTTGATGGTGTTGAATTAGAGAACTCCATTGTTAGTGATCAAGAAATCAAAACGGCATCAAAAAGGGTATCAAAAGCACTCAAAAAAGCCATTAAACTAGCACAGAATAATATTAAAAAATTCCATGAAGCTCAGCAGACTGAACAAGTCTTTTTAAAGACAATGCGTGGAGTTAAATGTTGGCAAGAAAAAAGACCTATTCAAAAAGTAGGACTCTATATCCCAGGTGGGACAGCACCGTTATTTTCAACAGTATTAATGCTTGCCGTACCTGCAAAAATAGCTGGTTGTAATGAAGTTGTTTTGTGTTCACCACCAAATAGTGAAGGCAAAATAGCTGATGAGATTTTATATACAGCAAAACTTTGTGGTGTAACTAAAATTATCAAAGTTGGCGGTATACAGGCAATAGCAGGGTTGACGTTTGGAACTGATAGTATTCCTCGAGTCTATAAAATATTTGGCCCAGGAAATCAATATGTTACTGTTGCAAAGCAATTAGCAACTAAATATGGAGTGGCTATAGATATGCCGGCTGGCCCAAGTGAATTATTGGTTATGGCAGATGAATCTGCTAATCCGGCTTATGTAGCGTCAGATTTATTGAGTCAGGCTGAACATGGTTCTGATAGCCAGGTGATTTTAGTGACCACTTCAAAGAAATTTGCAGAACAAGTTAATGAAGAAGTTATTTCACAACTTGAGGAATTACCAAGAAAAGAGATGGCTTCAGATGCCATTAACAATTCAAAATCAATTGTTGTAAAGGATTTTAAAACAGCATTAGATTTAATCGATGAATATGGACCAGAGCATTTTATCGTCGCAACAAATGACAATGACTTTTTTGTGAAAAACATAGGTAATGCAGGTTCTGTTTTTATTGGTGATTACACACCTGAAAGCGCAGGTGATTATGCATCTGGCACTAATCATACTCTACCAACAAACGGTTTTTCTAAAGCATATTCTGGTGTTAATCTTGATAGTTTTCAGAAGAGTATGACCTTTCAGAAAATATCTCAAAAAGGTATAAAAAATATTGGCCCAGCAATTGAATTAATGGCAGAAGCTGAAGGGCTTCAAGCTCATAAAAATGCAGTAACATTACGTTTAAAAGATTTAGAATCATGAACATAGAAAATCTTTTACGTGATAATATTAAATCCATAAAAGCATACTCGTCGGCGAGAGATGAGTATAAAGATGCTTCAGCAGATATGGTTTTTATTGATGCTAATGAGAATCCGTTTCAGTCTAATGTAAATCGCTATCCAGACCCTCAGCAGAGTAAGGTAAAAGAACGATTGGCAGAGATTAAGGGCATTGCGACATCTAAAATACTTCTTGGAAATGGTAGTGATGAAGTTTTAGATTTGTTGTTTAGAGCTTTCTGCGAACCTAGACAAGATAATGTTATTACGTTGCCACCAACATATGGCATGTATAAGGTATTAGCTGATTTAAATGCGATTGATATAATATCTGTTGGATTAGATGCCAATTTTGAGCCAAAAGTATCAGAAATTCTTACAGCTCAAAACGTGAATTCAAAAGTCTTGTTTTTATGTTCACCAAACAATCCCACAGCTAATAGTTTTAACGCTAGCAAAGTTGAAGAACTGATAAAGAGTTTTAATGGAATTGTTGTTATTGATGAAGCTTATATAGATTTTTCATCTCAAGACAGTTGGTTGAGTAGATTAGATGAATTTCCAAATCTTATTGTAACACAAACCTTGTCTAAAGCCTATGGTTTAGCAGGAATTAGATTAGGAATCTGTTATGCTTCGGAATTTATTATATCAGTATTAAATAAAATTAAGCCACCTTATAATGTTAATCAATTAACTCAAGATAAGGCTTTGGAACGATTGACACGTTTAGATCAAGTGAAGAAAGAAGTTGAATCTATATTGAATGAACGCGAATTACTTGTTAAACAAGTATTAGAAATATCATTTATTAAAAAGATATATCCTTCGGATGCGAATTTTATTTTAGTCAAAGTAGATAGCGCTAACTTACGTTATAAGCAATTGATAGACAAAGGCGTTGTTGTAAGAAATAGAACGACACAACCATCGTGTGAAAATTGTCTAAGATTCACAGTAGGAACGCAGGAGGAGAACGAAACATTAATTAAGACATTAAACCAACTATCATGAAACCAGTATTATTTATAGATAGAGATGGAACATTAATAAAAGAACCAGCTGATGAGCAAATAGATTCATTTGAAAAGCTAGAGTTCTATCCAAAAGTATTTCAATACTTAAGCAAAATAGCAAAGGAGTTGAATTTTGAAATCGTCATGATTACCAATCAGGATGGTTTAGGGACAGAAGTTTATCCTGAAGATACGTTTTGGCCAGTTCACAATTTTTTAATTAAAACATTTGAAGCAGAAGGTATTGTATTTAAAGAACAGTTTATCGACAGAACATTCGCTAAAGATAATGCTGCAACACGTAAACCAAATACGGGTCTATTGACTAAGTACTTTTCTGAGGACTATGACTTAGCAAATTCATTTGTTATTGGTGATCGGCTTACAGATATTGAATTAGCTAAAAACTTAGGATCAAAAGGTATTTTCATTAATGATAATACCAATCTTGGTACAGATGAAGTTACCTTAAGCAATGGTGAACTAGAAGCTTACATTGCTATTGAAACTAATGACTGGAAAGCTATTTATAGATTCCTAAAAACAACAGAACGTGTTGGCACAATTGAGCGTAACACTAATGAAACCAAGATTAAGATTGATCTTAACTTGGATGGAACAGGTATGAGTAACATACATACAGGAATTGCTTTCTTTGACCATATGTTAGACCAGATTGCACGTCATGGACAAATAGATTTAAATATTAAAGTTGATGGTGATTTAGATGTAGACGAACACCACACCATTGAAGACACAGCTATTGCTTTAGGTGAAGTTTTTGCTAAAACTTTAGGGGATAAACTAGGAATAGAACGTTACGGATTTTGTTTACCAATGGATGACTGTTTAGCTCAAGTAGCTATTGATTTTGGTGGTCGAAATTGGTTAGTTTGGGATGCCGAGTTTAAACGTGAAATGATAGGTAAAATGCCAACTGAAATGTTTTATCACTTTTTTAAATCCTTTACAGATGGAGCTAAGTGTAACTTAAACATTAAAGTTGAAGGGACTAATGAGCACCACAAAATTGAAGCAATTTTTAAATCTTTCGCTAAGGCTATTAAAATGGCAGTAAAACAGGATGTGGATAAAATGATTTTACCATCAACCAAAGGTATGTTATAATGGATCTTAGAATAGTTAATTACGGAGCAGGTAATATAAAAAGCATTCAATTTGCTTTTCAGCGTTTGGGTTATGAAGCCAAATTATCTGATATACCAGAAGAATTAGTAGAGGCTGATAAAGTGATTTTTCCTGGTGTAGGAGAAGCGAGTTCTGCTATGAAAATGCTTAAAGAAAGTGGTTTAGACAGTCTTATTCCAAAATTAAATCAACCAGTATTAGGGATTTGCTTAGGGATGCAATTAATGTGTAACTATACGGAAGAAGGCGATACAAAAGGACTTGGTATATTTAATACCAATGTAAAACGCTTTTCTAATGGTGTAAAAGTGCCTCAAATGGGCTGGAATACAATCGAGAATCTTAAATCAGATTTGTTTAAAGGCATTGATGAACAAGAATACATGTACCTTGTGCATAGTTATTATGCAGAGAATTGCGACGAAACCATTGCTACCTCAGATTATGAAATAGTTTATGCTTCTGCTCTAGAGAACGATAATTTTTTTGGAGTTCAGTTTCACCCAGAAAAAAGCGGAAAAGTTGGAGAGCAATTATTAAAGAACTTTTTAGACTTATAAAATGAGAATTATACCAGCCATAGATATCATAGAAGGAAAGTGCGTAAGACTTACCAAAGGTGATTACGATACTAAGAAAGTCTACAATGAAAACCCACTAGAAGTGGCAAAGGTTTTTGAAGCTTCAGGTATTGAGTACTTGCATTTGGTTGATTTAGATGGTGCCAAGGCTAAACATATAGTAAATTACAAGGTTTTAGAACAGATAGCATCTAAGACAAAATTAAAAATTGACTTTGGTGGTGGTTTAAAATCTAATGAAGATTTAAATATTGCTTTTAATTGTGGTGCTAAACAAATTACAGGAGGAAGTATAGCTGTTAATGATAGGGAAACATTTGAGGGTTGGTTATCTAAGTATGGACCTCAAAAAATTATTTTAGGGGCAGATAGTAATGAAGGAAAAATTGCAATTAATGGTTGGCAAGATAATAGCCAAGAAGAAGTTATTTCATTTATTAAAGATTATCAGAGAAAACGTATTAAGTACGTTATCTGCACAGATATTTCAAAAGATGGCATGCTAGAAGGACCATCTATTGATTTGTACAAGACCATAATAAAAGAATGCAGTAATAGTAGTGGTGTTCAATCCATTAAACTTATAGCTTCAGGTGGAGTTTCTTGCTTTAAGGATTTAGAAGATCTTGAAAGAATTGGTTGTGAAGGTGTAATTATAGGCAAAGCCATTTACGAGAATAGAATTAGTTTAAAAGAATTAGAACAATTGCTATAATATGCTCACAAAAAGAATTGTTCCCTGTTTAGATATCAAAGATGGTCGTACTGTAAAAGGCGTCAACTTTGTAGATTTACGAGATGCAGGTGACCCTGTTGAATTGGCGAAACAATACGCCGAATTAGGTGCAGATGAATTGGTGTTTTTAGATATTTCTGCAACTCAAGAGAAACGTAGAACCATGCACGATATGGTTTTGAAAGTTGCTGAACACGTTAACATTCCATTTACTGTTGGTGGTGGAATTTCCTCAGTTGAAGATGTAGATGATTTATTGCATTGTGGTGCAGATAAGGTATCTATAAATTCGTCTGCTGTGAAACGTCCTGAATTAATTAATGAATTATCTCAAAAATTTGGTAGTCAATGTGTTGTCGTGGCTATTGATGCAAAAAAAATAGGTGAGGAGTGGTTTGTACATTTAGCTGGAGGTACGATTCCAACAGACATAAAACTATTTGAATGGGCAAAAGAAGTTGAAGAACGTGGTGCTGGTGAAATTTTATTTACCTCTATGAATCATGATGGGACAAAAGCAGGATTTGCAAATGTGGCTTTAGCTCAACTTTCAAATTTGGTCAATATTCCAATTATTGCATCTGGAGGTGCAGGTACCATACAACACTTTGCAGATACCTTTACGATTGGAAAGGCTGATGCCGCTTTGGCTGCAAGTGTTTTTCATTTTGGAGAAATACCTATTATAGAATTAAAAAAAGAATTAAGAAAACAGAATATAGAAGTACGATTATGAATGTAGATTTCAATAAAAGTCCGGACGGATTAGTACCAGCTATTATACAAGATGCAATAACGCAAAAGGTGCTCATGTTGGGTTACATGAATTCAGAGGCTTTACAGCAAACCATTGAATCAAAATCAGTAACATTTTATAGTCGTACAAAGCAACGCCTTTGGACTAAAGGTGAGGAAAGTGGAAATGTATTAAATCTCGTGGATATTAAATTAGATTGTGATAGTGATTCCTTATTAATTACAGTAAATCCAAAAGGCCCAACATGCCATAAAGGAACCGACACTTGCTGGAATGAAACTAATGAGCAATCCTTTGGATTTATTTCAAAACTGGAAGATACAATCACATCAAGAATTGAAAATGCTGATTCACAAAAGTCTTATGTAGCATCCTTATTCGCAAAAGGGATAAACAAAGTGGCTCAAAAAGTAGGAGAGGAAGCCGTGGAAGTTGTTATTGAAGCTAAAGACAATAATGACGGGTTATTCCTTGAGGAAAGTGCGGATCTGTTGTTTCACTACTTAATGCTCTTACAAGCAAAAGGCTACAAACTAGAGAATGTAGTTGAAGTTCTAAGAGGAAGACATAAATAGCTTAGTGATATTATAACCTATAATAACTCTGACTTGTACCTCTTGTACAGGCACAATTACTAGCACCTTGGAATAAGTCTAGTCCAATAGTCACCATATGAGTACCTGAATTGAAACCTGATAAGTCATTCATGGTAATTTGATAACTGTAGGCAAAGTATAAGCCATTGTGCATTATACCAGCCATTGGGCCAAGATTGAGCGGATCTAAAAATTGATCATTTAAGAATCGATATGAAGCACCAATCCAATAATAATTTCTATCTCTATTGAATTTTCTGTATTTAAAGTTTATATCTGTTGCGGAACGATTATCACTATCAAATAACTGAAAGAATACTGAAGGTTCAAATTCAACATCTTTGTTTGTTTTACTTCTGAGTACCAAACCAGAATAAAGTTGAAAATTTAAAAGTTGGTTAGGCTCAACTCCGGTAAAATCATCGATATCTTTTTCTATTAAATTGTTGGCATTTAGGCTTACAAAAAAGTTTTTCCAGCGATATAAAATACCGGCATCAAAATTATTATTGTTTATAGACCTATCATCGGTAATACTTGGATCGATAATTGGTATTTCGTAAGTAGTATTAAAATTCTCAATATCAATTCTAAAGCTATTTACGTTATATGAGATTCCGAAAGATAAATACTGCTTTGACTTATAATCTAATGTAAGATGATGCGCATATGAAATTTTAAATCCTTTTTGCCTTGTGTTTCCATTCTTGTCATTATAAGCTGAAACTCCAATACCAGACCGGTTAGCAAATCTAAAATCTGCATATATAGACTGATTATCTGGTGCGTTTTTAATGCCAACCCACTGTGTTAATCCATTGGCCCTAATTTTTAGATTGTCACCAATACCTGCATAAGTCGGTGAAATAACAAAATCGTTATCCGCCAAATATTGTGTCCAAACAGGTAAATTCAATTCTTGGCCATACCCAAAGGATAACATCAAGAAACATATATAAAGTGTAATTTTTTTCATCTTATTCATCATATAATTTTAGAGGGCTTACCTGTATAGTGTAAAATGTCCAACAAACTCTTTATCGACATTAGGGTCATTAGTTTTAACAACAAACCAGTAATCACCTGTTGGCAATTCTTGTCCGTTATATCTACCGTCCCAAACTTCACCAACTTGATACGTCGCAACCATTCTACCATAACGATCAAAAATATCGAAGGACAGGTTTGGATAATTTTCCGTACAACCTGGTGACCAAGTATCGAATTCACCATCTCCATTTGGTGTAAACCAATTTGGAATACATATATCTATAAATTCTAATTCGATTTGTGCTTCTGCCATACATCCACTTGCGTCAACAGCAGTAATAGTATATATACCAGATTCCGTAATGATGAAAGAGGTTTCATCTCCATAATCTTCACCATTCATGTAATATGTGTATTCACCCGAACCGCCTGAAGCATTGGCAATAATTTCATTTATTTCACCTTCTGACAATTGCAGTTCAACAGGTTCAAATCCTTCAATATCAAATAGTGGAGTGGTTTGGATACAACCATTTGTATGTCTTACCTCAATAAAATGCTCAGGCCCAACAGGAACATCTGTAAAAATGTTACTTGCTTGGTATGGTCCACCATCCAATGAATAATCGAACTCCGTAAGATCTGTATTAGAATCATCGATAGATACAGTCACTATATTTCCTTGTGAGTTGTCTTGACAAACATATTCTACTACTAATTCCGGATTAATAACAACAGGTTCAGGGAAGGTAATATTCCATTCTGATTCACAGCCTTCAGCATCACGTACAAATACAACATGATCACCACCACCTAAATCGCTAAAATCAAATTGTGTTTGTGTTGGAAGTCCAGTTGTATAAGGACCATCATAGTTGTCTAGACTTACACTATATGGCAGATTACCACCTGTAATATCAATACTAAATTCACCATTGCTATCACCTTGACAAACTTCAGGGTAAAATGAATCTGGTACTATACTAAGAATAACTTGCTCTGGCTCAGAAATCGTAAAGTTGAATGTTAA
This sequence comes from Winogradskyella sp. A2, assembly GCF_046762865.1. NCBI lineage: Bacteria > Pseudomonadati > Bacteroidota > Flavobacteriia > Flavobacteriales > Flavobacteriaceae > Winogradskyella > Winogradskyella sp. A2. Next base: position 333,314 of record NZ_JBKQXM010000004.1, read on the forward strand.
ATAACATCCTAATTCATCTTGAACAATTAAATCATAATCTCCAGATGCTAAATTTTCAAAAATATTAGTTTCAAAAAATTGGTTTAATTGCGGTGAAATAGCATATTTAATTATACCAGTACCGCCTGTTGCCGTTATTTCTACAGCGCCATTTTCAGTTCCTGTACAAGAAACATCAGTGATGGCTATTGTAGCATCAAGAGCTGTTGTTGGTTCAGTAATTGAAATTGGAGCCGATGTCACCGAACAATCCTGACTTTCAACATAAACTACATAATCACCAGCAACCAATCCTGTAAAGTATCCAGGTAAATCTTGTGTTGCCGCTATGTCATTACCATTTCCATCTTGTAAGGTGTATAGATAATCTCCTAAGCCACCTTGAGCTGTTGCGGTAATCGACCCATTGTTATCTCCAGCACAGTTAATAGTTGGATTTGTTGAATCTAAAACGACAGTTAGTTCTGGTAATGTGTCTATTGTAATTTCATTAGAAATTGAAGCAATACAATTGTTAGCATCTCTAACATAGTATGCGTAGGTGCCAGGATTCACAGTAAAAGTTGTTGATGTTGTAAATGTGCCTAATATATTGGTAAAATTAGCGTCATCGCTATATGTATAAGCACCAGTTCCGCCATTTGCGCTTAAAGTAAGTGTGGTATCATTACTACATGTCTGTGTAGAATTAACGACCAAACTAGCATCAATTGGTGTTGGTTCTGATATGACAATATTTGTAGATGTCATTGTACAATTAAAACCATCTTCAATAGTAACCGAATATGTACCAGCTCCTAAATCAGTAAATACATTTGATGTTTGTGGACCTGAAAAGCTTGGTGTTGGTAAAATTGTATTCAGCGTATATGTATAATTACTTCCTTGTCCACCAGTTACGTTATCTATTGTAATAGTTCCGTTTTGATCTCCAAAACAAGATAATAGTGACGTATTAGGAGTGAAGTTTGCTGTTATAGGAATTGGTTCTACCAATACAATACTTGTTGAAGCAATACAATTTTCAGCATCTCTAACGTTTATAGTATAGTTTCCAGCTGATAAGTCTGTAAAAGTACCGTTGCTTGAAAATGGCACATTGGCGTCTCCAGTAAGTTCGTATTCATAATCTCCCCAACCTCCTTCAGCAACAGCTACAATGGTACCTTGGTTATTATCACAAGTAACATTTGAAGTTTCAGAAGCCGTAACTGTAAGATTATCTAATGGTGAAGGAATTATAATATCTGTAGTTGCATCACAAAAAGGAACATTCGTTTCAGTAATAACCACTGTATATGAGCCACCTAATAATCCATTAATAGTTATAGGGTTTGTTGTTGTATTTGCATTTACAGTACCAAAAACAGAGGTATTGGTACTATCAAACACTTCGTAGGTATATGCACCACTATAACCATTAACTAGTAAATCAAAACTTCCAGAATTATCTCCAAAACATGATACCAAGTATGGTGTAGTTGTTATCGTTGGAGGTGTGGCTTCTGGTACAGCAATAGTAATATCTTCAGTACATAAGGTTGTATTGTCAGTAACTGTAATAGTGTATAGTCCTGCTGGTACTCCAGAATATATATTACCAGCTAAAGTTATTGTTGCTGGATTTGGACTTATAACATAGCTGAAATTTCCAGAGCCTTGAGAAGCATTTACTGTAATAACTCCATCATCATTATTACATGAAGGCATCGCCGTTAGATATGCATTGAGCTCGAGTGGTACATAAACGTCTACTGTTACTAAGTTTCCACAACCATTTAAATCTTGAATTTCAATAGTATGTGTTCCTGAAAATATATTTGAAATGGTATATGGGAAAGTTTGTGTTTGGAAAGCACCACCATCAATACTAATACTATAAGGTGGTATTCCGGCAGTATCTAAGTTTACATCTATTTCAAAATTACCATCTGTGATTAAACAATCATCAACTACTAAAGCTGATATAACAGGTGAATCATCTTGAGGTAATATAACAACAGGACTTGAAACGACACATCCATATGCATCTAAAACATGCACATAATAATTACCCGCATCTCTATTAAACGTACTAGTAGAAGACCACCCAGCATCTGTTGCTAGCGGTGCAGTAGCAGTTGTTGTTATTTGATATTCATAAGGTGCCGTACCATTTTCACCAAATGCACTGATCACACCAGAATTAATATTACAATTGGCATTTTGATCAATATTAACAGTTAACTCTAATGGGAATGCAGATTCTGAAATATTAAAAGGTACAGTAACCACTCCACAACCTGCATTTGGTCCAGAAGTTTCACTGATCCATACATAATAATTACCAAAATCTAATGGTCCTAAATCTGTAACTGTTAGTGATCCGTTTGCATTCACTGTGCCAGTTCCAGAAATTCCTGCGCTTACAAGTGTAAGAGAATCGAATATTTCATAATTAACATCTACAGCACTGCCATAAATACTATTAATGGTGAAGGATACATTACCATCTGCACTTCCTGTACATGTAATGTTATTAGATCCAACTGCACTTAACGTAAGTGTTGAACTTGTTGGGATTGGAGCTGTAGCTGGTTCATAGTAACTACAGTTGGTTGATTGGTCGTATACTATGAATGTATAAGTAACACCAGGTGTTAAACCTGTAAACGTTGCTGATTGACTTCCTGGAGCATCCTCAGGAATCCAAGATCCTGGTGGATTAGGATATACTGAAATTGGTCCTTGGTAAATGCTGAAAAAGAATGGACCACTACTAACTAAAGTCGTTCCAATGCTTACCGTTGCTTCTCCGCCTGTAGCACAATTAACTGAAGTATCAATATTAATATCTAAATCGGTTGGAGGAGATGCTACAAGTACATCTTGTACAAGTACAGAACATCCATTAGCATCAACGACATTTATTTCATATAAACCAAAATCAACAACATCAAAACTAACTGAAGTTGATCCTGTAGCATTTAGTTCTGAGTTTGAGTATCCATTTGTTCCAGTAACAAAATAATTATAAGGTGATGTACCGCCTGATACAGAATTAATAATCACAGAACCTTGTGAAATTCCACCAGTGCCACACGTTATATCTACAGTACTATAGTTAACATTAATTGCATCTGGTTCGCCAATAATAACAGTTTCGGTATCTGTACAAGAATTAGCGTCAGTTAGAGTTACAGTGTAAGAACCTGCAGGCAAACTAGAAGTTTGAGTACCAAAATCAGCTCCCAAAGTATCATTGAAAACATTCAGTGTAAATGGTGGTGTTCCAACAGAAGTATCAATTGTAATATCTAATGAACCATTTGAGTCGCCATTACAAAGAATATCCTGACTTTGTGCGACAAAGCTAATATCTGGTGTAGACAATGGATTTATTGTAATTATAGAAGATTCTGCTGTACATCCGTTTCCATCAGTAATTTCAAATTGGTAGGTTCCGTCCATTGAAGTTGAATAATTAAATGTAACACCTGTACTACCCAAAGGCGCATAAGCTCCACCATTAACTGAAACTGAATAAGTATATGGAGCAGGACCAGTTATTGTGCCTGTTAATATAGCATCAGGACTTGCAGTACAATTAAGGTCTTGTGTGAGAATAACATTCACAGTAGGAGAAGGGATTGGGTCTAGTGTAAAGGATTCAATATATGTACATCCGTTTTCATCACGTACTTGGAAGGTATATGTTCCTGCTTCTAATCCACTGAAGCTATTTGAACTTTGGTAAGGTGTGGCAAATGTTGCAGGTGCCACTATTTGATATTCAAGAAGACCGGTTCCGCCAGTGGTATTTGTAATAGTTATTGTACTTGTATTTGTTGGACATGTAATAGGTGTGCTATCAAAATCCATATCAGTAGGTGGATCAATAGGATCAATAGTAATTGTATTTGCTGCATATGTACAAATGTTAGTATCACTTATTGTTACTGTGTAAGTACCAGGTGTTAAATTGTTAAATACATTACTTGCTTGAAAATTGACACCATCGATACTATAGCTATAAGGCGGTGTGCCACCAGTAACAGAAGTAACTGTAATTGATCCGTCACCAACACATGAGAATGTTGTGGAAAGTTCTGCAGTTGCGGAAATTGCTATATTTTCCGAAATTGTTACTGTTTGGGAATTGGTATTACAAATTGCAGACCCAGATGTGTACTGAATGACAACATCATAATCACCGGCAATTAGTCCGGTAAATACATTTGAATTTGCGAATGTTGTACCACCATCTATGCTGTATTGTATACTATTTCCATTTGGATTTGTGACGTTAATAGTAATAGTCCCTGTATCACCAGTGCCACCACAAAGTATGTCTGTTGTTGTAATATTAAAAACTGGTTCTGGAATTGGGTCAACAGTAATTGTCGTGCTTGCACTACAGTTGTTTGAATCTAATACTGTTATATCGAAAGTCCCAGCAGCAGTAACAGTTATTTCTGGTACAGTTTGAAAATCTGTAGTACTATTTACATAATAAAAATAAGGAGGTGTTCCACCAACAGGATACACTGTAATTTCCCCATCAGTACAAGATAAAGGTGTAGTAATTGCTGCTGTAACTGTTAGTAATGGAGGCTCTATAATTGTTACATCTTCGCTATACAAACAACCGTTCTCAGATTCAACAGTTACAGTATAAGTACCTGCATTTAAGTTTTCGAAATTATAGGTATTTTCTATAATAGGACCAACACTGTTAACTAAGGTTGCGCCATTATAAATAGAATAGGAGTATTGAGGATCGATATCGTTAGCCGCTAGTAAAATACTTCCTTGTTCACCATTACATATAGGTTGGATAACAGTTGTACTTCCTGAAAAATCTCTATCTCTTATCAATACATCTGGAACCGAGAATATACATGGATTAGTTGGTATTCCTACTTGTCTTATATAAACTGTATATGTTCCAGGAGTATTAACTGAGAATAAGTTACTTGTTTGATAGTTTACACCATCCAAACTGTATTCATAACCATTAGGTACATCATTAACTATGATATTACCTGGTGTTGCACAAATAATATCATTAGATTCTACAGTTGGGTTAAGTATGTTTTCATAAACATTAAAGTAAAACTGATTAAAACATCCACCTGGGTAATTTATGGTAAGTCTAAATTGACCTGCAGTATCGGCCAGAAAATCAGGACCTGTAGTCACTTCATTCCAAACACAAGAATTATCTTCATTAGCACAATCTTGATTTGTCACTGCATCACAACTAGATTCATCTAATTGTTCCCAAATTATTGAGGTAGTATTTGCAATGTTAGTCTCTATAAATCTTGAATCACCTGCACCACATAAGAAAATATTTGGTAAAAGCTTACCGTCGTTAGGACAGGTTACAACTTCATCTGCATAAGGAATAACAGGGTTCTCAACATCTCCACCAAACAATTGTACCTGAAACTGTTGCTCAATAGATTGACAAGGTGCAATAGCAAGATTAAATGAATAATAAGTTCCTGAAGCATCAACTGTTATTGTCTGTGTGTTACCAATAACAGGTGTACCAGTTGAACTCGTTGACCAAGAATATGAATCATATCCATTTGCTGCCGTAAGCTCAACCGTGTCACCACATAAAATAACTTCCTCGATAAATTCACAATCTAAATCAGCTAAGAAATTAGTAGCCTGTGGTGTAAATAGACAACCTGTATTGCTATTTATACTTGGGTCATCTGTAATTTGAAAAGTTGGGTTAAAAAAGCCGTTATATGTCGCGTAAGCCTGATTATTAATAATATTAGAACAGGCATCAGCAAGGTCGCTACATGTATCAACAACCTGAACTTCAATCCTAATTTCATATACAGGATCATTTTCCTCTACAAGGCTATTATCAATATTAAAGATGATTTCACGTGTTACAGGATTATAACTTGCAACGGTAACACCTGGTGGCAAAATTAAATCGGTTGGGTAATTAAATATGATATTGATAGGCAGTATATCTCTAATTTGAAAATTGGTTGCATTATCATTTCCTGTATTTTGAAAACCAATAACATAATTAAGTGGCGCACCTAAATCAACGAGTTCACCACCAATATCATTTCCTAAATCATCCTCAACAATTTTTGTTAGAACAATATTGGGTTCGATAATTTCCACAGCGAATGCAAAGAAATAAGGAAAATACGTATCACCACTAGTCTCTAATCTAATGGTTCCCGAAGTTGCATCATTTGCTATTACTGAATTCCCTGGATTCGGAATGGTGATAGTACCAGTATCAAATCCTAAAGTATTGGCACTATTTGGTACTCTATTGGTAACTGGTGTTGCGTCTAATCTAGTAACAGAACTGTTAAAGAAATTTGCAACAGGACGATCTGCTGTAGATAAACTAACACCATTTAATCTTAAGCGATCACCTAAAATAGGACTGTCACCTTCAAGTGTAGCAAATGCGAAGTTTGCTCTAACAGGAGCAGGAGCAGGGACAGTTCTAAAACCATCTACTGGTATATCTAATGTTGGATTCCCACCAGGAACACTAATGGCACTAAAACCATCAAAACTTGTAATTGATTTTCCTGGTAATGTAGGATCTTCATATACTACAAATAATGACCAACCTGCAGATTGACCAGTACCGTTATATGGATTGAATGTAGCAGTTTCTCCAGTAGCAGAAGATACATTAGCTACAGTATAAGTTCCTAGATCATTTGTAAAACCAGTAACAATATCAGTTACATCAGCAAAACAGGCATAAGAAAAACTATCTCCACCATCTACTGTTGTTCCATTTGCGTCATATATTATGGTTCCGGTAATATCATTATAACCACCTTCAGGACCCATAAATTTAACTTCTGTAATAGGTTCACTTCCAGGGTTTACTGCACCCCAATAAAGTCCCGCATATATAATTCTATAACAATTTGGATTTGGTATTTCTAAGTCAGCACTAGACGAACTAAATGTCGTTGCGTCTCCATCAATATCAATATATTGCATATCAACATTGTGGTTGTAAATATTTAGATCATTAAATGGATTATTATCAGGCCCAAGAATATTATTTCCAATCAATAAAATGTCCCCTTTTAAATCTTGGTTAAATCTCGGTGTAAACGGTTCATAATTCTGGGCATATGATTGAAGCCCTATTACAATCGTTGTAATTAGAATTATAATTCTTGAAAATGTAGGTCTTTTCATGGTTATTCTTTTTACGCTTCACAACTTTCTTAAGGGCTCAGAATGTTTCAAAGCATTGCTTAACTATTTAGTTTTCTATTTTCATGAGGGACATTTTTACATTATATGGTCTCGTTCCTTTTTTATTTAGTGCTTCATTTGCTTCTTGAAGGCTATTAAATTTATTGGTATAGATGTAATATTTACTCGTACTCACATCATAAAAGAAATTGACATCTTGTCTTCCTGAAGCAACTACTTTTGTTACAAAGTCATTACGTTTGGCAATATTACTATGTACTGCAAGAATCATGTAGAAGCCATTATCAACATTATTTATATTCTTAAGTATTTTAATGTTGCTTCCTTGTTCTTCTCCAAAATCAAAATCACTTTCAGAATAAGGTGTGTCAGATAACGACGTTGTTTTCTTTATTGACTGAAGTGTTGCTCTATCTTGCTGATAGCGTTCTTCTTGATTATCATAGGCCGCTCTAACAATTCGCCTTCTTTTTTCAAACTCAGTTGCAACTCTAATGGTTTCTAATCTAGATTCTAATTGAGCTTTTGCCTGAAGCGCCTGTAATTGTTCTGCTTCTAATCGTTTTATCTTCTTTCTATAAAATAATAATACCGTCTCATTTGTAAGTGTATCTCCAATTATTGTTTGTTCTTCATAAAGGTTTTTTAATTCCTCTATTTTTTCATTTTGTTCATCAATAACTCTATCTAAATCGGCTTTAATAGCTCTTAGTTTATTGTTTTCTGCAGTTACACTTTTAAATGGTCTTGGTACTACCGCTATACCTTGTTCGCTTAAATCGTTTTCCTCTTTTAAGGCTTTTAAATCTTCATCCTTAATATTTATAATCGAAGTATATTCATTTAAAAGTTTGTCCTGTTCTTTTTTGGATGCTTCTACTATGGTATCCATTCCTAGCATGGTTTTTCCAAACTCGTCCTGAGGATTTGTGATTAAGTCCTTTTCTGCATCAGCTTCTTCCTTAACTCTTTGTTCAGCCAATACTGATGCCTGTGCTTCAGCTTCTTCTTTAGCTCTTTGTTCAGCCAATACTGCTGCCTGTGCTTCAGCTTCTTCTTTAGCTCTTTGTTCTACCAATGCTTTTGCTTGTGCTTCGGCTTCTTCTTTAGCTCTTTGTTCTCTCAGT
>NZ_JBKQXM010000004.1:341755-482938 GCF_046762865.1 Winogradskyella sp. A2
TGCTTCGGCTTCTTCTTTAGCTCTTTGTTCTCTCAGTGCTTTTGCTTGTGCTTCGGCTTCTTCTTTAGCTCTTTGTTCTACCAATGCTTTTGCTTGTGCTTCGGCTTCTTCTTTAGCTCTTTGTTCTCTCAGTGCTTTTGCTTGTGCTTCGGCTTCTTCTTTAGCTCTTTGTTCTGCTAGTGCTTTTGCTTGTGCTTCGGCTTCTTCATTAGCTCTTTGTTCTGCTAGTGCTTTTGCTTGTGCTTCGGCTTCTTCATTAGCTTTTTGTTCTGCTATTGCTTTTGCTTGTGCTTCAGCTTCTTCTTTAGCTTTTTGTTCTGCCTGTACCATAGATTCTTCTTTTGAATCCTTAGTGGTGTTATCGTTATTAATAACATCATTTGTAGTTTTCGCAACAACAGCAGTCTTTGTAGTTGTTGTAGTAGGTTTTTTAATTGATGTATTTGTTTTACGTTTTCTAGAATTTGATGCTGTTCTTGTGCGACGTCTTTTTGGTGTAGTAGATATTAAACCACTAATTTCATCATCACCACTATAGTCATAATTCTTGATGTTTTGAAACCTATATGCCAATGTAATATCATGTGATGGGCCAAAATTATTTAAATCACCAACAGCAGTTTCAAAATTATATTCTATGGCTATTTGAGATGTAATATTTAAACCTAATCCTGCTGAAGGACCAAAAACTGAATTATAACCTATTTGGGCCCAAATACCTTTAGGTGCTGTAACCATAGCAAGGCCAGAAATAATTGTTTCATCTGTTCTAAATTCTGAACGCACGAGACCAGAAAACTTTGCATTGTCAAAGAAACCTCGACTGCGCATGTATCCTGTATACATAACATGAGCCTGTATGCCTTGTTCAGGATTGTCTTCGAGCATTTCTGAAGACTCTAAATTGTAGGTAACTAAATTGTTAATCGATAAACCAAAATCTAAAAACTCAGTACCATAATTAATTCCTGGACTTGTTGTTAGAATAAAATTTGTAGGTACGTTATCCAATGATGGATCACTAAAGTTTGTAACTACATTAGAGGTATTGACACCACTACTGTAAGCTCCTATATTCAACCCAAATGTTAGATTATTCATTCTGCTAACCCTTGCGTTGTATGCAAAATTCAGAATTCCACCAAAGGTGGTTAAAACTCCTAAATTTTGCTGAAATAAGCTTAATCCAGCACCAATATTTTCGCTGAATCTACCTGAGTAACTCGCCATATAGGTAAGTGGAGCATCTTCAAATTGAACCCATTCTCTTTTATTATAGATGCTTATAAATTTAGACTGCTCTCTAACGAAACTAAAAGTTGGATTAATGACAAACTTATTAAAGGTCAATGAATTTCTAACAGGTAAGGTTAATGCAACGACACCATCTTCTTCTTGTGCAAATGCAAATTGCAAAGAGAAAACAAGCAAGATAAATATCATTTGTGTCGCTTTCATACTATTTAACTACTGTAATTGATCCTTTTTTGGTTTCATCATTTTCTGTTGTTATGATGTAATAAAAAACCTGGTTAATATTGGTTAAATTCAAATTTGTTTCTGGCCAGTTGTTCTGATAATCTTGTGTTTGAAATACCACTACACCTCTGTTATTCATTATCATCACATCGGTATTTGTTCCACTAACATATTTCTGTGGTAATACCCAAGTATCATTTATACTATCTCCGTTTGGACTAATTAAGTTTGGAATTTTGTCTACATCTGGAAATGGGTCTAAAGCTTCTTCAACCATAAATTCATAGGCTTTAGAACTATTACATCCTGAGGTTTCAGTGATAATAACTTTATACTCACCAAAGTTTGAAGCTTCTATATTATCCGAAGTCTCGTTAGGCATTAATTGATCATTATAGAACCATTGAAATTCTGGTGCAATGGCATCTGTAGTCACTATAACCGTAATTGATTCACCATCTTCAATACTATTAACTTCATCAACATTAATATCACTATTAAATAACTCGCTTACTAAATCGATAGATCCTGATGCAGAACAATCACCTAAATCTACTTGTACTGAGAATGTACCTGATTCGTTGGTTTGGTATTGTTGTTCTACTGCTTCTGCAATAAGCTCTCCATTTTTATACCACTGATAACTAATGCCTCCAATGGTACTTAGAGTTGTATTTCCTTGCTCAGGACAAAATGGATTACCTAAACTTGAAACTATTGTTGCGTCTGCTTCACCAGATGAAGCTTCTGATATTGTTACCCTATTAGAAAACGAGTCTGAAGTGCATGTGCCATAGTTAGTCTCTGCAAAATAAGTTCCTTCAGTACTGACTGATAGAGTAGGACCTTCAGCAATAAATTCAGCTGTAGTTGGACTAGTTTCCTTAAACCAATTAAAAGTTAGAGATGGATAATTTAATGGAGAGTCATTATTTCCTGTACCTGGGTTATCAATTGTTAAAAGATAGCTACCACCAGTACAGTATGCTCCAGTAGATACTAAATTATTAATAGTAAAAGGTGAATCTTGTAATTTATAATAAGCCGCAAAATTTGCAGAACCAGAACTATTTGCTGCAGGAGCACTACTTTTTACCCTAAGTCTATAATTCTCACCGGCTGTTGTTTCTGGTAAAGTAAATTCTAAAGTTGCTGGTGACGTTGTAAATTCTCCAGGTTGTGAAGTATAGATAATGGTTGATTCTGTAAAATCTCCATCGCCATTAGACATTTCAATACTAAATTGATTTGATGATTCTAATGCACTTTCAGGTGAAAAAACAAAAGACAAGCTGTAAGTATTAAATGACTCATTAGCACAAGCTTGAGTAAAGCCTAAATTTGGTGTGCCTAAAACTACTTGAGCCTTTGCTTGTTCTTGTAAACTTGTTAAGAACACACAAAGACTTAAAATAAATTTATTCAATGTTGAATGGGTAAACATAAGTAGGTTTGTAATTTTTTCTCTATAAGCTTAGTTATGGGGTTAATTGTTTGCTTTAGTCATTTTAGTCTTCGTCGTCATCATCATCATCATCAAAATAGTCGTTTGATGCTATGATACCATTTATCCTTAATCTATAATCAGGATATTTCTTATGAATAGCATCTATAAATGTTTCTGAATCTGGGCCTTTAGAATAAACATTGTTAAATGCTCTACTTCCATACCAACTTTCTAAGTCATCATTATTGGTATAGCCTTTTCTAAAAAGATTACCATTACAATTGTTAAAATAAGTTCTTATAAATTCAATTTTTCTAAGGTTAGAGTCGTTCATTTTAATTTGATCGTCTAATATTACTGCTGGACTAAATCCAGAAATAACACTTCTATCACTTACAAAAGAAACATCATTTCCAACATATATAGCTTCTTGAACCAAGCCAATTTCAATATCTGACTCTAAATCATTAGAAACATTCAATAGAGTTAAGTTTTCGGCGTTTACGTTTGTGTATTCTTTGGTAGGATCAGCATCCTCTTTATAATCATAGGACGTGATAAATAGTGCTCTTGAACCATCGGCACTCGAAACATATGGCGATCTTACAGCTAGTGAATTAACCAAATTACATTGAGCGCCATAGTTGAAATTATAATCGTTTTGATTAGAACGGAATGAAACCATTTTAACCAATACTAGGTTACCACCAAGAAGATTAAACGAATTTCCTTGACAATAACTTACCATAACATTATATAGTGTAGTGTCACTGCCAACACCTGCAAGTGTTAATCCACTTAAGTTGCCATGTTCTTTGGTTCTTTTTCCTGCAAACTCAATTCTAACATATTTTAATACACCAGAATCACTTTCTGAGTTTTCACCACCATAAACAATATCCATGAAGGAAGTAGGCCTTAATCCGTAATTTATTGAAGACTCATTACCATAAGAGTTTAATGGAGCATCACCTAACACAAAAATACCTCCCCAATCACCTGGTTTCTTTACACTTCTATTTGAAGTAAAAATAATTGGGTCTGTTTGCTTTCCTTCAGCAATGATTTTTGAGCCTTTACTGATAATAAGTGATCCTTTGGTTTTAAAATCACCTAAGATTACAGTACCGGGTTCTATGGAAAGTGTGGCATTGTTAGTAATAAATACATCACCAACTAAGAGATAGGTATTACGTTTAGTCAATTTAGTATCAATAGCTATTCTACCACTTAATATTTGAGTAGGCTCCTCATACGTAATCTTACTTGGTTGAAACTCAGTCCAAGTGTCTAACCAATTATCATAGCCAATAATTCCTTTTTCTTGTTGAGCAAAACAATTGCCGATTAATAAAAAAACAACAAGTATTGCAAGTGTAATTTTTCTCATAGTAGTTAAGTTCAGTTATTAAATTTTGGCGGCTTCTTTAATAATTAACCCAAACTTATGAATAAGACCTACGAAATACAAATATTATCGACGAAATGCACTATTTTATATTACAATGTTTATTTTTCTTACAATAACACCTGTTTTTTATGAAATTATAGTTAAAACAGGCATTTTAAACATTAATTATAAGGCTTTGAAGACAAAAAAACCTCGACAATATGCCGAGGTTCAATTACTAACTAAATATAAATCAAAATAAAAAACTAATTTGTTTTGAAATCTTCGTATGTATGAAGTGATTTTAGTGTCTCTTCATAAAATAATATTGCTGCTATTAGGTCTGATGTGTCTGAATATGGTAGGATTTTCTTTTGAAATTCTATTGTACTTTCAAAATATTCTCCAGACGCCTCTATATTTTCTTCTAATGCCTTTTTGTTTTCCTTTGTTTCTGGAATACCTAAGGATGCCATCGTTACGCCAGGTTTAGTTGCAAAGGCTATATTAGGCAATATGTTTACTATAACTTCTATACGCTCTATATATAATACCAATAATTCTCCTTTTGGCATATTATCTAGATCTGCTCTACTATGGTATTTTGAGATACTTGTTTTGCCTGCGATAATACTTTGAGATTTTTTATCTTTTTTCTGAGCAAAACTCATACTTATCATAAGTAAAAAAATAGCACTAAAAAGTGTAATTTTAGTTTTCATGTTTATGGGTTTGATTTGGACTTTCTGAAGCAAATCTATATAAATATTCCAATAAAACAAGATTTTTTAACTATTATTTTTAACACTTTAAATGCATATTTCTTAGACAAACTGCATTATTGCTGGATTAAAAGCATATTTATTCGACGAAATACTTAGTCTTATTTTCTCTATTTCATCTTTAAATTAACTGCCTTATTTCATAAAACGCAAGGTGTATTACAATAGAAAATCATGAATTTACTAAGGGTATAACTTTATTAAGTTCTACCATTTCTTTGCATATTAACACCCCATTCACCGATATAATTTGCTTAGGATTTCGTTTTATCGAAAAAAATTGACATTTATATGATATATAGGGTTTTATGGATAAAATGATGGAATTTTGATTGAACCCCAAATTCAATTCAAATGAAAAGATTATTTAATCTTCTTTGTATATTCTTTTGTCTTAGCTCATTAACACCAATTTTTTCTCAAGACAATTCTAACTCATTAGACTTTCAAAAACGTCATCCTATTTATGACTACTCAGATTTAAAATTAAAAAATACTGATACAATTCCTGATTTCAACTCTAAAGACGAAAAACTAAAAGTAACAGGTACGATTTTTTTGAGTGATGGTGTTACACCGGCTAAGGATGTTATTCTGTTTATAGAGCAACCAGATGAAAACGGAAACTTCGATTTAAGAGAAGAAGACGAAAAACGTTATGTACATCACAGAGCTTGGGTAAAAACAGATAATGACGGTAAATATACCTTTTACACTTTTGTACCTGGAAATGATAGGCGTTACAATCAGCCACAGCAAATTTTTCCTGTTATTAAAGAACCAACAAAAGCTGAGTACGAAATTGATACATTTTTATTTGAAGAAGACCCATTGTTATCAAAACGATGTAGAAAAAAAATATCCAAGAAAAAAAATATAGCAAGAATACTTAAACCAAAAAAGATAGATGGTATTCTAGTTGCAGAAAGAAATATAGTTTTAAACCCTTAATTTATAAGTCAGCATATTTTTAGTCCCTTAATTAACCATGTTGTAAAAAGTCGTAATTAATTATTACGACTTTTTTCTTTTTTTAGTTCAAATCTAAGCTAATATACTTTCATGTCCAGAATCTTTAACAAACAGGCATGAACTGTTGGTTTTTGCAGTCATTTCTTTAATAAACTCAAACTTTAAATTAGGTTCCATTCCGAATATATTGAGATCTGCAGAAGGTGCTTTTGTGACAATATCACTGAATTTACCAATATGAATCTCGGTAAGTGTTTTAGGTAGTCTTGCCAAATTAATGAGTTTATTAAGAAACTCTTTGGCCTGTGCTTCATCTTGAGGATTTTCTAATACTGTTATCAGTCTTATTTGTGCCGTCCAATTCATTTTAAGCTTGTATGCAATTAATATTGATAGGTCTAGATTACCAATATCCCAGCCTAATTCCCAGTTTCCTCTTCGATCACTCACCCATACATTTATTACGTTGCGTTGTCCTAAAAGTGCAGTTTTATGCAATGAAAACAATAATATCCCTATCTCTAAGCGAATAGACTCATTCATTACAGGACGCAATTCATTCTCATAATCATCATGATCTTGAAGATTTAAAAACAAAATATTTGGCCTGAAGAATGCTCCTTGTAAAGCTTGACTACCATAATTAATTCCATTTGCAAATTCCTCTGTATGTATCACAGTAGAAGAGGAGAATACACCTTTTTGCCTAAATGATGCCGAAATATCATCTAATTTCATTGCAAGTGAGCTGTGCTCTGTAAATGGTTCTATACCCAATAGTTTAATTGAACCCTTGGGTTTGGCAATATTTCTTAAAAATTCGAATGTTCCTTTTAAACCGTTAACATCTCTCACTGGCACCATAAGATTTGCTTTCCAAGCACGTTGTTGCATCTTTTTCATTCCCCAGGTATGCTTTGCTGCCCATTCTGCAAAGGACACAAATAACCCAGAACGTACATCCTCAAAAGGTGTTTCTAAGTTTTGTCTAGATAAGTACCAATATACTGTAAGGACAATCATAATTGAAATTAAACTCACTGTTGGGTTGATGATAAACATGGCAAAAATTGAAGAAATAAGTCCAAGCCATGGTACCCAGCGTCTAATTTTAAAAATTGGTCTGTAACTTATCAACCCTAAATTCTGCTCAATTATAACCACGATATTTATCATCGCATAAGTGATTAAAAAGAAAAGCGTAACTAAAGGTGCTACAGCATTAAGATTTCGTAATAATAAGGTTAAGAATATAAGTATACCAGTTACCATCATGGCATTTCTAGGTTGACCCGTTTTACTTTGACCTGCCAATATTTTTGAATAGGGTAGTACATTATGTTCTCCCATTGCGAATAAAATTCTAGAAGACCCCACAATAGAAGCTAAAGCAGATGAGAATGTTGCACCTAAAATTCCTGCTAAAATTAATGGTCCGAAATAGGCCTTTTCTACCATTATATAATAATCACCAACGAGCTCCTGTTCCGTAGCACTTCTGCTAATCCAAAATGCTAGAAGCATGTATATTATAAAGCTAACTGCAATGGCCCAAAGTGTACCATTTGGTATACTTTTTTTAGGGTCTTCCAATTCACCAGACATATTTGCACCAGCCATTATGCCAGTTGCAGCAGGAAAAAAGACCGCAAAGACCATCCAAAAGGAACTGCCACTGAATCCGTTTTCAATTGAACCTTTAAATGAACCCCAACTTAAAGAATCACTAACAGGCAATGTCATAGAGCCTTCATAAGCAGCAACAACAATTGATACCAAGGACAGAATGATAATACCCATAATTATGAATTGTGTCTTTATTGCTAGATTGGCACTTATGTATGCTATTGTAAACAGTACACCAAATACAATTACGTCTACCAAAAAGGCATTATGATCTGGGAATATACCTAACCATCCTTCTCTAAAACCGAAGATGTACATAGTTACAGCTAATCCTTGAGAAACATATCTGGGAATTCCCAAACTACCTCCAACTTCGAGACCTAAGGCTTGTGATACGATGGCATAAGCTCCTCCAGCACCAATACGAATATTCGTTGTAATTGCAGACATTGATAGTGCTGTACATAATGTGATTAAAAAAGACATTATTATAATAAGCCATGCACCAAGTAAACCTGCATTACCAACTACCCAACCCAAACGCAGATACATAATCACACCAAGAATTGTGAGTAATGTAGGTGTAAAAACACCACCAAATGTTCCGAATTTTTTTAAGGCTTTAGGTTGGTCTGCCATAATGGATTTAGTTAATCACTTCAATGTAGTAAATTCTAGTTTAAAATAAATTATTAGTAGAAAAATAATTTGCTATTCAAGTTTATCTTTCATTAATGTTGAATAGTTTAAAAAATCAAGGAACTTTTCGTAAATTTAGATTCAACCAAAAAAAACCTCATTAAATGAATACTTCAAATGTAAAAGCCTATGGAACTGATTCTCCAGAAGCAGATTTAAAACAATTAGAAATAGAACGTAGAGCAGTGACATCAACTGATGTCGCAATAGATATTCTTTATTGTGGTGTATGTCACTCAGATTTACATTTTGCGAGAAATGATTGGGGAATGACACAATATCCTGTTGTTCCTGGACACGAAATTGTAGGTAGAGTTACTAATGTTGGCGATGCTGTTTCAAAATATAATGTTGGTGACTTAGTGGCTGTAGGATGTTTAGTGGATTCTTGTAGAACTTGTGATAATTGTAAAGCCGATTTAGAACAATACTGTCCTGAATGGGTTGGTACATATGGTGGGTTTGATAAACATTTACAAACCAATACACATGGAGGTTATTCTCAAAAGATTGTGGTGGATGAAGAGTTTGTACTTCGTGTACCGGAAAATCTTGACCAAGCTGGTATTGCACCTGTGCTTTGTGCAGGGATTACCACATGGTCGCCTTTAAGATACTGGAATGTAGGCAAGGACAGTAAAGTTGCTGTTGTTGGTTTAGGTGGATTAGGTCATATGGCTATTAAACTTGCACATGCTCTCGGAGCTCATGTTACCTTATTTTCAAGATCTACTAATAAAATTGAAGATGCAAAAGCTTTGGGTGCTGATGATGTTGTTATTTCAACAGATGAATCTCAAATGGAACAGGTTATGGGTAAATTTGATTTGATCCTTGACACAGTACCTTATGAACATGACTTTAATCCATATATGGCAACTCTAAGTACCAATGGTACATTAGTGGTTCTTGGCTATTTAGGCCCTGTTGATTCTCCGTTGGTCACGGTTCCAATGATTATGGGCCGTAAAAGTATGGCAGGTTCACTTATTGGTGGAATTGCCGAGACTCAAGAATTATTAGATTTCTGTGGAAAACATAATATCACTTCGGACGTAGAAGTTATAAATATGCAGGATATAAACACTGCCTATGAGCGAATGCTTAAAAGTGACGTAAAATATCGCTTTGTAATTGATATGAAATCTCTCAGTTAATTATTGAGAATTCTCAAAAAGCAGAGGTTTTAATACTTCCCATACTGTATTGGCCACAATTTGATGGCCTTGAACTGTGGGATGTATGCCATCTTGCTGGTTTAGCTCTTTTATTCCACCGACGTCTTTTAAGATAAATGGAATGAAAGTAACATCATTTTCCTTTGCCAATTCAGCAAAAACGGACCTGAATTGAGAAGTGTAGTCCTGTCCCATATTTGGTGGTAATTCCATACCGGCTAAAATGATTCTAGTGTCTGGGTTTTTCTTGTTAACATTATTAATAATGGCTTGTAGATTAGATTTGGTTTCGCTTAGAGGTATACCACGCAATCCATCATTTCCACCAAGTTCTAATAAAAAAATATCAATATTTTGTCGCATTACCCAATCTATTCTGCTTCTCCCGCCTGCTGAAGTTTCACCACTCAATCCAGAGTTTATAACGGTATAGTTAAGATTTAACGTATCTATTTTTTGCTGCAAAACAGCAGGATAAGCATCAGCGCTATCATCTAAACCATAACCTGCAGTTATACTATCACCAAAACAAAGGATAGTTTTAGTGGTTTCTGTTACTTCTTCGTTCGTTTCCTTTTCAGTATTCATCTGCGTTTCCGTTGATTTTTCTTTTGTTTTATCACCACCACAACTTAATAGAAATGTTATAAGGATAATATAACAAAACTTTAAGATTTTAAGCTTACTAGTAACTAGTGAAATCAATTGTAAATGAGTATTTTGGAATGCGAACATAAGGCGTAAAAAAAGTTGTTAAGTCTATGACAAAGATATTAAAGATTAACGGTTTAGAGAAGACCTATAAAAGTGGGCAAAAACAGTTAACAGTTTTAAAAGATATTTCATTCGATGTAGAGGCAGGTCAGACATTCTCTATAGTTGGACCTTCAGGAAGTGGTAAAACGACTTTACTAGGTTTATGCGCTGGGTTGGACGAGCCCAATTCTGGTATGGTTGAGCTGTGCGGTTTTGAATTAAAAAGTCTAGATGAAGATGAACGTGCACAATTAAGAAATAAGGAAGTAGGCTTTATTTTTCAAAATTTTCAATTGTTACCAACACTTACTGCACTTGAAAATGTGAGTGTTCCACTAGAACTCCAAGGAGCTAAAGATGCCAAATCCATGGGTAAAGAATTATTAGAAAAAGTAGGTCTTGGAGACAGAATGCATCATTATCCATCACAACTATCTGGTGGTGAGCAACAGCGTGTGGCCTTGGCGAGAGCATTTTCAAATACACCTTCCATTTTATTTGCTGATGAACCAACAGGTAACTTGGATGAGGAGACTGGAGAAAAGGTGATTCAATTATTATTTGATTTAAATAAGGAAGCTGGCACTACATTGGTTATTATCTCTCACGACTTAGATCTTGCTAACAGAACTCAACAAATATTACGACTTAAAGGAGGCCAAATATTAACCAACGAAAGAACTGCCGTAAATTGAAACCGAAATTCTCATGGTTATTTAAAATGGCTTGGCGAGATGCCAAGGCTAGTCGTGTACGGTTATTGCTGTTTATGTCTTCTATTATTTTAGGAATCTCTGCAGTGGTAGCTATACAGTTATTCAGCGAAAATCTAAGAGAAAATATACAGAAACAGTCTAAAAATCTTATGGGTGCCGATTATATTATTGACACCAGACAAGAGCCTTCAGAACGTGCCCAAGAAATCATTGACTCACTTAAGCCAGATGCTAAGGAGGTCAACTTTGTATCTATGATTGCATTCCCGAAGAATGGTGGTACAAAATTGGTAAATGTACGTGGTATGCAAGGAGACTTTCCGTTTTACGGCACCATGAAAACAGAACCAATTATAGCTTCTGACGAATATCAACAAAAGAATGGAGCTCTAGTTGATGCTACGTTAATGCTGCAATATGATGTAGTTCCAGGTGATTCTATTAAAGTTGGTAAAGTAACATTTCCAATTGCAGGTTCTTTAAAATCAGTACCAGGTAGTAATGCTGTTTCAACTTCCGTGGCACCACCTGTTATTATTCCATATAGCACTATCGAAGCTACTGAGCTACTTCAATTTGGAAGTCGTAAGGAATATCAATTCTTTTATAAGGCATCAGACACTTTAGATTTAAATGCGTTTGAAGAAAAAATTGATCCAATGTTAGATTTGGCGAATGCAGATTTAGACACACATACAAGTACTAGTCGTCGTTTAGGTAGACGTTATGATAATGTGGGTAAGTTCTTAAACCTTGCCGCATTTATTGCATTGCTACTTGGATGTATCGGAATTGCGAGCTCAGTTCATATTTATATTAAGGAAAAATTAAAAGCCATTGCTATTTTAAAATGTTTAGGTGCTAGTCGTAAACAGAGTTTTCTAATTTTTCTGTTACAAATTTCGGGTATTGGTATTTTAGGTGGTTTAATAGGATCATTAATAGGCGTGGCCTTACAAGGACTTTTTCCTTATATTCTTAAATCATTTTTACCATTTGAAATTGAAATGTCAATTTCTACTCAACCAATAATTATTGGTATCCTTTTGGGCTTATTTATGTCAGTTTTATTTGCCTTGATACCCTTGCTACATACATGGTATGTTTCACCTTTAAAGGTATTGCGTGTCAGTGAGGAACCTGAGCAACCACGAAGAGTCCGAACCTTAATATTCTGCTCAATATTATTGTTTCTTTTTCTGTTTTCATATTGGTTATTAAAAGATGCAACTTATGCTTTAGTATTTGTATTAGGAGCTGTAATTACTTTTATAATAATCGCAGTTGTAGCAAATTTCTTTATGAAATTGGTTAGACGCTTTTTTCCTAAAACATGGAGTTTTACTGCTAGACAAGGCTTGTTAAATCTTTATAGACCAAATAATCAAACCGTAGTGCTTGTATTAGCGATAGGTCTAGGTACATTTCTTATAAGTACGTTATATTTCACTAAGGATATTCTTTTATCTAAAACCGAAGTAGGTCCAACCGCTGAAAATGCCAACATTATCATTTTAGATGTGCAGAGCCATCAACGAAAAGCTATGGCAGAACAACTAAAGACAAGCGAAGTACCAATTCTAGATAATATTCCTCTGGTTACCATGCGAATGCATCAAATTAAGGATAATCTTGTAAATGATTTAAGACAAGACACAACAAGACAGGTGAGAGGTTGGATTCTTAATCATGAATTTAGAACCACTTATCGTGAAGAACTTATAGCATCTGAAGAACTTATTGATGGTGAGTGGACATCTGAATTAAAACGAAACGAACCCATAGTAATTTCTATTTCAGATAACTTAGCCGCTGATGCTAAAGTAGATATTGGTGATAAAATTGTATTTAACGTACAAGGCGTTTTAATGGAAACTACTGTTGGTAGTATTAGACAAGTAGATTGGGGACGTATGCAACTCAATTTTTCAATAGTTTTTCCAAAAGGCGTCCTTGAGGAAGCACCTCAATTCAGTGTATTTACCACCGCTGCTGAAAATGAACAAGTATCTGCGAACCTACAACGGAATTTAGTCGAAAAATTCCCAAATGTTACTATTATAGATTTACGACAAGTATTTAATATTGTTGAAGATATTCTAGACAAAGTGGCTTGGGTTATAAATTTCATGGCCTTTTTCAGTATTATTACAGGCCTTATTGTACTTATTGGTTCTGTTAGAACAAGTAAATACCAGCGCATTAAAGAAAGTGTTCTACTTAGAACCTTAGGTGCAAAAAACCGTCAGATATTAAAAATCTCAGCTCTTGAATATCTATTTTTAGGAGTCTTAGGAAGTTTAGTTGGTATTTTGTTAGCGCTTGTCAGTGGCTTATGTTTAGCACTTTTTATATTCCAAGAACCATTTGTGCCATCATCAATACCCTTTGTTGTCTTTTTACCAGGTATAACTGTATTGGTCTTAGTTATAGGCTTGAGCAATATAAGGTCTGTACTGAGTAGTTCTCCATTAGAAGTTTTGCGACGTGAAGTATAAGAGTAACAAGGATGTTTTGACTTCTATGAATTATAAGTGTGATAGCAGAAATTCAAATTTTTTTTGTTTCAATTTATTGATGTAACTTATTGTGTTTATTTATTAAGCCTTTAGCTAAGTTTCACTCATAATCAATATTTATGTCTACGCCAGAAGTATTTTCAATTGCAAATATGGTAGCCATGCCAATGTGGCTACTCATGATCGTTTTACCAAAATGGAAAATCACACGTGTTTTAATCGATTATAAAGTTATACCCTTAGTTCTATCTATCATCTACGCAATCTACATAATTACCTCAATGTTAAGTGGACCTCCAATGGATTTTGGTAGTTTAGAATCAGTTATGCATTTATTCACTTTTGAAAATGCTGTTTTGGCAGGTTGGGTACATTATTTAGCTTTTGATCTTGTGGTTGGTATGTGGATGCTCGATGAAAATAAAGACTTAAAGATCTATCCTTTAATAATGGCACCTTGTCTTATAGGTACATTTATGTTAGGACCAATTGGTTTTGCACTTTTTATGATAATTAGAGCCATTAAAAAACGTAACCAGTGAAATATTTAAGCTCTATTTTTGGTATAGTAAAAAAAGAAAGTCCAATACTATATTATATTGTATTAATACTTTTTGCTGGTGCTATGCTATGTATTCCTGCTTTGTTTATTGACAGTAGGCAAATCATGGGAATCAATGCTTGGATAAAACCTTTTAAATTCTTTATATCTACGGGTATATATACCCTCACTGTTGGATATCTAATTACCTTCTATCCATTCTCTAAATTAAAAAAGCACATTATTAGAAACTTAGTGTCTTGGACAATGTTTTTAGAAATGGTCATAGTAACATTTCAAGCAGGTAGAGGTGTACAGTCGCATTATAATATGTCTACCGTTTTTGATGGTGTTTTATTTGGTGTGATGGGCATTTTAATTGGAATAAATGTAGTCAT
Organism: Winogradskyella sp. A2; assembly: GCF_046762865.1. Classification (NCBI taxonomy): domain Bacteria; kingdom Pseudomonadati; phylum Bacteroidota; class Flavobacteriia; order Flavobacteriales; family Flavobacteriaceae; genus Winogradskyella; species Winogradskyella sp. A2. The sequence continues at coordinate 356,259 of NZ_JBKQXM010000004.1, forward strand.
TATGGTATTTTTTGCCTTCGAAACTATTAGACTTAAATTAAAACTATCAAAGGCTATTCAGTACGCTATATTTTTAGGTTGGCTAATTACAATATTTGGAAGTTGGGTAGGAGGACAAATGATTGGTCAAATGGCACATAATGTTGGTATAGCTGATGGAGGAGAAGGCATTCCTTTATTAAATTGGAGTACAATAGCTGGCGATTTAAGAGTGGCACATTTCTTTGGTCTTCACAGTATTCAAATTGTGCCCTTGTTTGCATGGATACTTCAAAAAAAATGGACTATAAAAACTAACACTCTCATTTTAGTAGTTACTGGTTTTGCTCTAGTTTTTGCTTCATTTATTTTTTACACCTTTTATCAAGCTAGTGAAGGATTACCGTTTATAAAGCTATAACCACTGATATTAATCATTGTGTAGTTCAAAAAACAAATTAGCTTTTGTTTCAATAATTTGATTCTATGTTAAAAGCAGGAATACTAATAATTGTAGTTTTTATGACCATTCAATCAAGTGGACAGACTGATTTTGCTTATCTGCGTAAAGATATGGTAACCACTCAGCTAAAAGGCAGAGACATTACTGATAGTAATACTTTAAGAGCAATGGGAACGGTAAAGCGTCATGAGTTTGTTCCAAAACGCGTGCAACATTTAGCTTATACCGATGGTCCATTATCCATTGGGCACGCACAAACAATTTCGCAACCTTATATCGTTGCCTATATGACGCAACAATTAAAACCTAAACCCCATCATCGAGTATTAGAAATTGGAACAGGTTCTGGCTATCAGGCTGCAGTATTGGCAGAAATTGTAGATACAGTCTATACCATAGAAATTGTTGAACCTCTCGGAATTAAGGCTAAAGAATGCTTAGACCGTTTAGGTTATGATAATATTATAACAAAAATTGGTGACGGTTACCAAGGTTGGTTAGAGCATGCACCTTTTGACGCGATTATAGTTACTGCAGGTATTAAAAACGTACCTCCAGCTCTATTAGATCAGTTGGCTGAAGGAGGACGGCTAATTATTCCTTTAGGTACAACATTTAATATGCATCTAATGCTGTACACTAAAAAGAATGGCAAAATAAAACAGAAAGAACGATTAGCAGTTTCCTTCGTTCCGTTTATTAGAGGATAATAATCTGGAATTGAGTTTTAAAAACTACAATAGCAATACTATTTTTTAATTAAGGTCTTGACTGCTTCTTGTCCATTAAAACCTTGAACTTTTAACAAATACATACCGGCAGGCAATTTAGAAACATCGATTGTTAAATTTGTTAAATATTTTGATTCAATTTCTCGAACAACTTTACCTGTAAAATCATAAATAAGAACGCGATCTATCTCATCAATTTCAATATTTTTGATAGAAATTCTTCGATCTGATGGATTAGGAGACAATGCAAGATTCAATCTATTTTCATATTCGTTTATATTTAATAAACCTTCACTATAGTTTATGACACCATTAAAAATACGGCCATTAAAAACCAAACCACCAAATCCACCAATTGAACCTGATCCCAACAAAAATTGAATATTACTATCTTCTGAAAATACATTGCCAACGTCACTACTGGCTGCATTTGTATACCTTAGATTACTACCATCATTAAATGTAATCCAAAACGCTCCTGTCGTACCTGCAGGGATTTCTTGGTTTAAATCTAAATTTAAAGGTGTTTCAACATTATCACCACTTGAAGATATATTAGTTATTGTAGTTAATAACGTCCATGCATTCGGATCTGAAGTAAACCCTACAAAAGTACCTTCTTTATAGTATATTTCCATGGTTCCTGAAGTAACTTGACTAGCTACACTAACACCGAAAGATTCAATAGTAACATCATTAAGGGCTACAATATCAAATATAGCACCATTTCCTGAATTACCACCAGTAAATGTGGTTTCAAGTGAATTTTGAGAAAATGTGATTAAACACGTCAAAAAGAATAGTAATGAAGAAGGTAATTTAATTTTCATAGTTTTCGTTTGTTAACTTTTGTGTGAATTAATAAAATACATTTTTATTTTTTTTATTTATTCGGTCAAATGCATTTTTTTTCTATAATCTAAACGCTATAATTATAGTTTGACAAATACATTTCGTTATATGATTGATCAATCAATACTTTAATTGTTTTTTGCTTTATGGTCATAATTCATTAACTTCATACAAATTAGAGATTATGGTAATAATGGTTATTGAGATAAGTGACTTTATGTCTAGAGTTGAGGCATCTCAGTATACCATATTCACTCAGAAATTTCATTCTAGTGTATCTAAAACACTTTCAAAATATAATGCTGTAATAAAGAAAAAAGATAATAATAATTACATCACCACATTTACGTCCGTAACTGATGCTATACAATGCGCATTAGATGTTCAATATAAATTTAAGTATGTTACTCCAAAGCATAAGTCATTTAGTAGAAAACTGAATATTGCCATTGTTCATGCCAGTAATTATAATGACAACAGTGTGAAGAATTGTATTAGATTTTGTGAAAATGTAAAAGATCAATTGGTCATTACATCAAAAATTAAAGAACAATATGAAAGTGTTAATGCGCATGCCGAAATAGATAAAACTTTAATTAGAACCTTAAAGCAAAATGAAGAAACCTTTTTAACCCAGTTTATGGACTATTTAGAGTCCAATTGGCAGAATGATCGACTAAATATTAGTAAAATAACAAAGGCCTTGAAACTTACTTATGCCCAATTATATTGGAGGCTGAACAAACTTACGGGATCTACACCACAACGTTTCATCAAAGATTATAGGTTACACAAGGCTATGTTATTGCTTCATAAGCATCATGGTAATATCGCCCAAGTGGCAAAGCAAACTGGCTTTAAAAGTACTACCCATTTTTCAGATAGCTTTTTGAAAACCTATGGTATTAGACCTTCAAAATATGTGCAACAGCATTAAATCTTTATTTTTGCAAAAACGTATTTGAATTGGATTCACTGACCCAAATAGTTCTTGGTGCTTCTGTAGGTGAAACAACCTTGGGAAAAAAAGTAGGTAATAAAGCACTGCTATATGGTGCTATTGCAGGAACTATTCCAGATTTAGATGTTTTTATTGGAAAACTAACTGATACCATCACCGCTACGGAATGGCATCGTGGTTTTAGTCATTCGATAGTATTTAGTATAATTATGGCGCCTTTACTGGGCTATCTAATTAATAAATTTGAACGAAAATTAAATCTGGGTTGGAAACCTTGGGCCATGCTCTTTTTTTGGGGACTATTTACTCATCCCTTACTTGATGCATTTACAACTTGGGGAACGCAACTATTTTGGCCGTTTGATTGGCGCGTAGCTCTAAATTCTATATTTGTCGTCGATCCACTATATACTTTACCCTTTCTCATTTGTGTTATTCTTGTATTATTTTATAGTCGTAGTTCTAAAAAAAGACAACGGATTAACCAAATTGGTCTTACCATATCAACTAGTTATTTATTGTTAACCCTTATTTTAAAATCCTATGCTACAACGAAATTTGAACAAGCCTTAAAAGCTCAAAATATTAGTTACAATGAAATAAGTACACGGCCATCGCCTTTAAATACAATATTGTGGAATGCCAATATAGATGCAAAGGACAATTATTTAATTGCTGATTTTTCATTTTTTGATACCCAGCCTATTACTTTTAGGTCTTTCCCAAAGAACAGGGAGAAATCAAAAGAGTTACTTTCAAAAACTAACGTGCAGCGCCTTATAACTATTAGTGAAGGCTGGTATATTTTAGAACAAAAAGACAATAATTGGTTTTTTAATGATTTACGATTTGGTCTTATACCGAGAAAGAATAAAATTCCAATGTTTGTTTTTTCCTATCTTCTTGAAGATAATGATGGTGTAATAATTGCCACCGAGGTTGCAAAAACTCGTAGTGATGCTAAATTCTTATTATCTAGTCTATGGGTGCGTTTTAAAGGTAACTAGATTTTGTAAACGAATTTAATTAATAAAATGGAACAAAGTTTTTTACGATCATGCAAACGAGAACTTATTAATGGGTATGCCAAAAATAGACATCCGTTTCGGTATTTTAGTTTAGCCACTACAAACAATGGAATATCCAGACAGCGAACCGTAGTACTTAGAAAATTGCTTGATGATTTTACTTTTGTCTTCTTCACCGATTCAAGATCACAAAAGGTTATAGATATTAAAAACAATAAGAGTGTTAGTGCGCTTTTTTATCATCCCAAGAAATTACTTCAAATCAGAGTAGAAGGTGAGGCCAAAATTATTTCAGATGAATCAACTTTAAACAACTACTGGGAAAATATCAATGATAATTCAAAAAAAGATTACACCACGTATTTAAAACCAGGTAGTATTATTAAAAATCCAGATAATGTATCTTATAATTTAGAAGCACATAACTTTTGTGTAATTCATATTGTGCCTCATACTATTGAGTATCTTCAACTAAAACGACCTAATCATTTACGTATTCTGTTTTCTGGGAAAGGTACAGACTGGAAAGGTCAGTTCATCGTTCCTTGATACTATTAGTATAACACTGATTTTTGTCATAAAAATCCTAAAGTTTTAATACTACTTTTAAGTCACTAATACTTTATAAGATGACGACAACTGCACAATACCTCAAACAATCAATTTTATGTGTATTACTAATACTTTTTGTATTTAGTATTAACGCCCAAGAACAAAAAGAAAATGTCAACAAACCAGAAACTGAACTGCATCCTGAGATTTTTTGGGATGTTAAAGCCTATAGACCTGAAGCGGAATTGCTAAAGGTGAAAGCCATTGATAAAGATGGCAATATGCACGATGTAAAGGCCATTCAATACTCTGAAGACACAAGTCTATTAGATGTAAAATTAATAATGAATGGACAGCGCCTTCCAATTAAATTAGTTGATATGAAAGGAGAGGCATTTCATCCCTTAAAAGGTATAGATAAAGATGGTAACCTTATTGATATCAAGGCTATTACTGAGGAAGGGGAAATACTAGATGTTAAAGGTGTAAGTAGATCAGGAAACATTGTTCACATTAGGGCTATAGCAGATTATGGGCTGTTTTATAATATTATATCTATCTCTCCTGAAGGTAGGGTTAATAATGTAAAAGGGTTAAAAATGCTCAGTACTAAAATAGAGGGTGTTATTAATGGTGTTCCAATTTTTGCACATGTTAAGTCTATGCAACAAGATTAAAATGATAAGGGCTTACTTGACTAAGTTTATGATAATTTGTAACTTTATAATAGCTCCTATATATATTGACCTAGGTTTAATTTAAATAGTTTCTCGTATGACAAATGAAGTATTAATTACGGTAATTGCAGGTTTAGTATGTGTCTTATTTGCATTTATTTATCAAAAAAATAGAAATTTTAGAATTATTATAGCAAGTATTGGCGCACTGCTATTGATGTATGGCGGATACACATATGGTACTATTCAACCCATACCGTATATGGAAACCTTTAATACAGGTAATAAATTAATGGTACAATACCCTGTAGATCGCGTACAGGTCATTTCGCCAATAGATAAGGATACCGTTAAATGCCGAATTTTAACAATGGGAGTTTATCCAGAATCTCATACAGACGATATTTGGGTACTACTTAAACCTACAGATGATAAATATTATCCACAAAGTGATTATACAAATACCTCTTATAAACTTAATGGCGAATGGCAAGTTGTGACAAGGTTTGGTGGCGATGCTGGCGAGAAATACGAGTTAGTTGTTGTTGAGACGGATTCGGTCGCTTCTAAGTTTTTCAGTGATACTATTGCCAAATGGAAAGAGGCAGATGATTATGAAGGCTTGCAAGTTTCTGAAATACCAGACAGTGCAGTTGAGTTAGAACGTATATCAGTAACATTACAAGATAATTGTAGAGGTACACATTAGTAGAAAAACACATAACTTATACACCCAACAATATTTTGACATATTGTTGGGTTTTTGATGCGATGTTATACTCAATTTATTAAGTGAAACTGACGTTAATCAAATATTCCTATATTTATAGAACTTGATTATGAGACTTAAATCATTTTTAGTTCTATTAATAGCAATATCATCCCTATCCTGTGAAAGTGGCAAGAGCAACAACACAGGAGAAGGAGATGTATTTGTTAATCCTATTGTCGCAAATTCTTCAGATCGTGATTTAGATGCTATAAAGGAAGAAGGTGTCTTAAGAGCATTAGTGGTCTATAGTAATACTAGCTATTTTCTTTATAGAGGGCAAGCTATGGGTTTTGAATACGAACTGCTTACACGACTTGCAGATCATCTTAACCTCAAATTAGAAATTGTTGTTTCTAATAATTTAGATAATCAGTTTGAAGTTTTAAATAGAGGTGATGTAGATATAATTGCACACGGTATGACCATTACCAATCAACGCAAATGGGAAGTCGATTTCACTGAATACCTTTATTTAACAAGACAAGTATTAGTTCAGAAAAAACCAGACAATTACCGCAAATTATCTTATAAATCATTAAAAAAACAATTGGTAAAAAATCCAATAGAACTCATTAATGATACCGTATCCGTTAGAAAAAATTCTGCATATTATGAACGCCTTTTGAGTTTAGCCAATGAAATTGGAGGGAACATCATTATAGATACATTAGAAAGTACACTTTCTACAGGAGAGATTATTGATATGGTAGTTGACGGAAAGATTAAATATACTATAGCAGATGAAAACCTCGCCAAGATTAACGCCTCCTATAGTCCTATTTTAGACATAGACGTTCCAATTTCTCTTTCGCAACGAATTGCTTGGGTTACACGGAAAAAATCTAAAAAATTAAGGACAGAAGTAGATAAATGGATATTATCACAACGTAAGAAGAAAAGCTATAATATCATTTATAATAAATACTTTAAAAACAAACGTTCGTTTAAACGTCGTTTAAAGAGTAACTATTATAGCTTAAATAATAATCAGATAAGCAGATACGACAACCTTATTAAAACATATGCTAATAAATTGGGTTGGGATTGGCGTTTATTGGCATCTCAAGTATATCAAGAATCACATTTTGATCCTGGGGCAAATTCTTGGGCAGGAGCAGAGGGCTTAATGCAGGTAATGCCTGCTACAGCTGAAGCATTAGGTATTGAAGATGTATCGGATCCAGAACAAAGCATTAGAGGAGGTACTACATATTTAAAACAAATTTATAAACGCTTCGATCAGATACCAGATTCTCTAAATCGAATTAAATTCACAATGGCTTCTTATAATTGTGGCTATGGACATGTTTTGGATGCACAGCGATTGGCCGAAGCTAATGGACTTGATCCGACGCTCTGGGAAGATAATGTTGAAGATGCGCTATTGGATCTAAGATTACCAAAAAATTACAACAAGCCAATTATTAAATATGGTTATGTACGCGGCTCAGAACCAGTAAACTACATTGAGCAAATTTTTGAGCGTTATTATCAATATACCCAATTAATTAAACCGGAATAAACAAAATTAGTAAAGAGTTTTTCCTACACTCAATCTAATATTTTCTTATTTTTACAATGTCAAAATGAGTTAGGGTGATTTTGACAAACCAAACTAATCTAATAGTTAGGTATGGCCCTTATATTAGTAACTCTTTAAAGGCACCAGTAATGGTGCTTTTTTTAGTACTTAGTACTAATAATTAGTATATTTATTACTTAAGCAATTAGAGCTTATTTTTCTAACCAAAAACTATAAAAAATGATAAAGAAAATCATTTACTTCACTACAATAACACTATTAGTTTTCTCATGTAATACTGAGAAAACCCAGAATGAAATGGCAATTTCTGAAACTGCCAAAACCCAAGATATAACTACTTTTTTGGGTAAAGATTTAACGATATATACTACCGCTAAGGATACAGACATGCGATTGTCTCTAGATTCACAAAAACAGTTTTCTGAAGCAAAGCAACCATTAGAAACCGAAATTGCAGTTTTCGTAAATCCTGAAAAACAATTTCAAGAGTTTTTGGGAATAGGTGGTGCCATTACAGATGCGGCAGCTGAGGTATTTTCAAAATTAAGTGCAGACAAGCAAGAAGAATTGCTTAATGCCTATTATTCTGATGAAGGTATAAACTACAATATCATAAGAACGAGTATTCATAGTAGCGATTTTGGACTCGGAAGTCATACCTATATAGAAGAAGGTGATAAGGCACTTAAAACGTTTTCTATTGAGATGGACAAGGTAAAGCGCATTCCTATGATAAAACGTGCGCAAGCTCTTATTAATGATGATTTGGTATTCTATGCAAGCCCATGGAGTCCACCAGCATTCATGAAAACCAACAAGCACATGCTACAAGGCGGTAAGTTGTTACCAGAGTATTACCAAACATGGGCAGATTATTTTGTGAAGTTTATCGAATCCTATGAGGCAGAAGGTATTCCAGTTTGGGGTGTGACTATTCAGAATGAGCCCATGGCAGTGCAACGTTGGGAATCTTGTATTTATACAGCTGAAGAAGAACGCGATTTTCTTAAAAACTATTTAGGTCCAACATTTGAATCTAATGGCTTTGAAGATAAAAACATAGTAGTTTGGGATCATAACAGGGACCTAATTTCTCATAGAGCCAATACTATTTTTGAAGACCCAGAAGCTTTCAAGTATGCTTGGGGAATTGGTTTTCACTGGTATGAAACATGGACAGGTGGTGACCCAAAATATGATAATTTAAAAAACATTAAAGAATCCTTTCCATCTAAAAACTTATTGTTTACAGAAGGTTGTCAAGAGAAATTCGACCCTACCCAATACCAACGTTGGTCTAATGCAGAACGCTATGGCAATTCTATGATTAACGATTTTAATAGCGGTACTGTGGGTTGGACCGACTGGAATATTCTATTAAATGAAAACGGTGGGCCAAACCACGTGCAGAATTTTTGTTTCGCACCAATTCATGCAGATACACAAAACAATGAACTTATTTATACACCAACATATTATTACATAGGTCATTTCTCAAAATTTGTAAAACCAAATGCCAAGCGTATTAGTACAACAGCGAGTAGAAGTACCATCGAGAGTTCATCATTCCAAAATCCTGATGGGCATATTGTAACTGTGGTAATGAACAAAACTGACGAGCCATTAGCCTATAAACTCGTTGTTGGAGAAAGTGAAGTGGTATTAGATATACCTGCACATGCCATGCAATCTATTTTGTATTAATACGATAAGTAAAAACATAAAACTATATGTCAATGCTATAAGTATTATAATCGAAACTCTATAGAACCGTAATACTGAAAATTAAACAGAACGTCTTATCCACTTGGTTAAGGCGTTTTTTATTTTCTGTTTTTAACTTGTTGTCGTTCCCATAGTGTAGGACTACCAAATAGAATATTCCATGTTTTTCTAGGGCGTTTCCAAATATCAACAAATAAATCTCCCCAAGCGTGAAATACCAAATACACTGGGTTAAAAGAATTTACAGGTTTTGTAATACCATAAATAGCTTGCTCATTTTCTGCTTTAAAAGAGCCAAACATACGATCCCAAATAATCAAGGTAGAACCAAAATTTTTATCAATGTAATCTTCATTCACAGCATGATGTACACGATGATGAGAAGGTGTTACGAATATGTACTCAATGGGTTTTGGCAATTTTCTTATTAATTCAGTATGAATCCAAAACTGATAAAGAATCTCTAGCTGATGTACTATAATAAAAACAATCGGATCAAAACTCAACATAATTACAGGTAAAAAGAAAACAAGTTTCAGATTCTGTACCCAAGACAATCTAAAAGAGGTTGAGAAGTTATAATATTCAGAACTGTGGTGCACTACATGGGTAGACCACCAAAAGCGCTGAAAATGAGATATTCTGTGCGACCAATACCGCACAAAATCAAGACATATAAAACAAAGTAAATAAGACCACCAAGTATGGGGTATACTCCATGGTGTTATATTATAGCAGATTACTACAATATAAAAAACGCCAACCTTGGTAAGCGCATTAACAAATAAATTACCGAATCCTATAGTCGCCGAGGCCAAGAAATCTTTACCGTGGTAGAGATTCTTGTTTTGCTTTGTTGATAAATAATATTCAATAGCCACAAGAAGAAACATCACAGGAGCCGCAATCCAAATAATAGTATTAAAATCTAATTGTAGTAGGGTGTCGAGAGTAAGTTTCTTGTTTTCGATGCTAGTTTGAATTTAAGGGTATTGATCTAATAATTGTGCATTAATGCAACAAATACTGCATCGCTGATATTCTTATAACGTAAAAACTGCAATTTACGTATTCATTATTAAAACAAACCGTGAATAAGAATGAATTATTGTTTTGTGTGAAGAAATAGTATAGTAACGATAGTAGAAGCTATTATTAATGCATTTGTCATTTCTAACACAATTTAAATGGGCGAAAACCTCAATGAACATAGAATCAAAAGAGTAATAAATTGGAAATAAAGTACTTAAAATGGTATTTATTCAATAAGTAGTCGCATCTTTGCAGTCTAATATTTAATAAAATACAATGAGCACAGGAACAGTAAAGTTCTTCAATGAATCTAAAGGATTCGGTTTTATCACAGAAGAAGGACAAGAAAAAGACCATTTTGTACACATCTCAGGATTGATTGATGAAGTTCGCGAAGGCGATAAAGTTGAGTTTGATTTACAAGAAGGTAAAAAAGGATTAAACGCAGTAAACGTAAAAGTTATTTAACCTATACATTTTCAAGTTTTTAAACCAAAGCCCATCCATAGTGATGGGCTTTTTTGTTTGGTATTTGTAATAGTTCCTAAACATGTTAAAATAGTATAGCAATGCGTTAAATATGTTGTTTTATTAGGGAGACATAATTTTTACCTTGAAACCAGACAATTGAATGAAACATAAAGTAATTGATTTTTAAAAATCATTAAAAAGAAACATTCAGTACTCATCAAACTTAAAAGCTCTTGGTTCTCAAGAGCTTTTAAAGTTTTATTGGATTATAAGATAAAACAACAATTTATCCATATTAAACTACAGTTCAGTAATTCACTATTTATTTATAGTTCAATCTAAAATATAATTGTACCATCAATTTAAAAACGACTATAATTATAATACCTTAGATTAATGAAAACTAAAAAGGTTAAGGCAAGTAAGGGAAAGCAAATTTTTAGAGTACTATTACTTACTGGGACATTCATTTCGTTATGGTTTGTACCGTGGATTCTAGTTAAAGCATGGATACTACCTTTACCAGATACTGTACAAGAACAGGTTGATCAGACGTTGAGCCATGGCTTTGATGGCGTTATTGTATATGTTGATGAAGCTGACAAAACACCAACATGGTATACCGCTGGTTATCATAACAAAGAAGAGAAGATACCAGCCAAACCAAAGGCCTTATTCAAAATAGCAAGTATAAGCAAGCTTTATGTTGCAGTTGCTATCACCAAATTAGCACATAACAATCAATTGTCTTTAGATCAACCGCTCATTGATTATTTTCCAGAACTCACAGATAGAATTGAAAATGCAAAAGAAATTACCTTACGAATGATGGTGCAACACAGAAGTGGTATTCCTAATTTCACCGACAATCCTGATTTTTGGAAAAATCAACCCAACAAAGACATAGATGTGTTGGATTATGCACTTGATTTACCAGCAACGTTTGAGCCAAACGAAGATTATGGCTATTCTAATACAAATTATTTATTGCTTTCAAGAATCATAGAGCAAGTTACAGGTGGCAGTCGTCAAGACTATTTCAAAAAAGAAATTTTAATACCTCTTGGATTGAAAAACACATATGGATCTCTTGATGACGTTAATCTAGACGATGTTATGAGTGGTTATTATGTCGGGATTGATAAGGACTTCAAAAACGAGAATAATGGAATGATGATAGCTACAGCAGAAGATGTTGGCATCTTTCTAAGAGCTCTAAATGATGGTTCATTACTCAATGAAAAGGAGATGGAAATCTATTCATCTATTTATGAATTTAACCATGGAGGATTGGCACCAGGTTACCAATGTATGGCAGAATATCATAAAGATATTGATGCTGTTGTTATTCAATTTATGAATACTACTGATTTTAATGGTTACCAATGGAATCTGTTGGAAATTACTCATAGTCGAGTTGTTAAAATCTTACGTAAAGCCAAGGATCTTTAAACTAGTTATTAAAGATTGTAACAAGTTTAAATCCATCTCGTCGCATATAGTATAACCAACCAAATTATGTCAAATTCAATAGAAAGTAAAAAACAAACCTGGATAACAATCTTCATATTTCTCGGGCTTGTAATTGCTCTTACTTCACCATTTCATTATGCAATAGTAAATTTATATCCATCAAGAATTTATGTTGGAGCAATCATGTGGTGTCCTGCAATAGCGGCATTTATTACTTTAAAAATAAAAGGACGTAAAATTTCATCTTTACCTTGGAATTGGGGAAATTGGAAATATATCAGATGGTCTTATTTTGTTCCTGCCTTATATGGAGTAATCACTTATATATTAATCTGGATATTTGGATTCGGAAGCTTAGCTAATGAGGAAGCAATTATAGAATGGGGAAAAGAACTTGGTTTGTTTGGAATAGGAACTTTAAACCCGACAGCAATAACAATCATCGCTATTATTTTATTGGGCACTGTTGAAGTGATAAGAGCCTCTGCAACAACTTTAGGAGAAGAAATTGGATGGCGAGGATTTTTTATCTATGAATTGAGAAAGGTACTGTCTTTTACTGGAGTAGCAATTTTTAGTGGATTGATTTGGTCTTTTTGGCATTGGCCATTGTTAGTATACTATAGTAATAATGTGCTATTAGAATTTACAACTTTCACTATTGTAATTGTATCTATGTCATTTATTATGACTTATTACACGTTTAAATCCAAAAGCCTCTGGCCAGCTGTCATTTTTCATGCAGTAAGTAATGTATATATTCAAAAAATAATGCCTCCTCTAACAATTAAAGTGGAAGGAACAGAATATTGGCTCGGTGAAAACGGAATTATGTTTGCAATAGTAACATTTGTTTTTGGGTTATACTTTTGGAGAAAGGCAGTAAAGGAGAATTTATAGAAATAAAAACACCATCAATCAATCAATAAAACAGTATGACAGTATTAGTAGTAGGAGCAAGTGGAGAAACAGGTAGTAAATTAGTAGAGCAACTTCTAATAAAAAATCACAAAGTAAAAGTCATTGTACGATCACCAGAAAAGTTACCAGTATCATGGACAACAAATGCTGACTTACAGATTATTACTGCAAGTATATTAGATCTTAGTGATGAAGAAATGCGTGCCCTTGTTAAAGATTCTGGTGCTGTTGCGTCTTGTCTTGGACATAACATGACTTTTAAAGGTTTGTATGGTAAACCACGACGGCTAGTTACAGATGCGACGCAACGACTTTGTAATGCCATACAATCAAACAATAGTAATAGCAAAACAAAATTTGTTTTAATGAATACCACTTGGAATCGCAATCGTGATTTAAATGAACCTATTTCATTTGGTCAGAAATGCGTGATAGGACTGTTACGTTTGTTATTACCACCTCATGTAGATAATGAAAAAGCGGCGGATTATTTACGAACACAAATTGGTCAAAACAATAGTGCGGTTGATTGGGTTGCAGTAAGACCAGATGGTTTAATAAACGAAGACGAGGTCACCGAATATGAAATCCATCAATCACCAACCAGAAGTGCCATTTTTAACGATGGCAAAGTTAGTCGCATTAATGTAGCGCACTTTATGGCGAGTTTAATTAATGATGACAATTTATGGCGTAAATGGAAAGGACAAATGCCAGTAATCTATAGTAAATCCTATCAAGCTTAGTTTTTTGATGATAAACCAAAACCAATCAATCTATTGGTAATTTCCCAGATAGGATCTAAGACGGCCTGATTACTGAGCAATATTACCGTCACACCAGTTTCACTATACGATAGCAGTAAAGCACTTGTACCAGACTGACCTCCAATACGATGGTACACCAATCCGTATTTATTATGTTGCCATATATTCCATCCAATCCCTGCGTTTTCGTCCAAGACTTTCCCATTGTATAATGGTGTTTCTAACATCATTTTGTTACTTTCTTCTGACAAAAGAATATTTTTCTTCCAGGCATCTACAAATTTCAGAAGATCGGTTGTTGTAGAGACTAATCCTCCAGCAGGATAAATATTGCTCAAATCATTATTAACATCTGGTTTAATCTGGTCACCTTTCTTTGTATACAATTTTGCCAAATCAGTATTTGATTTTGTGCGGTTGTCCAAAAACGTAGAGGTCATTTCAGCAGGATCAAATATGAGTTCCTTCATGGCGTCATAGTAGCTTTTTTTGGTCACAGATTCCATTATAGCACCAAGTACAGTGTAACCATATGAGGTATACATATAACGTGTGCCAGGTTTAAATTTAAGCGTCCTGGATTCAAAAATTCTACAAGCATCACGTAGGTTGTCATACTTAACAAAAGAGCGGTTTTCCTTACCCTTATAATGTGCAATTCCAGAGGTATGGTTCAACAAATGAATAGTTTTAATTTCTCCTTTTTTACTTATTGGATAATCAGGTAGGTAAGTTTGAATAGGTGCTTGTAAATCTATACTTCCATTTTCTGAAAGCTTCAGAATTGCAGTGGCTGTAAGTACTTTGTTAATTGAGCCGATTCTAAAAAGTGTTTCTGGTTTGGCTTCAATTTTATTTTCAACATCAGCATAACCACTAGCTCCAGTCCAATACAATTCGCCATCAACCAAAATACCTGCTGAAATTCCTGGAATGTTATCCCTTAACACCACACTATCCAAATAAGCATTTATACTATCATTACTTTTTTGTGCATGACAATTTGAACCAATTGCAATAAGCAAGGCAAGGTAGAATGTTAGTTGTAATTTATTAAATATCATTTAATTGCCGTTATATTCACTAACAAGGTTATAGTATATTCTTTGTTCCTATAAGATAGGATTTTTTAGCACAAAAAATGAGAGCCCTTATAATTAAATTATAGAAGTCTTATTTTGTATCTCCTAAATCTAAGTCGAGTTCGTTAAAATTATGTGCGGCTTTAACTAAAAGGGTACTTCCTATGGCATCAAATAATTTATTGGTTTTCAGTACAAATTCAGCTTGCTTTTCAATATCATAGTCCGGTATACCTACAATAGTGAGATCTGTAGTTATTGATTCTTCTTCAATAATTTTATAAAAGGTCTTCTGTTCCACGGCATTATTAATAATTTTTATAGCGACCAGAACCCTTAAATCTTCAACTAGTTTTGAGATTTTTGATTGAATTACAGTTACATCAACATTATTATTATTTACAAAAAGTACTCTTACACTGGTGTTATTCCATTTTGGAGAGGCGATAATGAAACGTGCAATGTTTAGCATCATTTCTGCATTTTTACTATCGGTTTCACGCCACCAAAAATCCACTGTATTATAATTTCCAAATTTTGTTTTTATGTCAAAATCTAAATACAATAAATTATAATCGAGATGGAGTAGGGTTTGGGTCATATTAGAATACTCTTCAGAATTCTCTAATCCCTTTGGCCAACCCATCATAATGGTATTGGGCTCAACACCAGAAAACCCGAAGGTCGATGCTATACTGGTAATCCCACTATAAATATTGCTCACCTTTATTTGTCTTGCAAAAATCCCAAGCTCTTTAAACTTTTCATCTCTTACGATTTGATCAATTTTTTTTAAGGGTGGCTTGCTGTTATTCTTGTCTAAAATGAGTTTAAAATTAGTCACAATGCCTGTACGACCTGAAACGGTTTTACAGAGCTCTAAAAGATACGCTTGATGATCACTTTCACCACTAAATAAGATTATATTGGGATTCCAATTGGTATTTTCTTCAACTTGTGCATCAATTTTTTTCAGTCCTTTATTAACGACATTTTCCCATACACTTTTCCAAACGTCATTAGATTGTAATTTCACTTCTTTCCGCTGCAACCCAAAATACATGGCACTAATAACCGCTAAAGCCACCAGCATAGCAATCATATCCAACTTAAACATCACCACAAAACAAGCGATGAACCCAATTAGACCAACCCATCGCTTAACCTTAAACGTAGGTTGAAAATCAGGATTAGCCCAGCTTTCTAAAAAGAATGAAATATTTATAAACCCATAAGCCGTTAAATAAAACATGGAAACGACACGTGCAATTATACCAAGTTCACCAATAAGGATACCGCATTCTGCAATGATAAAAGCAAGAAATAGGGCGTTCACAGGTTCATTATTAGCACCTTTTCCTTTACTAAAAAAGGTAGGTGTGACCTTATCAATAGACATAGCCTGTAATATTCTAGGACCACCAAGAATACCGCCAATGGCAGAGGAGAGGGTTGCACCCCAAATACCAGCAACAACTGCAGGTGCAAAGAGTGCGATTTTCATTAAGATATTATAATCGGTTCTTAGGACTTCAGAATTAATGGTAAATGCCATAAAAACGGCAAGAATAATATAGACTACAAGACCAACACCAATAGCATAAAGCGTACCACTTGGAATCGATTGTTTTGGATCCTTAAGGTCACCACTCATGGCTATACCAGCCGTAAAACCTGTTACTGCCGGAAAAAATACAGCAAATACCACCTCTAAAGGCACGGCATTTTCTGATGGAATCAAATCTATTGTGGTTGGCGCAAATTCTGTTGAACCAAAAAATATGGAAACTATAGACACCAAAATTGCAGCAAGAATTATAAATTGGGTTTTAAGTGCCACTGAGGTGCTTATAAGCGCCAAAACAGTAAGTCCTAAAAGCGCAATAGTTCCTGTTAATCTGAGATCATTAATTTCAGTACCAAACCCTAGGTATGCATTAAAACTTTCGGCAAAACCTATTAAATATAATGCTATGGAGAATGCTGTACCAACGAATAAGGCTATACCAATAGAACCACCAATAGGTATGCCCATACTTCTTGAAAGCACATAATATATTCCACCAGCACCAATTTTTTTATCAGTAGCTACAGATGATACACTTAATCCTGTTGCAACAGATATGACATGCGCAATAACAATTATAATAATAGCACCAATTAAACCAGCATTACCCACAACCCAGCCCAATCGCATGTACATGATTACACCTAGTATGGTTAAAATAGAAGGTGTAAAGACACCAGCAAAGGTTCCGAATTTCTTTTTTTGTGGCATTTAAGCGATCGTCCTAGTTGAAGGACATTTAGTGCAACAATATAATTATTCTTTTTATTCTATCAAGGTTTTTGATCTAGGACAGGTTGTTATTCCTTATGGTATTACAAGATTAATTATGTCGCAAACGTCATGTTTAGAAGAGATATTTTTTAAAATATTTATAATTATGAGGCAAATTATTACATCTAGAATGACCAATATCATTTTATAAACTGCTGACAGCCAGTAATTTTAACCTTAATCTTAAAACTTTGCACAAATGAAGAATTTATCAACCTTAATTCTCGTCCTCTTTACTGTGCTATCGTACAGCCAGTCTGAGGCAAACAATGAAATTATTGTAAATAACACACAACCAGATGACTCTTATTATGCTGGAGGAACTATCATAGTAAATGCTACAATAAAAGGTGATTTGATTATGGCAGGAGGGAAGCTCATTGTCAATGACAGCATTTATGGTGACTTAACAAGTGCAGGAGGAGAACTTTCACTTGAAGGTAAGGTAATAGATGATGTTAGGGTTGCAGGCGGTAAAATTACCGTTGATTCTGAAATAGGCGACGACCTAGTTGTTTTTGGTGGCGAAGTTATTGTTACAGAAAATGCTAAAATACATGGCAATTTAAAAAGTAGCGCAGGCACATTACAAATGAATGGTGAAGTTATGGGTAATCTTGAAGCAAGTGGTGGAGATGTAACAATTAACGGAATTGTTCGTGGCACTTCCAAACTATTGGCTGATGATATTATATTAGGTAACGAAGCAAAATTCCATGGAAATGTAGAGTACTGGGAAAGTGATGGTGAAATCAACTTTAATAATGCTTTAGTAAATGCCGAAGCAAAATACAATGAAGACTTGGCAGACGAGCAAGCACAAATGTCCATAATTACCTATGGTACCAAGTCATTAAAATCATGGATATTCTATGTACTTTCAGCACTTTTTGGGATTCTGGTATTTCATACCCTTTTTAAACATGCCTTCTCCAATGCGGTTGAAGGATTGGAGAATAACCTCTTGAAAAGTTTTGGTTTTGGTTTAATATACTTGATAGGAATACCTTTTCTAATCCTCGTCACCTTCCTAATTCTCATAGGCCTTAAGCTTGGTCTATTTGCAGCCGCTGTTTTTGTATTCAGCCTGTTATTTGGTCATACCATAGCTTCCATTTTAGTAGCCTATTACTTAAGAGGTAAATACAACAAGAATTGGGGCTTCTGGCAAGTGACTTTCGTGGCCTTGGCACTTACAATCGTATTGCGTTTGTTAACCATGATTCCTTATTTAGGCATCTTAATATCTGTCGTGGTTCTTGCAGTTGCCTATGGTGCACTGACCTTGCAGATTTTCAGAGCCAAGAAAGAACGCTTAAGCAGTGAAGTAGTATAAATATCATCTCATCATAAATAGAAAGACATGAAAACAATAGAAGTAGTAAAAGAAAAGACCTCAAGCAAGATTCAACTTATAAACAAACGCGTCTTATTGGCAAAAAGACCAAAAGGTTTGCCAGATGAATCAACGTGGAAATTAGAGGAGCTACCTGTTCCTGAATTAAAAGTAGGCGAGGCCTTAATACAAACAGAATACATTTCTTTAGATCCTGCGATGCGTGGTTGGATCAGAGATGCAAAATCCTACTTACCACCAGTTCCACTGGGTGAACCAATGCGAGCTGCCATAGTAGGTAAAGTCATCAAGTCCAAGAACCCAAATATGAAGGTAGGCGAATATTATACAGGTTTAAGCAGTGCACAGCAATATGTAGTTACTGATGGTAATGGTCTATTCAAAATAGACCCTAATATGGCGCCACTGACAACCTATCTCAGTGTCATGGGTATGCCTGGGATAACAGCATATTTCGGATTACTTAGAATTGGGAAACCTAAAGCAGGAGAGACCGTACTGGTATCTGGTGCTGCAGGAGCCGTAGGTAGTGTAGTTGGCCAGATTGCTAAGATTAAGGGTTGCCACGTTATAGGTATTGCTGGTGGCAAGGAAAAATGCGATTACATTATAAACCAGCTCGGCTTTGATGGTGCTATAGACTACAAGAACGAGGACATCCTTGCACGTCTAGAGGAACTTTGCCCTAAGGGAATTGATGTGTACTATGACAATGTAGGTGGCGAAATTTTAGACCATGCCTTAACGCGTCTTAACAGGAATGCGAGAATTGTTATTTGTGGTGCTATTTCGCAGTACAACAAAAAACCAAAAGGACCAGACAACTATTATATGATATTGGCGGCCAGAGCCAAGATGGAAGGATTCGTTGTTATTGATTACTTTAGTGAAAGTGCAACGGCCAGACGAGATATGGGACAATGGATGATGGAGGGCAAATTACGCTCTAAGGAATATGTAGTAGAAGGTATAGAGAATTTCCATGAGGCCTTCTTAAGATTGTTCTCAGGCAAGAAATTAGGTAAACTGGTCTTAAAAGTAACATAGAAGAGCAACATGAAACTTGTAGAGGTCACACCAAAGAATGTATTGCAAGAAACCTTTTTTTGTATTAAGAACACTAAAATACAGGGGTTTAAGGATAAAGAGGCTTGGTTTAAAAAGCGTTATAAAGAAGGTCTAAGAATTAAAATTCTAAAGAATGAACATGATAAAATGCTGGGCTTTATAGAATATGTGCCAGCCAGTAAAGCTTGGCGACCTATTGATGCTGAAAATTATATGTTTATCCATTGTACCTATATCTATTCTAAAAAGGAACGACAGAAAGGCTATGGCGCCATGATGATAGAAGATGCCGAAAAAGATGCCAAAGCACAGGGTATGGATGGCATTTGTGTTATGACCAGCAAAGGTGGTTGGTTGGCAGATAAATCCTTGTTTGAAAAAAATGGGTTTAAGGAAATTGCAACCAAAGATCGCTTTGAGCTCTTAGCCAAAACCTGGACAAAAGGTGCCAAACCACCTCAGTTTTATGATTGGTCGCAACAGCAAAAAAAGTATAAGGGCTGGCATTTGGTCTATGCAGATCAATGTCCTTGGAATGAAAAGTCTGCATCAGCACTTCTTAATGTGGCCATGGATTATGGTATAGATTTAAAAGTTTCTAAAATAAACACCGTACAACAGGCTAAAAAGGCACCATCTGGTTTTGGTGTCTTTAACCTGTTGTATAATGGCAAACTGCTAGACGATCATTATCTCAGTGCTACCCGCTTTAAGAATATTTTGAGAGAAGAACTCAGCAGTAAATAGACATAATAATTAAAATCAATTAATCATCAATATATGGAGCTCCTGCATTTTTTAATAAGGCTTCTAATTTGTCCATAGAAATTTTAATGGCTTTCAATTCATTTTCAGCTTTATTAAGCATAGTATTAATAATCTGCATTTGTATTTTGTTGGTCTCCGTTGGACCATAAGTAGAGCGCTCTAAACTTAAATAAATAGTAAACATCTTATCACTTACAGACGGCGGATTCTTTTCACCAATTTCTAGTTTGGCTTGGTTGCCATAATAATAAGATTTTAAAGTATTGATTTTAGCTCTTATTTCATTTAATTGCTTTATACCAGATTCTGTATTGGCCGTACTGTTCATTAATGCTTTGTGTAATGCTTTAGTCTTTTTCTCAACTTTGCTTATAGATTTATCAATTGTAGATGCCAAACGTGATGCGTTCTCGTAACTTCTCCAAAACGCTGAAGCAACCTCAGGAGAGGATCCTTCTAGGGTGTTTTTATAAAGTGGCTTTAAATTAAATTCCATAGGAGCGTCTAATTGTTTTAAATCTCCATTATGAGATAGATACATGGTAACGCTATAGATTCCTGGAGGCGCTAATAGTCCTTTAGGTGATTCAAAATCAATTGAAATATTGCTTTCGTTTAAGTCTATTGGATTTGGACTAGGATAGCGTAAATCCCATGCTGTTCTATTTATTCCATATTTAGGGTCCTTAAATATATTACGTATCACTTCACCAGCTTGGTTCTTAATTACAAAAACCAACTGCGGCTTTTGTTCTAGGGTTTCAGCTTCTAAGGATTCCCATCCTGGGAAAGGGATGTTCTGATTTTTAAAATTCTTTTCTTTTGTTTTACGCTTCTCTTTTTTCAATTGTGGCACTTCTTTGAGGTAATATGTAAATACAGCACCAAAATCTGGATTAGGCGCCACAAAATGAGAATCTCCTTGGCTGCCTTTATTTGCTTCAAAACTTAAGTGAGATTGCTGTATATACCACCAAGCATCACGTACCGGAAATAATATAGCTTCAGCATTTAAATGGTCTTGAGATACTTCTCTCAAAGCAGAATAGTCATCTAAAATGAAAAACCCACGACCAAAAGAGGCGGCTATTAAATCGTTTTCACGTTTTTGTATTGCTAAATCCCTAAAAGATATAGTCGGGACATTTCCTTTTAAAGCCGTCCATGACTTTCCGCCATTTACCGAAAAGAACAAACCAAATTCTGTACCAATAAATAAGAGGTTAGGGGAGACATGATCTTGCACTAATCGCCAAACCAAATGATTTGTTGGAATTGAGCTAGATAAAGACTCCCATGATTTCCCTTTGTTAGTACTCATGTACAAATAAGGCTTAAAATCGCCATATTTATGATTATCTAAAGCTACATAGACCGTATTCGCATCATGCAAGTCTGCTTTAATATCATTAACAAAAGCGGTCTCAGGTACACCTGGTAATTGATTTACTTTTATCTGTCTCCAACTTTCACCATCGTTTTCGGTTACATTTATGAAGCCATCATCAGTACCTGCATAAAGTAAACCTTTTTGTTTAGGTGATTCAGAAAGTGATGTGATGGTATTGTAATTAGACATCGCATAGACATCCCAAGCGTTATCCCAAGATTGTTGTCTTCCCATTATTGGTAGGGTAATACGTTCTTCGTTTTTTGTTAAGTCCTCAGATATTGGTGTCCATGAGTCGCCACGATTATCAGATTTCCAAACACGTTGTGATGCAAAATAAATTGTAGAAATTTTATGTGGACTTACTAGTATTGGTGCATCCCAATTGTAACGTTGAATGGCATCACCGACAGCTGGTTGTGGTTGTATATCAACAGCCTCTCCAGTTTTCATATCTAAACGAGACAATGTGCCTTCTTGTCGTTCTGCATACACTATATTAGGATTACCTGGTTCTGTTGCTGGCTGGTGACCATCCCAATTGAGAACCACGCGCCAATCACTGTTTTGTATACCGTGAAGGTTATCAGTACGTGAAGGACCTCTTTCTGTACTATTGTCTTGTGTTCCTCCGTAGATGTTATAAAATGGCTCAGCATCATCTACGGCAAGCTTATAAAACTGTGTAACTGGTAAATTTTCTATGTATTTCCAAGATTTGGTTAGATCAAAGGATTCGTATAAACCACCATCTGTACCTACTAATAAGTAATTAGGGTCATTCTTTTTAAACGCAATAGCATGGTTATCACCATGCTTATTTTTATTGTTCATTCTGTAAAAAGTTTTCCCGCCATCATCTGAAATCTGCATGGTATTATCCATTAAATACAAACGATCATTTTGGTGTGGAGATGCAAATAATTCTTGGTAATAATGTGGTCCTGTACCTCCAGAAATAGTATTAGACTGTTTAGTCCATGAACTACCACCATCGTCTGAACGGTAAATGGCACCTTTTCTACGATCCAACTCTAAAGCCGCATATAACACATCTGGATTATGAGGTGAAATGGCCAAGCCTGTTTTACCCAAGGCAGTTTTGGGTAAGCCATTTGTGAGTTTTTCCCAAGTATTGCCACCATCATCACTACGATATAGTGCTGATCCTGGTCCATTTCCAATATAAGCGGCCACAGTTCTATGACGTTGCCATGTCGCCGCATACATTCGATTTGGATTTGTTGGGTCATAAACTAATTCTGTTGCACCTGTCCATTGGTCATCACCTAATGTTTTTT
Organism: Winogradskyella sp. A2; assembly: GCF_046762865.1. Taxonomy (NCBI): domain Bacteria; kingdom Pseudomonadati; phylum Bacteroidota; class Flavobacteriia; order Flavobacteriales; family Flavobacteriaceae; genus Winogradskyella; species Winogradskyella sp. A2. Next base: position 379,513 of record NZ_JBKQXM010000004.1, read on the forward strand.
TCCACGATTTACCGCCATCTATACTTTTGTAAAGACCACGTTCTCCGCCTTTATTCCAAAGTGGGCCTTGTGCTGTAACCCATATAATGTCACTATTCTCTGGATGGATGATGACTCTAGAAATATGCTGTGAGTTCTTCAATCCCATATTAGTCCATGTTTTACCACCATTATCACTACGATAAACACCATCACCAAAACTAACATGACGACCACCAACATCTTCACCAGTGCCAACCCAAATGGTATCTGGGTTATTAGGGTCTATAGAAACTGCTCCGATAGAGTAGACGGTTTCATTATCAAAAATGGGTGTCCAAGTGGTTCCAGCATTTAAGGTTTTCCATACGCCACCAGAACCAACGGCTACATACCAAATATTTTCGTTATGAGGATGAATGGCAATATCTGCAATACGACCGCTCATAAATGCAGGACCAATACTTCGAAGTTCGAGGCCTTTAAATGGATCTTTTTTTGTAGCATCCTTTTTTTGGGCTGAAACCAAAAAAGTTACGAGGAATGATAGGATACATGTGCAAAATATACGAGATAATAGCTTCATTTTTTGATTGGTTGGTTAGTCTATAAAGTTAAAGAAAATCTTATAACTAATTAAGGGTGAAAATGTATTTAATTTTTAAATAAATTGATAGTATATTAAAAATCGCCAAATAAACTATCAGTTTATTTTTGGGTTGAAGTGCTTTCTGAAGACTATAGGCAAGAATGGATTTAAAACTTCTATGTTTTAAATTTCATTATATTTAGAATAGTTTATAATACACATGGATATAAACGATAAGAATCAATCGCAGAGCTATATTGTTACTTCTAATTTATGAAATACAACGCCTTTATTTCCTATAGTCATTCAAAAGATTCAGTACTCGCACCACGTATAGAAAGTGCGCTAGAAAAGTTCGCAAAACCACTATTCAAGAAAAGAGCGCTCGAAATATTTCGTGATGCCAATGATCTGTCTGCATCACCTGATTTATGGGGTAAAATTGAAGATGGCCTAGATGAATCTGAATATTTCATTTTCATGGCATCAGAAAGGGCCGCCAAATCAAGATGGTGCAAGAAAGAAGTAGAGCACTGGAAGGCAACGAAATCCATGAATAATTTCTTGGTTGTTCTCACTCAAGGTGATTTAGTTTGGGACGAAAGTACTAATGATTTTAATTGGTCTAGAACTACAGCCATACCTAAAAACTTATCTGGTGCCTTTAATAATGAACCTCTTTATGTAGATTTTAGAGAAGGCTTTGGCAAGGAAGAGCAATTATCACTCGAAAATCCTAATTTTAAGAACAATATCATTTTACTTGCTGCGACACTTCATGGTAAATCCATTGGCGATATGGTTGGTGAGGCAACACTGCAACACAATAAAACCTTACGAATTAGAAATTCAGTCATCGCCGGATTATCTACTTTACTTATTGCAGCGATAGCACTGGCTGTTTTTGCATTTAATCAAATGAACATAGCAGAATTACAACGCCAAGAGGCCAAAAAACAAGCTAATAAAGCATTGTTGGGAAACTACATATCAGCAGTGCAAACCGAGATGGGTGAGGACCCTACTAAAGCGTTAAGATTAGCGGAATATGCATATAGGTTTGCCAAAAACAATGAATTACCTCGAAAAGATATTACCACAAAACTCATTCAAGTATTCTATAGTGGTAACGATTTTTATTTGACTTTTGATGAAAACAAAAAGCCTACCACAGATAGAAAACTATTCGCAGAACCACCATTAGATAAAGATGTTTATGATAATACAAGAATCCCAATATCTAACAATGATATTTTGCACTCCTTAGATAAAAAATATGCACTTATAACCCGAAATAATCGTGGTGTCTTGATTGAACCTGCTTTGTATAAGTATTGGAATTATTTTTTTCCATCGGTACGAAAACGAAAGACATTTATGAACAACCGTTATCCGGTAACTAATTTATTCTTTCTTGATAATGGCGACAAAGTCCTAACCGAAAGTCAATACTGGCCATGGGATCCTGAAGAATTTAGGCCAATGTCAGATGGACATGACGAGTTTTATTACCATAGCTATAAAACGGAGGCTTGGCCCTATATAGAGGACCTTCAGAATCAAATGACTGATAGTGGATTAAAGACCTTACTCTTTGGTGATCTTTTACCTGAAAAATTAAATATAAGATGGCCATTAGATATAAAAACAAGGGTTTCGAGCCCCATAAAATTTTATAGTACTGATAGTATTATGTATGCCAATAATTTAGGTGTGTACTTAAAGAATGGTGAGCGATTATTTAAGTTTGACATGCCCATGGATGATTTAACATCAAATTACAGGTTTGGGTTTTCTGAAGACAATCAATTCTTTTATGTAGATTTTTACCCTGTAGCGCCAGAAATACCTGAGCTCGAAAGGCGCTTTATTTTTCCGCTTCACCCAGAATTAATTATTCATCGCCTAAATACAATGTTTCTTCCAGATGAAATGGCTGAGTTAACTGAAGAAGATAAAAAGCGATTTTTAATAGAATAATAGAAACTATGTATTTGTCCTATAATGCACTAGAAATATGTAAACATGGGCCTTATTCCCAAGTTATCTATGTATAAATAAGTGAAATACTCATCTTCTTTGCAGGACTATGGTGGTTATTTACCTGTATCACTATGTGTTCTTAATGCTTGTTTAACTTTCGAAATTGTTACTCCAAACATTTAATAATCATAGTTTTAAGACATTTTTTAAATTGTATTTAGTACTTTTAGAATAATACCACTATTTGGATACGCTTTTCAGTATTAATTTTAAAAGTATAAATTATGAGACTATTAAAAATTACTATTCTGCCCTGTATCTTAACCTTCTTTACTGCTGTTCATACACAGAATATTGCAGATTTCACTTCAATTACTCCAGTTGCGCAAACCGATGAATTTGTAATAGCATCGAGTCATGTTTTTCAAAAGATAGCTGAAGTAGGTGACCCACTCACTCAAGGAGGAACTTTTAAACCCAAACCAGATTTTACAGCTTATGTGCCAATTGCCAATAGTAGTACTAATGGTTATTTAAGCATCAATTCAGAAGGCAGTGCTCTAACTGATGGCGGTGGTGGTGTTATGGTTTTTGATATAAATTTTAATGCAACAACGCAACTTTGGGACACTACAAGTTCTGAAGACCTCGATTTTTCGAGTGTTGGTGGTACAGCCGCAAATTGTTCTGGTACAGTAACATCATGGGGAACGGTTATCACTTGTGAAGAAGGTAGCGTACCTGATATATTTCCTCCTTTTGATGGTTATAATGATCTTGGATGGAATATAGAGATTGACCCAGCTACAAAAACGGTCCTGGCAAAACATTATGAAATGGGCAACTTTGCTCATGAAAATGTAGCCATACACAGCAATAATCGCACAGTCTATCAAGGTGCAGATTCTGATCCAGGTTATCTGTACAAATTTGTAGCAGATAATGCTCAAGATTTAAGTAGCGGAAGCCTCTATGTTTTTCAAGGCCTTAAAAATGGCGCAGGAGCATGGCTTGCTTTGAATAACTCAAACCAAGCAGAACAAAATAGCACCTTAATTCAAAGTGGTGTAACAGGTGTTAATGCCACTGTATTTGATGGTATTGAAGATGTGGAAATTGGACCAGATGGCTATATTTATTTTGCCGTAAAAGGTGAAGGTACAGTATATCGATTTACCGATTCTGATGCATTAGAAACCACCGCATCCACAGTAACTATGGAGACGTTTGTAGGAGGTGGCGCTAGTTACGATATATTTGATGGAACCAGTACAACAAGTGTACCATGGGCTAATGGAAATGACAATCTAGCATTTGATGGTCAGGGCAATTTATGGGTATTTCAAGACAGTGGCAACAGTTACATTTGGGTTGTTAAAAACGGACATTCACAAGCAACGCCAGATGTTGAAATTTTTGGAGTTGTTCCCACAGGTTCTGAACCTACAGGTATTACATTTACGCCTGATTATAAATATTTATTTATGTCAATTCAGCATCCTAGTGTAACAAACAATGCCAATCAGATGGACATAGCTGGTAATGAGGTAGACTTTAATTTAGGTACCACATTAGTAGTTGCTTTAGCTGAAAATTTAGGACCGTCTTTATCTGTTGAAGATGAAGCCTTAAACGCATTTAATATGTTTCCAAATCCATTGAATCCCTCTAATAATTTGGTAATAAAAGGAAGCGAGATTAACAATATTAAGCTCTATTCGCTACTAGGAGAAACCTTATTAGATGTTGATTATCATGCGGTTAATGAGGTTCAATTAGATCTTAAAACTATGAATTCTGGCTTATATCTTATTAAAGTAAACAACAAAACAACTCGCAAAATATTGATTGAATAATTTTAAAAAACCATAGTATTAGAGCGAGTAAACATTCTTTTTCAGAAATCTAGGAAAGATTGACTTAAGGCAAATCTTTCTGAAGATTCACGAATGCCTATTTACCAAAATATTAAACAAATGAGTAAAGGGTAGAGTAGTGGAGGCAAATCGAAATTTGAGATTCGGTTGAGTGTAATAAGACTAGTTACTTCTAATAAGTTAGAGTATAACGAAACCAAATAGCTCAAATAAGATTCACGAACACCTATTTAATTAATAGAAGGGTTGAGTGAGTAAATGCTTGTGGAATGAATTTAAATAAACTATTACTCAAACATTTACGGTTTTCCCTTACCTAATTTCCTACATAATTTTGTAAATTTAAGCTCTCCCTATAATTAATTAATTTTATACTATTAATCATTTAGGTTAGTATGACTTATAGTCTCTAATCAGCAATTTTATTTGTCATTTTATGGAGCATATTTTAGATTTAGAAAAACAGAGTGAACAACTTATTAAATTATTCAAAAAAATATCTGAAGGTAATTCTATACTGTTTCTTGGTGCTGGTGCTTCAATAAGTGAGAAGAAATATCTTAGTAAAGAAATTATTGATAATTACGAAAGTTATTTAGGAAAAGAATATAATCAGCCTGATATCACAAAATTTGTTGACATTTTATCTGCAGACCCAGAATTTGATAGAGATCATTTTGATAGAGAAGTTGTAAATATGCTTTCAAAATATAAGCCTACAGATGGTCATTTGACAATGGCATCTATAGTTTGGAGAGAAATAATTACCACAAATTATGATTTACTAGTTGAACAAGCTTTTGATAAAGTTAAAAGTTCAACTAATTATGCTCATGATTTAGTTCCAATTAAAGAGCATAAAGATTATAATTATAGAGTCAGTAACTCAGAAATTAAATATGTGAAACTTAATGGTTGTTTACAAGATAAAAGAAAATATCCATTTGCTTTTTCTACTGATGATTTTGACAGAGTAAACAAATTTTACAAAGTAGTTTTAAATGATTTAAAAAATTTATCGGATAGAATATCTTTTATCTCAGCTGGATATTCTTTTAGTGATTCCTTTGGAAATGATTTATTAGAAAAATATGATTCTTATAATTTTAGAGATAGGAAATGGATTTATAATATAGACCCTTATCCAAATGAAAACGCTTTACATTATTATAAACAAAAAAGAATAAGTATTATCAAATGTTCTTTTGAAGAATTTTTTAAGAAATATGAAGAATGGAATAATTCACAATTAGAAGCTGTTGTTAAGAGAAAAAGAATATCATTCACAAACTCTCAACAAGCGAGAATTAATATACCTCATAGACTTGCAATTGACTTAGAAAATGTATTAAGGCAATTAAATTCTCAAAACACTAGTGCCTTTTTGAAAGATGTTGATTTTTATAAAGGAGAAGAGCCTAATTATGATATAATTAGAAGAGGTGTAGATGTCATAAAAGAGGATTTGTATAAAGAGGTAAGAACTCAGATAGAAACTAATATTAGTGGTGCTAATGATCCTTTTCTTCCGATTTTTTTCTTAAAAGGTGATTTTGGAATTGGTAAATCAACTTTCACTTTAAGATTAATAAATGAACTTTCTAATGATTCAGAATTAGAATTGGTTGCATTCGAAATTCTAGATTTTTTAAAACTTAAAAAGGAAGATTTAATTAGTTTATTTAACATCAGTAATGCAAAAAACATTATTCTATTTTGCGATGAATTAGAAGTTGAAAGTTCTTTTAAGGCGATGATAGAGCTTAGAAGAGAATTGAGTATTGAACAGTTTAATGATTTTAATGTGTTTTTCTTAGTTCCTATTCGAGAAAATATTCTTGAAAAATATAAGCTGCAAAGAGATTTTAAAAGAACTTATGAGATTCCCGTTTCCGCAAATTTTTCAGATAATGAGATATCTGAATTACTAACTAAACTAAAAAATGTTGGATTAGTAAACTATCGTGATGCCTCACAAAAGAATGAAATTTTATCTAATATTAAGAATATATATAAGAATGATTCGTTTGTTTCTCTTTTAAAATTAGTTACAAATGGTAAACATATAAACGACTTATTGGATGCTTATAACCAACTTTCTTCTGATTCCCAAAAAGCATTTCTTTATACAGCTTTACTACACCAATTTAAATTAATGATGCCTGCTAGTTGGTTAAAGAATTTAGTGTCACAAAACTGGGAAGATTTTATAAAAAATGTAGTTCAAGCTGAAGGCAAAGGTATACTGGTTCAAGAATATGTTAACTCCTATGGAACTGAACCTGACCTATTTTTTAGAACAAAACATTCGGTAATAGCAGAAGAATTAATAAAAAAAATAGAACCAAATAAGGATAAACAATTTAAGTTATTTGAAAAGATGTTGAATTCAATCGACTTTGGAAAATCTAATTCTTACCTAATAAATAATCTACTAAAAACTCTTGTAAGGTCTGATTATTATTCTGATTCTAAAATAGAAAAATTATTTGATTTAGGATATACAAGATTATCAGATGACCCACACTTTTTACTTAATTACTCTATCAATTTACAAAGAAGAAGAACTAAAAAATCTTTAAGAAAGGCACTTGAAGTATTAGTTTATGCGGAATCATTATTGTCTAGGAGAAATCATCGTTTTATACACCGCAGAGCGTCTATAAATTATGAATTAGCAAAGCTATTGTTTGATGAAAATGAAGAAGTAACAAGTTTTGTTAGTATTTATTTAAATGAGGCTAAAGAACTTTTCAATATTAAACAGTTAATGGATCCATTTTCACCATATAGTTATACTAGCTATATTGTATTGCTGATGTGGGAAATGAAAAACTTAAACTTTGATGATGTAGATAAAATAGCTCAAAGAATACAAATAGAAGAATTATTCGAATTAGCTGAAAACACAGTAACAGATGATATAAATCGAATCTTAGAATTAAAAGCTAAATATGTTTCTACCGTTAGACATTCAGTAAATTTAAATGAATATAAAGAATATTTAGATGGAATTTATGCTGACCAGAATTTAAGACCGTATGCGTGCATTTTATTGTATAATTATAATGAGGATAATAAGGAGAAAATTGATGATTGGTTTGTTAATTGTGAAGAATTAATTAATGAAATGTCAAACTACACAGAAAATAATGAAGTCGTTAAGTTCTTAGTTAAATACTATGGTAGACGTTTGTTTGATGTAAATAATAGAATTAAATTTTTAAGACTATGTAGAAAAAATTCATTTTTAGAAGATGAAATACCTTTAAGATATTACTATTTCAACTTTATAGCTGAGTCATATAATTTACATTTTAGAGATGGTATAGAATATTTAAAACAAATTAAAGGTAAATTTTATGGACTAAATCCCTCTTTTCATTACGTGTGGTCGGATTCAGATGGAGAAGAATTAATATTTGATGGTACTATTAGTCAATGGTATAAAACCAAATATAAGGCTGTCAAAATAAATCAATATCAACAGTTTATACAATTAATAAAAGGTAATTATAAAAATTATAAACTAGGAACAAATGTAAAGATAAAATTGCATTTTTATTTATATGGAATAAAAGCTGAAATTATTAAAGAAAAAGAAAATGAGTTAATTTAAAGCTCTCGACCTCATAAAATTTTATTCACAAGCATTTCTGTTTTATAAAGTGAGCTCATGAATCTTAAATGAGAAATTTGACCTCGCAAGCTCAATCGAATCTCATTTTGCGATTTGGCTCAAACAATAGTAGAGAGGATTTCTTTTATGTTGTAAACATTACTTTAAATTTGTGAATTAGATATGAAACATTATTTACACAAAGGGAATTCTTCTTTAAAAATGCAATTCGTAATGTTATTGCTTATTGTTTTCAATCTATGTCCAACCGTCAACTTTGCTCAAGATAAATTAGTTACTCCTTTACCGGTAGATCTTAATGATACTTTGACCTTTAGTAAAGAGCAAAAGGGGGTTTTTGATAGACTTGCACAAATTATAAAATTTAGGGAAAATAGAGACAAAAAAGAAAAGGAAAGAATCTACAAATTTATACTTGAACTCATTAATGATCAAAATTTAAGCATTGATTCGAACACGAATGAATTGACTAAATTATTAGATTCTATAATTAAAATAGACAGTATCAATAAAAAGACTATGACTAATAAAGAACTTATAGATTCTTTAAAAGCCAAAGATATAGATTCATTTGAAGTTGCCTTTAAAGCACCATTAGATACTGTTTTTAAGAAGCGTATGGAACAGCATCTTTTGGATCATAGAGCGATTGATTATACAAAAAGTCCTAGCAAAAATATCAGTAACGATAATATAAAAACTGACCCTATTATTTCTACTAAAACTATTGTCATACTATTGATAGTCTTAGTTTTAATATCAATTTGTGTCTTTTTGTTGTATAAAAAATATGGTTGATCCTATTTAAACTTGGCCTCATAAATTTTATTCATCTCATTTTTATTTTTTAAATAAGAATTCATGGAGCTTATAAACTGTATTCATTTTACAAGTTCTATTTTACATAATATTAAACATACCATGTTACGTTTCAACGCTAGGCGCTATAAATCGCGTATTTCAAAATTTCTTTAGACTAGTGCAGAATTACGCAATTATAGAAGCTGTGTTTATAAGGCTTGTCCTAATCAGGTTATTATTAAAAGGCTACAATGAATAGTTTTTATAATATCACAATTAGGCTGAAACACTATTATAATTTAATTATCCAGTGGATGATTAGTTTTTAATACGCAGTGAAAGTGGTTTTAGTTTTAAACCCACATTTAGCTTGTACATAATCTTTCACGTTATAGGACACTGCGTGTCGCTAGAACTAAGATTATGTCAAATATCGCAATTATGCGCTATTACGCTTTTATATATAAGTGTCCTATAATTTACGCTTATCATAATCACGTTCGATATATAACAGCTACGCAGATTATAGATATGTAGCCACGTTAGTGTTTAGGTTATAAATTAATTCATCAAGCATCAATTTGTTTCAATATTGAATCATCCAATGGATAATTAAATATTGAAAGTATGTTAAATATCGCCCAAGGGCGGTATTACGCTTTTATATACAAGTGTCCTATAATGTACTTGCGTTATGTACAACATGGGCTTTGGTTAAAAGCTCATGTTAGTCTTCTTATTGTAGAAAAATTTAATCTAATAGTTTCTTTACTCAGTTAATGGAACACTCTTTTTAGAAAAGGGCAGAGGAGTGGTGGAAAATGTGTGTGGAATGGAATATGTTTATTGTAATTTAAAATAAGAACCTATCAAAATATTTGATTTCAATAGGTTCTAATTTATAGTTTTTAATGATCATCTTCTTTCGTTTCACCAGATTGATTCATTTCCATAGCATGATCGTATTTACAACATCCTGGTAAACCATCATAAGCTTCTAAATCACCTACAACTTTTTCAGTATCGTAACCTGATTCTGCGATTGCATTATGAATTGCCATTGCATCTGTTTTGGTATCATCAAAAGACACATCTATTTTCTTTTTGTCTACATCCCAAGTTGCATTAGCTACACCTTCAATTTTGTTCGCCGCTTTTTCAATGGTGCTTTTGCACATTCCACAATTTCCTCTTACACCAAATGAAATGTCTGCCATAGCCATTTCTTTAGATGCTTCTGTTGTCACTTCTTTTTCTTGTTTGTTTTCATTTTTACAACTTGTTAAACCCATAGCCATTATTACAGCTACACTTAAAATTACTTTCTTCATTGTTTAAAAATTTAATTGTTATTATTCTATTACTTGTTTTACTTCTCCACAGGTAAGCATTGCATCACCAAAATATGGATTGATTACTTTTTCTTCTTTACTCAACCAGTATGCGCCATTGTTATTATCTGCCATTGGACAAAACTCTACATACACTTTTTCATTGACACCAAATAATTGAACCGCATTGATTAGATGTGATGATAAATGCTTGAAATGGTCTCTTTGAGTCTTTATTACAGAGGTTTTAGAAATAGATGTCGCAGAAGATTGTATGTCGCCTGCTAATGACATCCAATGTGTGTGAGCATTATTGTCTGATAATAATTTCATATCCACTTTACTTAAATTGTTTAATAAACTTGTTGCATTAACTGAAGTGTTTTTTGAATCTTCTTTAACTAAAGCATCTTTTAAATTGATATAATCATTGTAAACAACTTTTAATTGTTCTTGGAATTTCTCTGATACTGTCAATCTTTGGTTCATATTAGTATGGTCACTTTCTTTGTTAGATGCATTGTTATCCATACCTAAATGACCTTCGTGTCCAGTCATTACTTTACCACCATCTTTATTCATCATAGACTTTTTCCCTTGTAATTGTGCTGCTGCATCAACCGTAAATATACCGTTAGTTACGATTTCATTGCCAACAAATAATCCTTCTAAAACTTCATATTCATTACCGATTTGATTGCCTAAAACAACTTCACGCATTTCAAAAACGGTTTGGTCTGGATTGGTTTTTAAATAGACAACAGAACGTTCACCTGTCCAAAGTACAGCAGATGCTGGAATTGTTAATACCTCATTATTACTACTTGAAACTCGTTCAATATTTGCGGTTACAAACATTCCTGGTTTAAATACATCGTTTTTGTTATTAAGCACCACACGTAAGGTTACTGTTCTTGTTTTAGTATTTAAAATTGGTTCAATGAAATCTACTTTCCCTTTAAATTCCTTATTAGCATAAGCGTTTGTAGTCACTAAAACTTCTTGTCCCTTTTTAAATAAATCGATTTGATTTTCATAGACATCAAAGTTTGCCCAAACTGTATTGAGATTTGCAATTTTAAGCAATGGTTGGCCTTGTTTTATGTAATCGCCTTGTTCTACTAATTTTTCGGTTACTGTTCCTGAAACGGTTGCATAAACTGGAAAGTTTTCTTTTACTTTTTGAGTTTCTTCAATCTGATTGATTTGATTTTCAGATAGCTTCCACAACTTCAATTTATTACGAACCGCCTTGTACAATGCAGGTTGTGATTCCTTTAAAGATGATGCTGTAATTAACTCTTGTTGTGCTGCATACAATTCTGGCGAATAAATGGTTGCTAATAATTGACCTTTACGGACTTCTTCTCCTGTAAAACTGATATTCAAACGTTCTATTCTACCCGAAAAATAACTTACTTGTACTGCATTAGCTTCTTCATTTTCAGCAATTTTACCAGATAATTTAATTGTGTTGCCATCAACATTTCCTTTACCGACTATGGTTGTTTGAATATTTGCCAATGCCATAGCATTTTCTGTTAACTTGAATTGGTCTACTAATAAACCATCAGAGCTATTTTCAGCAGGAATTAAATCCATACCACAAATAGGACAATCGCCTATTTCTGGTTGCATAATCTGTGGATGCATAGAGCACGTCCACATTTGATTAGTTTCTGTTACTGTATCATGATTGTGCTCTGTTTCTGTATTTGATGAACCACCAAAAAGGAACCATCCCATTAGAAGTCCCACAGCTAATATTCCGATATAAATTATATATTTTTTCATCTCTAATTATTTTTTCTTCTTTTTTAATATTTTTCTGATTGATGGTGACGATGTGTACCATAGTAAAAAGCCACTCAAAACCGTTATTAAACCTAACAACGAGAATGCTCTTAAAACTACTGTATTAAAGTTATCTCTACCTTCATAATCCATTGTGTGCGTCATCCATAAAAAATCGAACCAACGCCAACTACGATGTCTTACAGTTTGAAATTTTCCATCTTTTACGGACACATAAGCTTTTAATGCTTCGTCAGATTTATAAGAAATCACATAAGCTGGCAATAACTTTTCTCTATACTCGTGGTGCTTTCCAGTCTCATTAATTTGCTCTACATTTTCAACTACCAAATCACTTTTCATATAGTTTTTTGCTATATAAAGTGCTTCATCTTTTGTGATGCTATTCTTTGGGCTTCCATCAATAGCACTGTATAATTGTTTTTTATTTACCCAATAGTAAGGTGTATTGTTAATGTCTCTCAATTCAATAGTATTGATGCCATTAGCAACATTGAGTTGTGATGGGCTAATTAAATTATTGAAAGCTTGTGGTCGATAATCTAAATTCTTGAAATGGTCGCCGTGAATATCATCGATATTCGTCCAACTAAAGTACAAGCCACTAATTGTCCAAAACAAAAACTGAATACCTAAAAACAAGCCTAAATATCTATGGGTTTTTCTAATCTTTAATGCTGTATGTCTGTTTACCATTGTTTTAATTTATTAGCATTAATACTGCCATTACAATCATAATGGCATTTTCAATAAACGTGGCTTCTGTCATAGGAAGTTTCAGAGCTGTACCTAAACAAGCACATCTAATAGATTTTTTATCCAATAATGTTTTTGTAACTCCAACAGTTGTAATACCTAAAACAACAAGTGTTACTATTAAAGCAATTTCTACTTTAAAGCGCATTAAAAACATTAGACCCAAAGCAGTTTCAATAAATGGATAAATCCAACCATAAGCAGGAACCTTTTTTGCAAATGGGTCGTACATTTTGAAAGATTCTGGGAAACCTTTTAAATCTAACATTTTGAAGAAGCTAAACACGATGTAGAATAAGCCCATAAAGTCGAGCATAAATTTACCCCAACTCCAGTCTTTATAATGTAATAATACACTTGCCATTGCTATATAAAAGATGATTAATAGTAAGGGCTTTAATTGTTGTAGTTTGCTTTTTTCTTCTTCCATTGGCATTGTCGTCATACTTGAAGATGCAAACACATTCTTTTCTTGCTTTTCTGATAAGGTATACTTTTCTGGTAATGCTTTTTGTAATATATCTGTTGAAATATGTTTATTCATATTTACTTCTACTTCACCTTTTCCGAGATTAACTTCAACATTAGTTACATCTTCTATGTTTTCTAAACTTTTTTCTACAGATGCTTTACAACTGCCACAAGTCATTCCTGTAATTTTATATGTATGTTTCATTACTATTGTATTAAATAATTAATAATTGTGCTTTGCACATAGTAGCCCTTAATAGACTCTATTTGGTTCATTTGAAACTTTAGTTGCAATTCCTGAATATCCAAAACATCATTGAAATCTATCGTTCCTGTTTCGTAACTTTTGATTAAGATGTCTTCTGCATCTTTAGCTTGTTTTAAATTCTTGGTTTGAGTCTCATAACTTATTCTTGCCGAAATACGTTCATTAATTGCCTTGCTTAAAAGTGTTTCCAAAGTGTTTAATCGTTCTTGTTTTTGAGCTGCTATTTCTCGCTGTTCTAACTCATTTTGCTTGGTTTGAGATTTATATTTTTTATTAAAAATTGGGATTGACACCGAAACCATTGGCATCACAATATCTTTACCGTTATCCGAGAAATTCATATTTGGTCTTTCAGAAACATTGATATAGTCTAATCCAAAACCAATCATAGGACTACTTTCTTTTTGGTTAAGTAATTCTGATTGTTCTATGGATTGAAATAGTTTATCATACTTCAACAATTCGGGATGTAATGCTAAATTTTCAGTTATGATTTCAAAGTCTTCTGAAGGCATCATTAAACTATCTACCACAGTAACAGCAACATCATTTTCTCTATTCAAAAGATTATTAAGATTCGTTAGATCTGCTAAAAACTGTTGACTTAAAACATCTTTTAATTGTTGCATTTCATTTTGACGCATTTGTAATCGCAACACATCTACAGCAGATGCTTTACCAACCTCAACCGATGTTAGAGCCAATGTCTCATAGGTTTCCAATAGTTTAATATTTTCTATTAGCACCCTTTGTTTCGCTTTGTTGGTGTATAAATTATAGTAGGATTGTGATACAGAAGCCATCAATTTTCGCTTTGCAATAACAATGTCTTCATATCTTGCATCCGCTAATGAACTGATATAATTTTCTCGTGAAGTAATTGTACCAAACCACGGTAACATTTGATTAGCCGATACTTTAAAGCGTTGCGCTCCTGTTCGTGTTTCTGGTTCGCTCACAAAGTAACCTACACCAAATTCGGTATTAGGAATTGTATTGACTTCGTTTACCTTTTCAGAAACTCTTTTGTATTGCAACTCAAATTTTTGAATTTCTGGATTGTTAGTCAATGCTACATCAATAAGCTTTTCTAACTCTTGACTTTGCGCAGAAAGCACGAAGCATAAAGCACAAAGAACAAAGACCGTTTTTATATTGATTTTTATGTATTTCATTTTGTTGCTCTTTTAAGTTGAACTTCGGATTTCCAGCTATATAATACTGGCACTACAAATAGGGTTATTAAGGCTATGAGCATTCCGCCAAAACTTGGTATTGCCATTGGAATCATAATATCGCTTCCGCGTCCTGTAGATGTGAGTATTGGTAATAATGCTAATATGGTCGTAGCTGTTGTCATTAAACAGGGTCTGATTCGTTTTTCACCTGCTTCAACTATTGATGCTCTAATCTCTTTCCTGTTTTCCGGTGTATTTCTATCGAATGTTTGCGTTAAATAGGTCGCCATAACCACACCATCGTCTGTTGCAATACCAAAGAGTGCAATAAACCCAACCCAAACCGCTACACTTAAATTAATCGGATGCATTTGGAATAAGTCTCGCAGATTTTCGCCAAAGAAATTGACGTTTAAAAACCAATCTTGACCGTAGAGCCATATCATTATGAATCCACCAGCAAAAGCAACTGCTATTCCTGTAAATACCATTAATGAGGTTGCCACAGAACGGAATTGGAAATACAGTATCAAAAAGATGATTGCCAATGCTAATGGCACAACAACAGATAAGGTTTTTTCTGCTCGTAATTGATTTTCGTAAGTTCCTGTGAATGCAAAGTTGATACCTTTTGGTACTATTAGCTCACCAGAATCTATCTTTTCTTGGATCAGTGCTTGTGCATTTTCAACAACGCTTACTTCTGCAAAACCATCTAATTTATCAAACAAAACATAACCTACTAAAAAGGTGTCTTCACTTTTAATGACTTGTGGCCCTTGTTCGTAACGAATGGTTGCCAATTCGCTTAATGGAACAGGACTGCCTTTTTCAACTGGCACATAAATCTGTTGTAAGTCTGTTGGATTTGCTCTTAATTCTCTTGGGTATCGCACACGAACACCATAGCGCTCACGACCTTCAACCGTTTGTGTTAAAACCATACCACCAACTGCGACTTTTAATACGTCTTGCACATCCTGTATAGAAATTCCGTAACGTGCAATTTTCTCTCTATCAATATCAATTAACAAATAGGGTTTACCAACAATTCGGTCTGCAAAAACAGCTTCCTTTTTAACGCCTTCAGCTTCCTTGATAATGTTTTCTAATTGCACACCAAACGCTTCAATTTGATTTAAGTCTTGACCTTTTACCTTTATTCCCATTGATGCTCGCATTCCTGTTTGAAGCATTACTAGTCTGGTTTCAATAGGCTGCAACTTTGGTGCTGACGTCACACCTGGTAATTTGGTTACTCTTATGATTTCTTTCCAAATATCATCAGGTGATTTAATTTCTGGTCGCCAATTACGATAGAACTCGCCATCATCGTCTTTTATTAATTGAGACCTTTCGACTGCATTTAAAGAGACATTTTCTGAATTATTCGGATTTGCAATTAATCTGCCATCCTTCAATTCAAACAAATCATCCTCATTGATTTTGTAGCGTTGACGTTCTCCATCTGTATTCAGCATATATTCAGATTTATACTGAATCATATTCTCATACATAGATAGTGGAGCAGGATCTAGAGCCGATTCTGTACGACCAGCTTTTCCAACAACAGTTTTAATCTCAGGAATACTAGCAACAGCCATATCTAATTGCTGCAAAACACGTTTGTTTTCTTCAACACCAGAATGTGGCATTGAGGTTGGCATTAATAGAAAAGAGCCTTCATTTAAAGATGGCATAAATTCTTTACCTGTGTTTTTCATAATAAAAAAACCAGCAATAACAATGGCAGTTGGCACAGATAAGAATAGCAAGTTGTTATCTAAACACCATCTTAAAATACGCGTGTAATATTTTCTAAATAAAGTAAAAACACCTAATAAACCAAAACATATAACACTCACAAAAATGAGATTCCAAAAGATGCTTTTATCAACTCCTAGAGGTCTCCAATAATCAGCTAACAAAATTACTATTGCAGTTACGGAAATGATGATATTGATAAGGTTAGCACGTTTTTCATTAACTATTTGTTGAAGTTTTAAGACACCTGTAATTCCAAAGCCTATCAAGATTAGTGAAAACCAATAACCATATATAATACCGATTATTCCAACGACAATTAAAGCTGTATTTAAAATGTAGCTAAAACTCTTTTTAATACTTTTTCTTTTAAATAGAAACGCTGCAAATGGTGGAATTAAAAACAACGCCACAATAATTGAAGCAGTTAAAGCAAAGGTTTTTGTAAAGGCTAATGGTCTAAATAATTTCCCTTCTGCACCAATCATAGTAAAGACTGGTATAAAACTAATAATCGTTGTCATTACTGCAGTAACTATAGCACCAGATACTTCTGAGGTAGCATTATATACTACTGAATTTATTGGCAGTTTTCCATCATCTTCATCTAAATGCCTAATAATATTTTCGGAAAGTATGACACCAACATCGACCATTGTACCAATAGCAATAGCAATACCAGAAAGTGCTACAATATTGGCATCTACACCAAACAACTTCATAGCTATAAATACCATGAGCACAGCAACTGGTAATAAGCCCGATATTAGTATAGAAGCTCGAAGATTAAATACCATTATGATAATCACGAGTATGGTTATCAAAATCTCTAATGTTAAGGCTTCATTTAGTGTGCCTAATGTTTCTTGAATCAGTTCTGTCCTGTCATAAAAAGGTACAATAGTAACTTGAGAAGTTCTTCCATCTGCTAAGACTTTAGAAGGTAATCCTGCGCTTAATTCGCTTATTTTTTCTTTTACATTGTTAATGACTTCCATTGGATTAGCACCATAACGTGCTACTACGACAGCACCAACAACTTCTGCACCTTCTTTATCTAATAATCCTCTACGTGCTGTGGGACCTAACGATACTTTGCCTATGTCTTTAATTCGTATTGATGTAAAATCTTCAGAAATAACGACTGCATTTTCTATATCTTCTATAGATTTCACATAGCCCAAACCACGTACTAAATATTCTGCTTGATTAATTTCTAAGGTTTGAGCACCAATGTCATTATTACTTTCTTTTACTGCTTTTACTACGTGATGCAATCCAATATTATATTGACGCATCAATTCTGGATTAACATCTACTTGATATTCTTGAACGTAACCACCAATAGAAGCCACTTCAGATACACCACTTGCAGACGATAACGCATATTTTACATAGTAATCTTGAATGCTACGTAACTCTTGTAAATCCCATCCACCAGTAACATTTCCGTTTTCATCACGACCTTCAAGTGTATACCAAAATATTTGCCCTAAACCTGTGGCATCTGGTCCCAAAGCAGAATTAACACCTTCAGGTAACAATCCGCTTGGTAATGAGTTTAGTTTTTCTAGGATGCGACTACGACTCCAGTAAAACTCTATATCTTCTTCAAAAATGATATAGATACTTGAAAACCCAAACATAGAAGAACTACGAATAGTTTTTACGCCAGGAATTCCCAATAGGGAAGTGGTTAGAGGATAGGTAATTTGATCCTCGATATCCTGAGGAGAACGGCCATCCCATTTCGTAAATACGATTTGTTGATTTTCGCCAATATCTGGTATGGCATCTACTGCCACAGGATTACTTGGTAAAAACCCTGTATCCCAATTAAAAGGTGCATTAACAGTTCCCCATCCTACAAAAAGAAAGAGTAGGAGTACTGCAACGAGTTTGTTTTCTATTAAAAATTTGATGCTTTTATTTAGCATTAGCTTTGATTATTAAACAGTTAGACATTGGCGTTAAGAAAACACCGAATACAACAAATTATCCTTATAACATTACAGTTATAGGATAACATAGTCTATTGTTTAAAAATCAAATTAAATACGTCTCGTCTAGCTTGTAGAGCTGCCTTATGACGAGTGGTGGTTCATATACTTCGTAGGACGTTACATTCTTATCTAAACCTTCAAAAAGATTAATATAAGTGTAAACAAATGAAGTTATAAATAGTTGCTGCTCAAAAGTAATGTTGTCAACTTGAAATTGTAATTCGTCTTGACCATCAACTAATGATTGTTCGTTTTTACAGCAATCCTTTTTTGTAATTGCACAACCTTTACTAGAAGGCTTTTCCATTTCCATTCCACATCCTTTTGCTTTTTGGAAAATTGCAGTTTCAACTAAAGTATCACCACAATAATGCATGTTAATTGTAAACGACATTGTAGAGAACAACACTACAAAAGCCATTGCAAAAGACATTATTTTATGGAATACTTGTTTCATATTTGTATACAAAGGTAAAAATATTCTAGGCTTTAATGACAATATCTTGTTAATTTAAATAGTATTACAACAATTTGCAAGTGCTATTAATCTGTTATTATGTAAAATAGAATCTCAATGTTTAGCTTGGCCTCATAAAATTTTGGTCAAAACAATAGGCGAAATGAGCGTACATATTTTAGGCTATACAAATGCAATTATCCTGAGGATGATTGTAATTGGATACAACGCTTTATTAAATACTTGTTTCAAATCGTATTTACCTAAAAATGTGCACTGTACATTTTCTTAACAGCAAATAGTCTAAAATATAGCGAATGAGCCGTTAATTGTTTCCAAAATTATATACTATTTTAAAGAATTGATTGATTATCAATTTTTAAAATACCTAATAAAGAATTTTTGTTTTAGTAATAATTTAAAATGTCTACCAGACATCTTAAATTATTAGTGTTTCAAGACAAAAGATATTAGAAACTAAAAAAAGATTATTTGAAATTATAAATATAGCAAGTGAATAGAATTTTGTTTTTTTTCAAAATTTATGCTCTTGTGGCAATCCACGAGAATCGTCTAAAATTTTTTAACACGTACATTTTGTAGTTTACGCGATTTTTAATAGAAGTAAAAAGTTAGCTTTTATTGTGCGGCTGGCAAGCGGCTGGAAATTGAGTTATAAATAAATTGTATTGTCAATTTGATTTATATAAACAATCGAGCGATTGGCAGCGGACATTTGACATAACGGCAAATTATAGGACATGTGCTTTTTTAACGCTGCGAAGCAAACCGTTTCTAGTTTAATGCCCAAGTACTGCACATTAAAACCATTAATAATTAAGCTTCTGGGATATTTTACATAATATCATTATAGTTGACTAATGGTATGTTCTTCTCAAATAACAAATAATAGCATTTGTCCTATAATTTATATTATGTAAAATAGTATTTATAAAGAACAAGTCATGTAACGTCCACTCTGTATCTTCATATCATCATCCACTGGATAATAATATTCAGATAGTATGTAAAATAGTATTTTTACTAATGGACTCCATACTTCTCTTTCAGTTTAAAATTTCTTATCTTTAAAGAGCTATTAATCAAATTCTTACACCTTATGAAATAACTACGTGTCGTTATTCTGTTAATCTTGTCCCTTTTTGTGAGCTTATCTTATATCACTTCATTGCATTAAAGCGATGACAATTTAAATTTTATTCGATGTAAGAATAATTAACCAAAATATTTATCTCATGAAAACGCACCGCTTCATTATTCCGTTAATCCTGTCCCTAGTTTTTATTCTTTTTTGTTTCACACAGTTTTCCAATACTACCGAAACTGAACGCTTGCGTGAAAAACACAAGCAATTGCTAGACAACAGTCCTTTTAAACAAACACAACGTTTAACCAAGACAGAGCGTAAATCTAAAGGCTTACCTCCTAATGCTTATTATGAGCAATTATGGGAACTTACCCTAGACCCTAATACTGGTAGACCTATGCCTGAGCGTGCAGAACTGATTCAAAATGAACTTAGGACTGCTAGAGCTGAAAACCGAGGAGGTGGCGGTGATAATTTTAGTCCGTGGGTAGAACGTGGACCAAATAACGTTGCTGGTCGTACACGTGGTATGATGTTCGATCCTAATGATACGGATTTCAATCGTGTGTTTGCTGGTTCCGTTTCTGGTGGTTTGTGGGTCAATGAAGATATTACCAATCCTGCATCTGCATGGTCTCTGGTTTCAGGTATTCCGGCAAATCTAAGGGTTAATGTAATTATCCACGACCCTAACAACACTAGTACCTTTTATCTAGGTGCTGGAGAATCCTTTTCCAACGGTTTTGGTATAGGTCGCGGTGTATGGAAATCCACAGATGGTGGTGTTAATTGGACCAATATATTTGGTGGTGCTTCTGGTACCATAACCAGTAATGCCTTTGTTGATGGTATTTTTTATATCAACGATATTGTTGCTAGAGATTTAGGCACAACCACAGAACTGTTTATTGCCGTTTCTGGTGAATTCTATGATGCTTCTGGTGGTAATGCTAATGAATGGAATGGTTTATTAGAACAGGGCCTTTATAAATCTACAGATGGTGGTAGTAACTGGAGTCAGATCGCATTGGCTACAGAATCTAATGGTACGCAGCCTAATCCTTGTGATTTAGAAATTGATATTAATAATAACGTTTGGCTAACAACAACATTAAGTGATTGGGCCTTTTTTGGTGGTAAAATATTCAGATCTACAGATGGTACAACCTTTAATCTTATAAATACGATACCTGGTGCCTCTAGAACCGAATTGGAGCCCTCCTCTACTGATGCCAATAGATTTTGGGTTGCAGCAGATATTGGCGGACAAGCAGATCTCTTCACTACTGACAATGCCTTTACAACATTTACGGCATTGGCTGAACCGAATGATGTAGATTTAGATATTCCTTCAACAGACTATACTCGGGGGCAAGCCTTCTGGGATTTACCTATTGAAGCTGATGCTAGTGACAATTTATACATTGGTGGCATCAATTTATTTAAGTCTGAAGATGCTGGTGCTACATGGCAACAGATTTCTAAGTGGTCTAACAATAATAATCTCGCAGGTTTAAATGTGCCAATAGTCCATGCAGACCAACATGCTATTGTTTTTAGGCCTGGAACAGGAAACGAAGATGAAGCTATTTTTGGCACTGATGGCGGTGTTTACTACACACCTGATATTTCCGTTGTGCCAACATCCATTAGTATTTCTAATATTGAAACTAATTACAATACCACACAGTTTTACTATGGTTCTATAGGACCTAGTGCATCTAATGAAATTTTATTTGGTGGTACACAGGATAATGGTACGGTTATCTCCCAAAATTCAGCATCTGGTGTAAATCCGTATGATGATTTTTTCGGCTTTTTCAGTGGTGATGGTAGTTATAGTGAAATAGATGTGAATGGTGGTCTTACAGGATTTGGTAATGGAGAATATCTAGTACTTGGTCATATACATGTAAATTATAGATTGGGTAGTCCAGCCGTTTCAAGTACAAGTAATGCTATGGCTAATGGTTATGATATTCATACCAGTACGACGAGCGAAGGTAATTTTATAAATGAGGCAGAGCTAGATCATAACCTTAATATTTTATATGCCAATACTTCCACCTCTTCTGTAAATAGAATATCTCGATTTGTTTTAGGTTCAAATTCGGCTACAGAAACTATATTTAGTGATGCGCTTTTGACAAGTTCACCTTCTGCCTTTAAAGTATCGCCTTTCACTACAACAGCTACAAAGCTTTTTGTAGGCCTAAGAACATCTACGCTTATTAGAGTTGACAATGCTGATACCACACCAACATTTACGGATATATCTGGTCCTTTATTTTTAGGAAGTATTTCTGATATAGAATTTGGACAAACTGAAGATGAAATCTTTGTAACCTTCCATAATTATGGAGTTAGTAGCATATGGTTTACTGATAATGGTGGTACGAGCTGGACAAATATTGAAGGCGATTTACCAGATATACCTGTGAAATGTATTTTACAAAACCCTCTTCTACCTCAAGAGCTTATAATTGGAACAGAGCTCGGTGTTTGGCGCACAAGCGACTACACCTCTACTGGTGTACAATGGGTACAATCGTATAATGGTATGAGCGATGTTTTGGTATTAGATTTAGATTTAAGAACTGTAGACAATACAATTTTGGCATCAACACACGGAAGAGGTTTATATACGTCCACGTTTACAAATCAGTTATCAATTGATGAATCATCGCAAGAACTGTTTGCCATTACACCGACCTTGTCTGATGGTAATATTAGAATTTTAGGTAAAGATCTAGGTAAATCAATGTTGTCAATTTATGATATTTCAGGTAAGAAAGTCTTTAGTTCAGAGTTGAATTTTAATGAAAACTCCAATCAAGACCTTTCATTAAACATAGCATCTGGCACATATATTGTCAATATCAATACAGAAGATAATAGAAAAGCATCACAGAAGATTGTGATTAAATAGTATTTTTAGAACAAGAAACAACTGCCCCTTGTTTCTTGTTTTAATATATTTTCTTCTAAACGAATTGTTAAAGCCCAATAAAATATGAAACACATACTTGTTTTATTTTGTAGCGTTATGTTTGCCATATCATGTAAATCTGCAGAGTTTCAGAAAAATCCACCCTTTGAGGTTATAGAAGCATCTTATAACAATTGGGCAGGCGGACAACCAGGTGTAAGTGGCATCAATGTTAGGATACACTACAGAACAGCAAAGCAGGTAACATTTGATTCCATTTACTTTCAATCTAAAAAAGGCATAATAGATAGCTATAATGAGGAAGGTAAAACTTTTATTATAGGACGAATTAATAATCCTAGGACAAAAATAGTAGCACCAGATGGTGTGACAAAGCAAGAAAACCCTGAAGCTACAATTCCTTTTAAATTAGCTGATGATGAGGCAGTCCTGGTATATACCTATAATACTACTACCTATTTTTATAAGATTTCAAAGATTGAAAAAACAGATGATAAGTTCTTTCAATAAAGGAGATTAACCGATAATACATTTAGGATATAGATTATGCATCATAATTATATAAAACTATTGTTATCCATAAATTAAGGACTACATTATTCATAAGGTCTATCCCAATAATATGTAATTCATCGAAAAATTTTAGAATTAGAGTCATTTTCTGATTCAATACCTATATTTGATCACCCTCATTTCCCCTCGCAGACTCAAAAAAACTTAACCTAAATGAAACCTACACACAACCGATCACATTCGGATAAAACCCGAATTCAATTACTTCATCAATACTATTCTTACACCGGATTTTATGATTTTGTATGGATTGCCTTAAAAAATGCCTTTCCATATATTGTCGGTTTTATTGCGGCAGTTGTTACTGCGAATCAATTTATTGATGTCAATGAAACTTTAGCACGTGTAACAGAACTTTTACCAGTTTATGGTGTATTAGGTTTTTTCTTTGTATCAGAAACTATACTTGGTCTTGTACCTCCTGAGATATTTATCGCCTGGTCTGGTAATATGCCTCGACCATGGATGTTTTTAAGCATTTTGGCTTTATTGTCTTATTCTGGTGGATTAATGGCCTATTGGTTAGGTAAATTTATTACCTCTATGCCTTCTGTTCATAACTATTTAGAGGTTAAAATGGCAAAACAACTGAGAAACTCTAAAAAATGGGGTGGTATATTAATCGTTATAGGCGCTATATTACCAGTCCCGTTCGCAGTATCATGTATGACTGCAGGAATCATTAAATACCCTTTTAAAAGCGTTGTGTATTATGGTTCGTTACGCATGCTGCGCATCTTTGCTTATGGCTTTGTTGTTTTCAGTGTAATTTAAATAGATAACTAATTATCCTTTTTCCATTTTATCAAGTGCTTTCTTGGCACTTTTAGCTTCTGGACTGTCTGGTGCCAATTCTATAACTTTATTGTAGCATGCTTTGGCTTGCTCATAATTCATCTCATATCTTAAGGCGTCACCAAAGTTCTTCCATGATAACACAGACTTTGGGTACGCTTGTGTTGTGAGTTGTAATATGAAAATGGCACCTTGGTTTTGTTCACTACCAATCATGTTATAAGCAGCACGATTAAATTGGTCCTCAAAATCTACAAATGCATATCGTTCGTCTTGCATCATGGCCATCGCGTCTTGCTTTACACGTTCCATTTGACCAGACAAGAACAAATCCGTTAAATGCCCCATTGGGTCTAATACAAAGCCTTCCGTGTTAAAATCTAATGCCTTTTGTAATACCGGATCTTGATTGGTGCTATATTCCGCAAAGTTCATCTCTACAGGCGCATGAGGAGCCGTCCAATCTGCATTTTCCCATTGTGGCTTGTCTTGCCACCATGCAAATGATAAATATACTGGTAGTTTACTCTTTGGCAACATAACACGTCTGTTATCCCCATAAAAATTGATATTCTCGCCACTAGGTTCACCTACAAAGACCACATTGGTGTAATTATCGAGTTCATTTATAAGATTCTGACAGGCTGAAAACGTGCGTCTACCAATAATAACAAACAGATGTCCAGGTTTATTGATCTTTTCGGATTTTATGATTCCAGTAACTATAGGTTTGTTCTTATAATTATTTCCTCCTCCATTTAGTCTAACGTCTAAAATTAACTTCTCCACATCATTGTTTTCAATAAAATCAAAAAGCTTTGCGTAGAACGTTGGTATATCCTCTGAAGGATCATCTTGAATCTGACTATGACGTACATAAACAGCCTTTTCCTCAGGCAAATATTCGTAATAATACATTTTATTTAAATGCTTTAGGTACAGTGGTGTAACCTCTTGATTTCTTGAACTTAACCACTCACCTTCTTGTTTCATATAACCGTAATTCGTTCGACCACTTTCTGGAGTAAAAGACATTAAATCATAATCAAAGGTTTTTCCATCCTTTTCCACTGTATAGGTAATGGTTTGTTTAAGGGATTTCATAACGCCTTGTGCATGTAAAACCTCAGGAAGTGCTAAATATCCTGTACCATAAGTTTTAAACCATTGATCGTTCTCAGAAGGAAATGAAGGTTTAATAAGCCTTAATGCCTCCTCTACAGGTACACCTTCAATCTTTAATAACTTTGCTCCTAATATTGTTTCGTGAGATTGATGTACACCCTCTATATAGACACCATCTTTAAAATAATAGAGATTTACCGGTAATTTATGATAGTCTATTACACCTTCTCTAGATCCTACTCTGGTATGCCCATATTTAAATAAGGAAACGATTCTTTCAAATCCCACTAGGATTTCATGTTGTGCCATATTGGGTATGGCTTCATGAAATTTATCGACTTCGGCATTAAAAGTTTCAGACGATACTTTTTTAAATAAGAAGGGATATTGTTTGTTAACCGTGTTTTGAAGAAATCGTAGATCTTCCTGCCATTCTTTAGTAGTTGTGGCGTTTTGTGCTAGGATTGGTAAAGTTAATAATGATGCTATTACAAAAAACAGCACATACAGCGATTGATTGATTGGTGGTTTCATAAGATTGATTCTTGATTGATTGTTATTTTCATACCAAAATATAAGAATTCTAGTACAGTTAGTTACCAGTTTATATTATAAATAGACCATTAGAATTGATAAATGTTACAGTTTGTTCTAAAAAACTGATGACATTTAAATATTATAACGATATAATAATAGTTGGCTATTAATCAGTTCAGCTAGTTATTTATTTAGTTAGTTGGTAAACCCTAGGTATGTTCAGTGTACTTAGGGTTTTGCCGTTTCACCTATAAGTTATTAACAATCATAGGTTTATAACTCTTAAACTGACCAAAATCATTTCAGCATTTAAATGTGTTTAGTTATTTCATGCCCACTAATCTTCGATGGTTAGTTAAATAAATTATTAATCTATTATTACAGAATTATGGTAACTATTGTTAACAAAAAATTTGTTGAAGACTATTGGGAAGCTATTAGCGGTAAAGCTAAAACACCGGAGCTTAGCAATATGTATGTTAGTGATCCTGAACTATTGGGGCATATAGCTTTTTTTGAAGCTGCATTTCCAAAGTATGAGCTTTTTGCAGATGATTACGTTTGTGAAGATGAAAAAATAGCTGTTAGAGGACGTTTTAGAGGCGTTCATAAGGGTGAATTAATGGGTATAGCTCCTACCAATAAAACGGTTGAGTTCCCATTTGCTATTATCTATAAGGTTACGGATGAGAAAATTAGCAAAAGCTGGTTATTTGCCGATATGATGGCAATTAGAAAGCAATTGGAAGTAGTTCCTAGTCTTAATTAGTTTAAATTATTTTCCTAAGAATACTAATTCTATGGGGTTTAAACCCTAAGCTATCTTATATAGCTTAGGGTTTTTTTAGTTATGAACTTTTAAAACTAATTCTTATCATCTTCAACATAGTCATAGCCTTGATTAATTCCTTTTTCAATTGCAGGAACGCCACGATCCATCCAAACTGGTACTGGTTCTCCTTTTAAATAATGATCAAAGAATTGCGCCATTCTAATATTAAAATCCTCACGGTTTTGCATTTTTAATGGCCAGTGTGGTTCGTCGTTATAATTTAAGAACCAAGATGGTTTACCTAAACGCCTTAGACTCACAAAAAACTCAATACCTTGATACCATGGTACATGACCATCAGCATCATTGTGCATTATTAACAAAGGCGTATTAATCTTATCTATATTAAAAATTGGTGAATTTTCAATATAGCGTTGTGGATATTCCCAAGGTGTACCTCCTATCCTACTTTGTGTGTGTTCGTATTGAAACTGACGACTTAGACCTGTCCACCAACGGATTCCACCGTAGGCACTAATCATATTTGGTACAGGAGCACCAGATTCAGCAGCTTTAAAAATATCTGTTTTGGTAACCAAATACGCGATTTGATAACCTCCCCAACTATGGCCTTGCACACCAATATTATCCTTATCGATAAAACCTTTTTCAATAAGCATTGTAACTCCTGGGATAACACAGTTAAAAGCACTTTCTCCTGGATAACCGTCTCTGTAGTATACATCTGGATTAAAAATTACATATCCTCTACTTGCATAAAATGGATAATTTATAGTACTGCGACCATAACTTGGTGAACGGTGGCGATATAATCCTTGTGAACTCTTTTCGTAGAAGTTTACAATCATTGGGTATTTCTTGTTAGGATCGAAATTTTCTGGCTTAATAAGCATTCCTTTCAATGGTTTTCCATCTAAAGACACCCACTCTACCATTTCAGCAGTTCCCCAGTTATAGTCCTTCTGCTGAGGATTGGCATCTGTTATTTGCTTCGGAGATTTAAAGCTTGTATTAGTAGACCAAAAATTTGGGAATTCTGTAAAGGATTGTCTCGTGAACACAAGTCGATTCTTTTTATCGTTTTGCGCCATGGTAAATTGGCCATAAGAATATGGACCTTCTACTAACTGGTTCAATGATTTTCGTTTAGGATCATAACTCGCTGCACCACCATATTTATTATCCTCATTAAATGTACTTAACATCCAACTTTTGCTTGAAGGAATTGAACGTTCTTCATCATCTAGCTTTACATAGCGATAACGCATTTTAGACGCTCTTCCATTCGTTAGATTCTCTGATGCACCTGTGTCTGGATTAAAAGCCCAGATATCAAAACGATCGTAAATTAGAAATTTAGCATCATTATCTGTCCAGCCAGCAGAACCATAACTGTAAGGATCATCTGGATAATCATGCAATTCGTTATAAAATTGACGTCCTTTGGTTAAGGCTGTATATTTTAAAGTCTTAAGGTTATATGTAAACCATGTACTGTCCTTACGACTGTAACCATATAGGTAATTTCCCTTCGGACTAATTGATGAAACTCCATAAACTTTGGTAGCTAGCTCCTTACGTTCACCAGTTTTTAAGTCAACACGTTGTACATCACCTGGTAATTGAGCAGTCCATTGGCTTTGAAGTTGATATGGTGTCTCGTTTCCTATTACTGCATAGGCGCCATTACCTTCGTCACTATAACGTGCTAAATCATATGTAGCATCAGCAATCTGAATCATTTTATTTTCAGTAAAATCAAATAAGCTCAAATACGCTTTTTTCTTATCGTCTTTTACATCTAATTCTTGTACCGTATACAATCTTGGCTCATCATAGGTCCAAACTTCTACATTTACTATTTCCTCATCTAACAAGGTAGTATCTTGAACAATAGGTGTTGTTCTTAACCCAAAAAATAAGCGATCTTCATTTTTAGAAAATCTTAAAGTCTCATCGCTAGACACTAACATACTTGTTCCATTATTCTCAGAATTTAAAATCAGATTGGCAGATGTATCTCCTAAATTCCAAGCATATAGCTTTGGTTTTTTTATTAAGCTTTTAGTAGAATCTGTATCAACAACAAAACCAATGCGTTTACCAGATTCTGAAATGCCTAATTGAGGATACTTTGTTTTGTGATGACTAGCCAATAATAGCGTTTTTGACGCTTTATCTACGTCATAATGATAAACTCCACCACCGATACTATCTATTATTCCTGAAGTTGCATAAACCAGGTGACGTCCTTCTTTGGCCATCGCATAATGGTGAACGTACTTCAGTGTATCTTCAACTCCTGTTTCTAAGTTTCGAATTACGACATGAAAACCGTTGTCCTTAGATACTTTTTTTAATTTCTTTTTCACCTTGGTTGTATCTTTCTCTTTTGATTTTGAAGTATCTTTTTTGGCAGGTTTTGGTGCTTCTAACATATACGCAATTATACCAGACCACTTTTCGGGCATTTTATACGATTTTACATTTGGAATCTTTTGAAGTGACTGATTATTAATGTCATAAATTATCAAGGAATCCTTTGGCAAATCTTTCTTCTTTACCTTTTTGCGCTTCATTTCTTTAATACTATCCTTAAAGGCATTAACGGCAAACGCTACATGTTTGGAATCATATGAAAATTGTCCGCCTTTACTGCGCTCATAGGTCAGTATTTTTCTACCGTCTATATGTTGCACATGAAGCGTCTGATCCTTTTCCTCAGGTCCAAGATTATAGAGCATATAATCACCTGAATTAGAAATCTCCACATTTCTAACACGATTCCATAAGGCCTTATCCTCATGTTGCAATACTTTTTTCTGAGCTGTTATATTCAGTGTAAAGAATAACAACCCTAACATTATTAAAATTCTCATATAATTATTCAGTTTAATTTTTGTTTTCGTAGCCACGTCCTGGTGTGTAAGGCGCACCAGAATCAATTAGTTTTTGTTCTAAATTCTTGAGGTCCTTATTAAAAATACGTTCCATTTTAGACTTTACTGAATTTACCTCCTCTTTTGCAATTTCATAACTATCGCGATGTGTTTTAGTCGGTGTTGCAGTAGAGTATTTTTGTTCGTAACCAATTGAACCTAATCTGCTTGCTGGTGATGGTGGCTGATCCATATCTAATCGACGCTTCACAGGGTCACCATACATTGCTATTTGAATGTCATTTAATTCATCTTCAATAGCTTTAACGCTAGAAGCAAGATTCCCTAGAGGTTGTTCTGAACGTTTAATAGCAGCTTTTATATACTTAAGTTTATTTCTAGATTCTGACATCAAATTTTGTGCAATACCCAAATCTGCTTGTAGTCTTGCTAAAGCCTTTTGGAAAGCCACTTTTTCTGCTCTATTATCTGCTGGCATTTCAGCATTGTCAAGTGCCTTTACTTCAAAACTAACTGGCCCTGTAAGTGGTGTTAAGTCACCATCTTTTAACATACCCATTTCTATAGTATAATTGCCTGGTGCCACCAAAGTGCCTTCATCTCTTCCTCCAAAAGGATTGTAAAATCCAGGCTTATTAAGGTTTATTGGATTTTGAAGCGTGTATCTCAAATTCCAGTGAAACCGTTGAAAACCTTTCTTGGCTAGTTTAAATTCTTTCTTAACCACAGTTCCATTAGCATCTTTTATGGTAAATACCAGTTCATCCTTAGATTCTTTATTCTCTGCTTTTAATGCATTATAACTTGGATATGGCGTGTCTTTATTGGATTTTATTAGTTCCTTTTCAGTTTCTTGACGTTTGTCTTTAAGAGATTTGAAATCAGAATTATAGTAATAGGTTATTATCGCTTCTGGACCTAAGTTTTCTGCCGTATAAAAATTATCACCTTGAAATGATTTACCTGGCAATCCCAAAGGACTACTTTGCTCCCACATTAGGGCAGTTCTGATAGGATAAATTTTAGCTCCATCTGCTGGCTTTGAATTTTCAACTTCTCTTAATATTGAATAATCATCCATTACGTAAAATCCACGACCAAAAGTGCCGAGAACCAAGTCATTTTCACGTTCCTGTATTGCAATGTCTCTTACAGCAATCGTTGGCAAACCATTTTTGAGTTGTTTCCAGTTTTGTCCTTGATTTGGAGAAAAGAATACCCCAAATTCTGTACCTGTAAATATTAAATTTTCATCCACATGGTCTTCTTCTATTGCATAGACACTACCGCGTTCTGGCAAGTTAGATTGTATAGCTGACCATGTTTGACCTTTATTTGATGATTTAAAAACATAAGGTTTAAAATCACCATATTTATGATGGTTAAAAGCAGCATAAATAACGTCTTCATTATGCTTAGAGAGATAAACACTATTTACATAAGATTGATTCGGAGCTCCTGAAATATTGGATATTTTTCTCCAATTCTGACCACCATCTTCAGAGATATGAATGAGTCCATCGTCTGTACCAGCTGCTAATAAATTTTTGTTCAGAGGCGACTCTGAAAATGCCACAATACTTCCATAAAGTGAAGTAGAACCATTTTTCATAACAGCATCAATACTTACAACACGATCATATACCTTGAGGCTATTTCTATTAATTTGCTGTGAAAGATCATCGCTAATTACTTCCCAACTATTTCCATAGTCATCTGATCTAAATACTTTTTCCGCAGAAAAATATAATCTTCCGGCAACATGTCTACTAACTACTAATGGTGCATCCCAATTAAACCTGTATGCGTTTTCACCCTTTCTGGCTTTTGGCTTAATACCAACGGTTTCACCACTTTTCTTGTCAAAACGAACCAAACCACCATATTGTGATTGTGCATAAACAATGTTTGGGTTATTTGGATCTATCTGTGATTCAAAGCCATCACCTCCATTGGTAATAAACCACTCTGAATTCCTAATGCCATGGTTGGTTAGAACTCTAGATGGGCCTCCTAAACTAAAATTATCTTGTGTACCTCCATATATATTGTAAAATGGATAATCATTGTCTACTGCAACCTTATAAAACTGTGTTACGGGTAAATTCTTCTTAAAGTCCCAAGTCTTTGCAGCATCGAAGGTTTCATATATTCCTCCATCACAGCCTACTAACCAATGCTTATTATTATTTGGGTTAATCCACATACAATGGTTATCCACATGTTTTGTGTCTTCACCAACCATATTAAAGGTTTTTCCGCCATCATGAGTTACAGACATCCAAGTATCCATAGAATAAACTGTATGTTCGTCTACAGGATCAGCAATTATTTCTTGATAATAATTACCACTTGTTACATGCGAACTGCGCTTTTCCCAACTTGCGCCTCTATTGGTTGAAGCGTAAAACCCACCTTTTCTATTTGCAGCCTCAACAATTGCATAAATAATCTCTGGGTTTGCTGGTGAAATAGCCAAACCGATACGTCCTAATTCTTCATTTGGCAATCCTTTATTAATCTTTGTCCAAGTTTTACCTCCATCAACACTTTTATGCATTGCAGAACCAGGTCCGCCTCCTACATAGGTAAAAACATGGCGTCGTCTTTGCAGTGTTGAAGCATAAAGTATGTTTGAATCTCTTGGATCCATAACCACGTCATTTACACCTGTATGCTCATCTACTTTAATTATTGAAGTCCAAGTGTCGCCACCATCATTACTCATATATAGACCTCTATCACCACCTTTATTCCATAATGGGCCAATAGCTGCAACATAAACTATATCTGAATTATCTGGATGTACTATAATCTTTCCAATATGCTCTGAATTTTTTAGTCCCATATGCTTCCATGATTGGCCACCATCTATAGATTTATAGACTCCATCTCCATAGGCTACAGAACGTTGATTGTTATTCTCACCAGTACCAACCCAAATCACATTAGAATTATTTGGGTCTATGGTAACGCAACCAATAGAATATGATCCTTGAGAATCAAAAATTGGTTTATAAGTAACGCCAGAATTAATTGTTTTCCATACACCACCAGAGGATGTTGCAACATAATATTCAAAAGGATTATTAGGATTAAATGCAAAATCTGAAATACGCCCTGAAGTTAATGCAGGACCAACATTACGCCATTTAAGTCCTGAAAGCTTTATTTCATCTAATTGAGAACTTGTTGTACTATTCTTTTTTGATTTTTTTTGGGCATCACAAATTGAGCTGAAGCTAAGTAGAATACTTAACACAACTATTGAGAAATTTTTCATGTTATAGAAATCTGATTGTTGGTTTATAGTTTTAGTTACAATAAATTAATGCCATAACTATTTAGTAATCAATATTTTTACTATTTCAAGTGATTTTATGCTATAGTATATTTGAAGGCAAATAAATATAGGTCTTTTTATAAAAACTAAGTCAAAAGAAAATTATAATTTTTCGCTTCAATTTAGTTGAAAAATCAACTTCAATTTTTCGTAAAATCAACTTAAATCGTACCGTTTATCGAGAAATGAAAAAATAATGTGTTTTTAATCGGACATAATTGAGAGTTCATCAAAAAATATTAGACTTAGCAACTTCCCTATTTAATTTAGTTCTCAGATTGCCCCACGATCTATTTTATTAAACTTGATTATTATGGACACAAATTTCTCTTTATTTAACCAGATTAATAGTCTTTGCTACTGGTTACTAACATTCAGCGATTACAGAACTTCCATTAACCTAGATGCAGACAGTGATATTTATAGTGTATGCATTAAACATGGTGGTATAGAACTCTATGCAAATAAAATTAAAGGATTTAGTAAAAGAAACCCTCGATTCCTAGAACATGAACTTGATGCTATTGTTGCAGGTTTATTGCACCTAAAGCAAAATGTAGATACAAAACAAAGGTCAGCGTAAAGCAAATTTAAGTTAGTTATTAATTCAACCATTAAAACCGATTTTATAATCGGTTTTTTTATTACCCTATAACTCTATATGTATGCTCTACTTTACAAAAATAGCCATATAAAAGGCGAAAATAAACACAAAAAGCACGCTAATAGTGAAGAACAGAATAGACCTTTGTACATTTTTGAATTTTGCGTCTATTATTTTACTTTCTGCATGGATTTGTTCTGCAAGACTTTGATATAGCTCATCCTTAGAGCCACAAACTTTAATGATTTCCTTTGCAAAATCCTCTACGTTCTCAAAGCGATGAATAACATCTTTGAAAAAAAAGACGTTGCGGTCGTAGTCCATTTCCATAGCTGGTTTAAAACATCTAAAACAGTAAAAAACAGAAACTGAGACCAGAACTATCCAACATATGGTAACAATCAATAGAAAGATATCTGCTGCTAATACATCCTTAAACTCATCTAAACGATCTATAAACAAGCCTAATATTAAACTGTGAAAGGAAAACACCACACCAGCCTTTAACTCTGAGTTTTTAATAAGCTTTTCTAGACGTTCTAATTGTTCCCAATAATTGTTTGGATCTTGAGCCATGTTCTAAAATTAACTATTTACAAAATACATCTTTAAATGTCCTCTATTTTTTACTTCTAGTTCACCTCTATAAGTACAATCAAACTCAGATTTAACCCTTTCGTAAGTGTACTCAGAGATATTTATGCGTCCAGGTTCTGAACTGCTTTCCATCCGAGCAGCAACATTAACGGTATCACCCCAAATATCGTAAGCAAATTTCTTTTTACCAACTACACCTGCAACTACAGGACCTGTATTAATACCTATTCTAATATCAAAGGTAGCAGAAGTATGCACATCTTCCTTGGCTTTAATAACAAAATCGTTCATTTCTTTTGCGGCTGCTATCATTTCTTTAGCTTGATCTACATTATCGAAGCTAAGTCCACCAACTGCCATGTAGGCATCGCCTATAGTTTTGATTTTTTCCAATCCATGGCGTTCCATTATCAAATCAAATTCAGTAAAATAATAATCTATTGTTTTTACCAATTCTTCTGGTGATAGGCCTTCTGCATACTTGGTAAAGCCTTTAAAGTCTGTAAATAAAACAGTAACCGAAGGAAACTTTTTTGCTTCTACTCTACCCTTATCCTTAAGTTCTTGAGCTGTTTCTTCTGGTAGAATATTTAGTAGTAATTTATCAGATCGCTCTTTTTCTGCAGCGATGATTTTATTGGTCGCTTTTACAAATTTGTGGCGTTTAAATAAGCCATATGCCAACAATGAAGTAAGAAAAAGAACACCAATAGTTGACCAAATAATGATACGCTGTGTTTTTTGTTTTTCCTTAGCTATAGCTTGCTCTTTAGATACTTCAAAATCAGTACGCATATCATAAGCTTCCTGTACTGATTGCAGGTTGATCACAAGGTCACGGTATTCTATATGTTTCTTATAAAATGGATAGGCAGATGCAAGATCGCCTTTGCCTTCATGAAATTCTGAAAGCTTTAAATTGGCATCACTTATTTGATCTTTAAGACCATACTGCTTAGCTAAATTTAGGCTTTTCTCTAAATAGGCCAATGCAGTATTGAAATCCTTCTTTCTTAAATATATATCTGACATATACGTCAGATAAATAGAAATTGGATAATAATCTTCTTGCTCCTCCAGAATTTCAATAGCTTCATTTATATTAGATTCTGCTAATTCATCTCTCCCTTGTTCGGCATAAACCATCCCAATATTACCTTTATTATAGGCTATGCCAGCCAAATAGTTGATCTTTTCGAATATTAATCCTGATTTTTCAAAATTTATTAGAGCCGCGTCATATTTCCCATTATTAAAATGGGCATCTCCAGCATTCAACAATATAGAGGCTAAATGAATAGAATCATTTGTCTTTTCAATTAGGGTAAGTGCTTGATTATAGTAGTTATCTGCAGTTTCAAAGTTCTCGTTAACAACATAAGAATCTGCTATCACGGCATATACCACTCCTTGTCCTTCAATAAATTCAGCCTTTTTTGCTGATTCTGCGCTTTTGAAAAATGCTTCTAGTGCTAATTCAATGTCTCCATTATTGAAATAATAATATCCTTTTTGAAGATAACCACTGTGTAAATATTTATTGTTGTTTTCTAGTTTCGCCAATTCAATCAATTCATCAGCATATTTTAGTGCCAATTCGGGATTATTCAATTCATTAAATGCTAGCTCTCTTAGTAATTCTAATTTTTTGATACCAAAGAGATTATTATTTTTATAACTTTTAGCCAAACTATCAGCGATCTTTTGACTTTGGCCAAAACTAAGTGAGAATATAAAAAAGAATAAGCCTATTAAATAACAATAGGCTTTTCTGTATGATAACATGATTTCTACTTTGGATTCATTTTAATTCTTGGATCTACTGTATAAGTAGGACTTGGATTTTTATTAATAATGAAAGTGACATTATAACACTCTTCTCCTGAAATAGCATCGCTTCTAACTTTAGAGGTTACATTGGGATCAGCAATTGGATCTCCCAAAGTAATTTCTGCTAAAATATCGGCACCACCACCTTCAGACTTTTTGGATACTTCGGTAATATTTACTGTATCTCTTTTATTTTTTGCAGCGCCTTGCCATGTGCAGGTTGCGCCTTTGTTTACAGTAGATACATATAAATCTGGTCTGCCTTTAGTTTCATCTGGGTCACCTTGGTTGTCTGTAAAAACTACATTGTCAATAATGCTTTGTTTGTTTGGTTGAATTTTGTCTGTGTCAACAGTTAGCGTAATAACTGTGTCGGCTGGTTTTCCTCCCATAATTAGTGTGTTTTAAGTTAAACTTTATATTGATTAATTACTAAATTACGTATGTATTTAATGTCATACCTTTGATTGAAATTCGAAATAACGAGTTTTTCCTCTGTTGCCATCTGGCACATAATTAAATCCAAGAAAACGCAACCAAGACATTTGTTTATCTGTTTCTTTAGATTCAGAATATAGCCCAAGCGTATAGCCTTTATAATTATAGGATTGCTCTAATAGGACCTCTCGCATTTCAAAACTAACTTTTAAGGAATTCTTATCCTCTTCCATGTGTTTACTTGCAATAAAAAAACCTTCTAGTTTTATATCACTTACTATGTGTGCTCCTAGAATAGCCAAAGCCAAATCATCTTTAGTCTTCCAAATTTTTGAATATCCTCCATTTCGAGTTAATTCGACTTGTTCTAATAAATATTCCAACGCAGTTTTCTCATTATGTATATTGTGAAGCTTCCATTCATAATATGTAAATTTCCATGGATTCTTTAGAACATAGGAAAGGTCTTCTTCAGTAATTACGTCTTGGACTCTAGACACACTTATTTCCATTTAACTTACTTATATCTAATTCAATTGGTACGTTTATAAACACAACATGAATAAGGTCTCAATAAGGCCAAACTGAGCCATTATAATAGGTAGTAAATTAGGGATAACAGTAAATTAGGTAAGCCTGATAAGATTTAGTAATCGAAATCTACGTAATATTTTTCTGATATCCTAATTGGTATAATTCTATAAGTATTGGCTATTACAAAAAATTATTTAATTAAACATAAAAAAAAGCCCATCACAAAATGATGGGCTTTATAATCTTTGTTAAGCGATATATTAGATAACTTTTACGTTTACTGCATTTAATCCCTTTTTACCTTCTGTTAGATCGAATTCTACGGTATCGCCTTCGCGAATCTCGTCAACCAATCCTGAAATGTGAACAAAATGGTCTTTGTTTGAACCTTCTTCAGTGATAAAACCAAAACCTTTAGTGTCATTGAAGAATTTTACTGTTCCTGTACTCATAATATTATATTTAATTTTTAATAATTATTATATAGTAACCAACAACGATGCCACAATTTTATTACATGGTTATCTCTCTAAAAGTAATACCTAAGGCACTTTGTAAATCTATAACCTTTTGCATTTCACCAGGTATAATCAAGGCAATAGACTGTCCTGTTTTACCAGCTCTGGCTGTTCTACCACTTCTATGTGTATAATAGTCTAAATGCTCTGGTAATTGATGGTGCAAAACAAATGCCAAGTTATTGACATCAATACCTCTTGCGGATACATCTGTAGAAACTAAGACTTGCAAACTTTCATTCTTAAATGCGCGCATTACCTTATCGCGTTCCTTTTGTTGCATATCTCCTTCTAATGCCCCAACGGCGAATCCTTCATGTTGTAATTGCTGTGCTAATGTTCTTGTACCTGCTTTTGTTCTACAAAAAATGATGCCTCTTTCGTCCTGTCGTTTATCTAAAATGCGCATAATCATATTCAGTTTATCTTTAATATTGGTCTGAATATAATGATGAGAGATGTTTTCGTTTACCAAAGCATTCTTATTTACCTCAATTCTCACAGCATCTGGCGCCATGTAATTCTTAATGATACGTTTAATCTCTTCAGGCATGGTTGCAGAAAACAACCATGTATTTCGTTTTTTGGTATTGTATTTAAGGATTTTATTTAAATCCTCTTTAAATCCCATACTTAGCATTTCATCAGCTTCATCTAATACTAATATCTTAACATTTGAGATATCTACCGCTCCTCGCTCCACTAAATCTAATAATCGACCAGGAGTGGCAACAACAATATGAGTGGTTCTTGCTAAGGCTCTAATTTGTCTATCCATTTTCTCACCTCCATAGACGCCTTCTGCAAAAATCTTTTCGCCTATATACTTTGTATACCTAAACAATTGTTTTTGTATCTGTTGTACAAGCTCTCTTGTAGGCGCTATGATAAGTCCTTGAACATCATCACTGCTTGTGTCTATAGAATTTAAGAGTGGCAAGCCAAAGGCGGCGGTTTTACCTGTTCCTGTTTGTGCTAAACCCACGAGATCAGTTGGAGATCCCAAAAGAATAGGTATTACCGTTTCCTGAATCTCTGTTGGATTTATAATATTAAGTTCCTTAAGCCCTTTAATATAGGCCTTATTTATTCCTAATTCTGAAAATGACACCATGCTAATTACCTATTTATACTATGATTGTTATTTTATGTAACCTGATTAGTCTTCAGGTGGATAACCATGAATTTCTTCGAACTTCTCATCGAAGTTGGCTCGTAAATAAGAGTTTAATTTCTTTTGGTAATCGTCCTTTAACCATTTTAAGAAATTGTGCGTGCTCTTACTGATACATTTAGCATAAATCTCAATTCTTTGGTTTACATCATCCTTTAAAAGCTTCGCTAAAGCTAGAGCATCATAAACATCTTCGCTATTTTCAATACAGATTTTTGCATGATGTTCTATAGAACGTTCTAACACTACTTTGGACGATTCACCAGCATCAACAGCATCTTTACAACATTGTCTTATATCAAAATACGTGTCTTCAGATTTTGAAAATTCATCCTTTATCTCATCTGCCAACTCGTGCTTAAAATTAGCCTCAATGGCTTCATCACTCTTAATTCGGTCTGCATACCAATTTGGAGATTTAAATATCAATTGCCAGTCTAGGTCTGCTCCCCAAGGTCCGAAACGGTATAGGTTGTTGCCCAAGTCTAAAATGGTAAACTTAGATTTGTTATTTAAAATCCTTGAGCCACGACCAACCATTTGGTAGTACAATGTCAACGATTTTGTTGCTCTATTAAGAATAATAGTATCGATTGTTGGTTCATCAAAACCTGTTGTAAGTATACTTACTGAGGTTAATATGGCATCTGGTGTAACATGGAACCAATCTAAGATTTCCTTCCTTTGTTTTTTGGTAGCTGTATTATCTAAGTGCATTATTGGCAAACCTTCTTGTCTAAAGGCATAATAGACGCTTATAGATGTATTGATACCATTGTTAAAAATAAGTGTCTTCTTCCCTAATGAATGCTTTTTGTAGGCATCTACTGTTTTTTGTAGCATCGCCACACTGGTATATAAATCCTCTGAAGACTTAACTGTATAATCACCATTAGAACCTACCTCTAGCGACGTTAAACCCATATCGTAGGCATAAGTTTCTGCCGTTGCCAAGAACTCATTTTCAATTAGGTTTTCAATAGTTTCTCCAGCAATAAGTTCATTGTAGTTATCCTTCATTGGTAGTTCCTTGTTAGAACTTAATGGTGTAGCAGTTACACCAAGAATAAAAGAGTTTTCAAAGAATTTAAAGAGCTTGGTAAAGGAATTATAATGTGCCTCATCAATGATTACCAATCCAATGTCTGATATATCAAGTTTGTCATCGTTCAATCGGTTATTCAACGTTTCTACCATTGCAACAAAACAAGAATAATCGGCCTGGTCATCTAAATTGGCTTTACTACTTACTACTTTATTAGTTACACCAAAGCTTGTTAGCATTTTTGAAGTTTGATTACACAACTCTATACGATGTGTCATTACCAATACCTTTTTATCATGATTTTTAAGGTATTGACGTACCATTTCAGAAAATATAACCGTCTTTCCACCTCCTGTTGGTAATTGATACAACAGGTGATAATCGTCTGGTGCAGTATCAAATTTTTCAAAGATCTTACTTATAGCACCTTGCTGATAATTGTATAGTTCTTTATCGGTTTTCTTCTCTTGAACAGCTTGGTTGTCTTGGGACATAGAATTTGACACTTGGTTTACAAGGCACAAAAATACTGTATTTTAAGAGATGTTAAAGCCATTTGTGAACAACAATAATTGTTTTATTTTTGCGTTTGTTCAGTTTGTAGGATAATAAGAAAAAATGAAAAACTCCCTTTTAAGTTTCATATGTCTTGTGGTTACGCTATGCGTGCAATCTCAAGAAAGCCCACCTCACAGAAGCTTAAAAATAAAACTTCCAATTGCTTCATTAAATAAAATCGCAAATACGAATGAGGTTGAAATACCATTAGTTAATAAAGATTCAATAACAGAAGCTCAACCAAAAATTGATATTAAAGGTGATCACTGGGATACAACAGTATATAATCCATACAAAGATGTTACTCCCGATTATCCGATTCAAATAAATTTTGAGGATTCAATTTATGCATCACCTATCCTAAAGGATAAAGTAGTTACATCACGTTATGGTTGGCGCAGAGGACGACCTCACAAGGGAATAGATATTGACTTGATAACTGGTGACAGTGTTGTAACTATTCTAGATGGTATTGTAAGATTCGCGAGATATAGTCGAGGTCATGGTAAAACAGTTGTAGTTAGGCATTATAACGGCTTAGAAACTACATATGCGCATTTATCACATATTGCTGTAAAAGCAAATGATAGTGTCTTTAAAGGGCAATATATAGGAAAGGGAGGTAATACCGGAAACTCAAGAGGAAGTCACTTACATCTTGTTACAAGTTTTAAAGGCGAATATATTCACCCAGAATATTTGTTTGAATTTACGGATGAAAATAAAATCCGTTCTGATGAACTATGGGTAACACGAAAGTGGACAAGAGCCAGATATCACAACTCAAGACGATTGGCCAAATTAAAGTTGTACGAAACAGAGGAAGAAGCTCGTAAGAGTTTGATTAAACAAACTAAGGTTTATATAGTAAGACAAGGCGACACCTTATCTAGAATATCGAGACGAAACGAAATCACAATTGCCTCTATTTGTAAATCTAATTCAATTCGAAAAAATTCTACCCTTAGAATTGGCCAGAAATTAATTTTAGAACTTTAGTTCGAAAAAATACAGTTAGTTTTTTGGTTTTATTGGTACATAAAAGTCCTCTTCAGATTTTGAACTTCCATTAATGTACTTAGAACCCATAACCTGAAAATGAGGCCTATTATCAATATCATACCCTGAATCTGGTAACCATTCTCCCATTATTTGACGATATAAGCCACCAGCATCTATACCCTTAAGTACGAATATAGCATAGTCTCCTTTTGGAATAGTTATACTGCTTAACCCTTCGGGAATAGCATTAAAATCTAATACTTCTGTGCATGCCCAAATATTATAGGCTAATTTGGTGTTATAGAATTCGTCATAGTTTTGAAGGGCTATAAGTTCTTCATTTACAGTATTTGTGATTTTATGCTTATTGGGCATAAACTGCTTCCACAACGAAATAATCTTCTGTATTTCTCCATGATGCATGCTGCCTTGCATGCCAACAAGATATTTTTCACTAATAGTCTTAATTGTTGGATTCAAAAGATGTCCTGAGTTTTTGGAATAAAAATTAAGATTTTTTTACTCTAACGGCATTCATTCCTCTTTGGCCCTTCTCTAATTCAAAAGTGACTTTGTCATTTTCAATTATATCATCGATAATACCACTAACGTGTGTGAAGTATTTTTCGTTTGTTTCAGTATCTATGATAAAACCAAATCCTTTTGAACTGTCATAAAAAGAAACTTTACCCTTTCTGATAGGGTCAAACTCTTCTTCATCACCTTCTTCTTTTTTAGGGATACCAATTTCAATATTTTCGGCCTTAACCTTTACCTTCATTGTAGGATCTGGAGGCGTATCTGTGAGATTACCATTATAATCTACGTAAGCAAGTGGAATACCTGAAGAACCACCTTCTTCTTTTGCAAGTTTACGCGCTTCCATTTTTTTGCGCTTGTCTTCTCGCTTTTTTAAGCGCTTTTTTTCTTTTTCACTTTTACTAAATGTCTGTTGTGATCTACCCATGTAATGTTTTAAATTAATATTTTACTCGCTTAAGAAAATACCAATTACAAATACAGGTCAATTAATTTAACAGTGCATCTTAAAATACCGAAAAATAACTTGGAAATATGTTACTCGTGAGGTGTACCTTCAATAAACTTATTGTAAAGGTACAGTTTCTTTTAGAATTAAATATACTCCGAGGACAAGTTTTCAACAACAAGTCCGTCCTCTAGGCTCATTATAAGGCCTTGAGCTGCGCGTTCGCCTGAGAGCATTGCTGCATTCAATGAGCCGTTTAATAAATAGTCACCTGCTAAATAGATACTTGATTTTAGCTGTGTTTCAGTTGGTGAAATCTCATACTTTAATTGGTCTAAGTCTGGCAATGCTTGCTTAATATGATAGCACTTTATACATTTTGAAACTTGAATATTGCAAAATGATTTTAAATCATGCGCTACTCTTTCAATTAACTGCTTCTGATCTAAGCTATGGTCTTTAACCACTGTAACTGAGAGTAATTCTTTTTTCCCTTTTGTTATTGTACCAATGCTATTATGATAGAATATGTTATTTATAAGAGCATCCTCATCTGCAATTAGTCCTATTAAAGGTTTTTCAATGGAACGTTCATCGACTTCAAAATACAAGTTATAGCAAGATTTCCATTGAAATTCTCGATCATTCAAATTTGATATAAATTGATTAGGAGAGGTGGCGATAATTGTAAAGTGAGTTGGTAGTTCTTCACCATTATCTAAAACTATCTTATCATCATTTACAGATTTAACACTAGTATTAAACCTAAATTCGGTGCTTTTCAAATTATTTTTAATTTGATTAGGTATTGCTCCTATTCCGGCTTTTGGCAAAGTTGCTGAGCCTTCACCAAACATTTTATAAACAAACTCAAACATGACGCTTGACGTCTTTAATTCTGATTCTAAAAAAATGCCTGAAAAGAACGGTTTAAAAAAGCCCTTAATAATCTTGTTAGAGAAACCATAATCTTTTAAATAGTTTAAAGTGGTCTTAGATTTTGACTGAAATATTTTATTAATAGATTTCTTTTTTAACTGTCTGTTTAATTTTAAAATTTTTAGTTTATCACCTATAGTACCTATTGATGCTGACAATGTTGGAAACAACAAACTTAAGTTCCGCAACGGATCACCAATGGTTTGGATTTTGTTACCAAAATAAATTGACGCTCCTGGTAAGAATTTCTGAAGATTTAAATCATTATAATCTAAATGTTCTTTTGCTTTTGGATAGGCATCTAATAGAACTTGAAAACCATGGTCTAATTGATACCCATTTACAATATCCGTTTTTACCCTACCTCCTACGCTATCAGTAGCATCTATAATGATTGGCCTATATCCATTTTCTTCCAACGTCTTTGCTGCAATTAAACCACTAATACCAGCACCAATAATGTGAATTATATATTCCTCTCTTTCCATTTACGCATTAAATTCTTAAGATATTACCAATATATTCTAATTCATTTTCCTGGAGTTCTGAATTAACTTCTAAAAATGTCTTTCCGTTAGGCATTGCTTTTATTGTAAAATGATACTTGGCACCTTCTATTTGGGTATCAAATACTATGATGATAGTTTGAAATTCATCATCCAATTGTATTTTATAATTTTTTATTCTTTTGCCTTTAAATGTTATGGCACTAGCATTTGAAGATACCATTGGCAATAATTGTCCACTAATTTTATTATTGTTTACAACTAATTTACTAGCATTTTTCTCACGCTGAGATCCATTAAAAACCATGTAAGAATGAAACTCAAAAGAGTTACTAGTAAAAATAGATTCAGATCTTTTATAAGTACTTTCA
Organism: Winogradskyella sp. A2; assembly: GCF_046762865.1. Lineage (NCBI taxonomy): Bacteria > Pseudomonadati > Bacteroidota > Flavobacteriia > Flavobacteriales > Flavobacteriaceae > Winogradskyella > Winogradskyella sp. A2. Next base: position 423,653 of record NZ_JBKQXM010000004.1, read on the forward strand.
AAAGAGCTATTATTGGCACTATAAGTTTGGGCAGTTAATCCTGATAACGAAAAAACTAGAATTATAAAAACTAATGAAATTGAGCTGTCTATTAAATTAAATAGGTTCTTCATGGGTAATTCGATATTGTTTAAAATTCAGTTTTAATTTATATTTTGATAAAGATAATTAATAGAATTCTAGTATTAATATTTTTTCTTAAAAGCTGTTAAAATCATAATTTTAAAAATAATTCTCGTGTATTTTTGTACAAAATATTCTAATGACAAAACTGACACTACTATTCAGAATTACCGCAGTACTAGAAGGTCTATCCTATATAATTTTATTATTTATTGCTGTACCCATTAAGTATCTTTTTGAGGACCCACAATATGTAAAAATGTTAGGAATGCCACATGGTTTGTTTTTTATGGCTTACATTGTACTTGCAGTAATGGTTGGTGCAGATTTAAAATGGAATAATAAAACTTTGTTTATAGTTCTTATAGCCTCAATAATTCCTTTCGGAACATTTTATATAGACAAAAAATATTTGAGAAATGAACACGCTTAGTATTAGACACTACATATATGATTTGCTAATTGAAAAGGGGTTTTCTGAAACTGCAGCGCAATACTTAAACATGATTTGTTTATTAGTAGCTTTATTAATACTTGCCTTTATTGTCGATTTCATATCCAAACGATTACTTTGGCGATTTTCCTCAGGAATTGCAAAGCGAACAAAGACCAATTTTGATGATATTCTTATAAGTAATAAGCTTCCTAGAAATATTGCTCATATAATTCCTCTTATCATTCTAATTGAGTTTGTCCCTCAGGTTTTTACCGATTTTGAATTTGCTGAGGATATAATAGAAAAGACCTTAAAAGTAATAGCTGTATTGCTTACACTTCGGATAATAAGAAGTTTTTTAAATTCGGTAAAAGATTACTTAAAAACACTACCAAAATATAAAGACAAGCCTATTGATAGTTACATACAGGTCTTTATGATTTTTGCTTGGATTTTAGGTGTTTTCGGAATCTTTTCTATTCTAACTGGTATTACATTTTTGAAATTCGCCTTTACACTTGGTACTGCCTCTGCTGTAATTCTATTAATTTTTAAAGATACTATACTCGGTTTTGTAGCTAGTATACAAGTCTCCATAAATGATATGGTACGTATTGGTGACTGGATTACATTTGAGAAATATGGTGCAGATGGAGATGTAGTAGAAATAAATCTAGCAACCGTTAAGGTTCAAAATTGGGATAAAACAATAACGACAATTCCAACTTATGCGCTAATCTCTGATTCTTTTAAAAATTGGCGTGGTATGATGGCTTCAGGTGGAAGACGAATTAAACGCTCGGTCATTATTAAAACGTCAACTATTAAATTCTTAACTGCTAATGATATTGAAAAACTAAAGAAGATTGAGCTGGTTTCACAATACCTTACAAATGCCTCAAATATTATCTCTACACATAATACAGAGCATAATATTGATAAGTCAGTATTAATAAACGGACGTAACCTTACTAATTTTGGTGTATTCAGAAAATATCTTCAAACCTATATTGAAAACCATTCTGCCATTAATAAAGACATGACTTTAATGGTACGTCAATTAGAACCAACACCTCAGGGTATTCCTATGGAAGTTTATGCATTTAGTGCAGACATTAGGTGGAAGAATTATGAATTTATTATGGGCGATATTTTTGACCACATTTTGGCATCTGTTACTTACTTTGATTTGGAGATTTATGAATTAAGTGTAGCCAATTCCGATTAATTATTATGATTAAAATTTGATATTGTTAATAACACCGTTAACAAGATATTCTTGCTTCAAATTTATACTTAAGGTTAATAATTAAATTTAATTCCAAATTAATCTTAACTAATTCCCATGGACAATAGAACAAAGGACCTACTCGCCTCAAGACCTATTATTGCATCTGCTAAAATTTACGACACCATGAGTGCTGACGAGAAGTTTCAGAACCAAACACTCAGACCAATAATTAAAATGCAACACGAATTACTTATGGTTGTATTTAAAAATTATATTTCAAAACGTAAAAATGTCTTTTACGAGTTGTCATTACAAAAGCAACTAGACTATATAGAAAATGCTATACACAAAGACATGAAATTTAGAAATTCTATCAAGGGAATGATCATAGGTCAATTTACTGTTGATGAATATGGCACTTATATGTTAAATTCATCTGCCTTAAATAAAAGAATGATGAATATTGTAAAAAGTCGTCTTATTAACAGTATTCAATTATTTATAAAGCCTGATGTATTGAAGGCAGTCTAAAGCAAAGATTCGCCGTTTAAATTTGTGGTTAAAACGTCACTCATGTAATCAAAATATAGTCTTATTTTTTTGAAGGCATCATTGACATCGTCTAGAAAACCATCAGATATAACTTCTTTATCCGTATATTTTTTAGTAAAAATGAATTGTTTTTTCCTTATTAAATCAATTGCTGGATGCTCTTTGTCAAATCCTTTTGGCGCCGTCTTTAATTCGTCACCAACAAATTCTCCCCAAGTATTTTTAAAAGATTTATTTGCAAGTATCTCTCGCATTTCACTATCGTCCATCTCAAATTCTTTTCTTATTCTAAAAAGGTCATCTTTATTTGGTTCCCAAAAACCTGTTGCGATAAACGATTCATTATTTGGTTGAATATGCAAATAGTAACCACCTCTTAATTCCGGTTTTTTTCTATGAAACGAACCGCCAAAATGTGTTTTGTAAGGCAGTTTATTTTTAGAAAACCTTACATCTCTATAGATTCTGAAAATCTTAACCTTATCTATTTGGTCATGACCATTCATAAGTTCTCCAAGATAATTGTAAGCTTCTTTGACTTTTGATTCAATAGCCTTAAATTCTGGTTTATTATCATTAAACCAATCTCTGTTATTGTTTTTTGACAACTTTTTTAAAAATGGAAGTGTTTCCTTAGGGATTGTATTAGTCATTATATTTTCTATTTATATAAAAATACCAAAAGCCTTTTAAATTAAGTAATTAGTTAACTGAGAATTAACTAATGATGTGTTGGATTATATGATCCCTTTTGCTCAAAACTTAAATGTTAAAAAATAAACTTGCGAGATGAAATAATTTTTACTATTATGCAGTACTTTTAAAATTCACATTATATTTATGGGTAGACCAGCAACAAGACCAACTAAATTAAAAGATGGTTTTTACATTGAAATTAGAAACAAAGGCTCAAGATCAGGTGTTAAACTTTACAGTGGAACCAAATTACAAATGCATCGTGCTATAAAGATGTACGAGCGTTCAAAAGAGGTTATCATTTTAGGAGAATCTGTGAATGGTAAATTTGTAGATAAAGAGCCAAAACTACATGTTGTAGAATAACAAAATCAATATTTAAATAAAAGGGTGAGAGTTAAAACTTTCACCCTTTTTTAGTTTAGGCAACTAAGTTTTTATAGTGCTTTAAATGATTTTTTATAAATTGTATCTGTTAAAACTAACTATTTACTAATTAAATCAACAACATTATGACATCAACAACACAAAAACCACCAGTATGGTTTTGGATTATAAGTGTATTAGCTTTGGTCTGGAATGCAATGGGTGTAATGGCTTATTTAGGAAGAGCATTTGCAACAGATGAAATGATTGCGGCCCTGCCAGAAGAACAACAAGCAGAATTTCTTGTAGAATACCCAGCATGGTATACCGCAGCATTTGCATTGGCAGTATTCTGTGGTGCACTAGGCGCTCTTTTTTTATTGATTAGAAAAAAGTGGGCAATTTCATTATTTGTTATTTCAGCTATTTGTGCAATAATTCAACATATTTATCTATTTATGAATGTTGAAGACATGAGCTTGGTTATGCCTATAATGGTAATTGCTGTTTGTATAATACTAGTTTGGTTTGCTAAACATGCATCGTCTAAAGGCTGGATAAGATAAAGAATAACCAACCAATTAATAAAAGGTATTAGTTCATTTAACTAATACCTTTTTTTAGTTATAAAACATTAGATTTGGCTATAAATTTAAAATATGAAGCTAAACACAATTGATTGGGTAATAATCATTTTCTTTTTAAGCTTGTTTGCATTCATCGGAGTTTATGTTTCCAAGCGTGCAGGTAAAAACACAAAAGAGTTTTTCCTTTCAGGTAGAAACATGCCTTGGTGGTTATTAGGTGTGAGCATGGTTGCTACTACTTTTGCAGCAGATACTCCTGGACTTGTTACTGAACTGGTTAGAAATGATGGTGTCTCCGGTAATTGGGTTTGGTGGGCACTATTACTAACAGGAATGCTTACCGTATTTTTTTATGCGAAACTATGGCGGCGAAGTGGTATTACAACTGACCTTGAGTTTTACGAAATAAGATATACTGGCAAAAGTGCGGCGTTTTTAAGAGGCTTTAGAGCCATTTATCTAGGTGTAGTTTTTAACATCATTACTATGGCAGGAGTTTGTCTGGCTGGTGCGAAAATTGCAAATATTTTACTTGGTTTATCTCAGGAACAGACACTTATTTATTCTTCAATCATTGTAGTTTTTTATGCTTCGCTAGGCGGACTCAAAGGTGTTTTAATCACAGATTTTGTACAGTTTATTATTGCCATGGTAGGTAGTGTTTGGGCAACTATTTATATAGTCGGATTACCAGAGATTGATGGACTATCAGCACTTTTGACACACGAAAGTGTAAGAACAAAATTGAATTTTTTCCCTGATTTTAATAATACTGAAGCTCTAATAACACTTTTAATTATTCCTTTAGCTGTTCAATGGTGGAGCACTTGGTATCCAGGTGCTGAGCCAGGTGGAGGTGGATATATAGCTCAACGAATGTTAGCTGCAAAAGATGAAAAGCATGCTACCTGGGCAACCCTATTCTTCAATTTCGCTCATTATGCAATACGACCTTGGCCATGGATTATTGTTGGACTTGCTTCCTTAGTAATTTTTCCAGATCTAAATTCAATTTCAAATGCCTTTCCAGGGCTAAATGCGGAAATGCAAGGAGATGATGTTGCATATGCTGCGATGATGACATATTTACCAGCTGGCCTTATAGGTATAGTTATGACATCATTAATTGCAGCATTCATGAGTACTATATCTACTCAGTTAAATTGGGGAAGTTCTTATGTAGTTAATGATTTTTATAGTAGGTTTATTAATAAGGAAGCATCTGAAAAACAAAAGGTTCGAATTGGTAGGCTTTCTACGGTGGTGTTAATGATTTTTGCGGCTTGGTTTTCGTTTTATTTACAATCAGCCAAGGATGTTTTTAATCTGCTGTTACAAATAGGCGCAGGTACAGGTTTACTGTTTATTTTGAGATGGTTTTGGCATCGTGTTAATCCTTACAGCGAAATTGCAGCAATGGTAATTTCATTCGCAATTGCCTTATTCTTTTTTATCAATGGCAAGCTAGATACACCAATGATAGAGTTAGCTTCTCACTGGCAGTTGGTTACAGGTGTAGTGATTACGACCATAGGATGGATAATCGTAACACTTTTAACTAAACCAACCGTCTCAGACACAATTAATCAATTCGATAGTTTGGTATATGCAGGAAAGCCTAAGTATGAAGGATTCGGGTTGAAAATTGTTGCATTTATTGTTGGTACACTAGGCGTTTATGCTACGTTATTCAGTATAGGAAGTTTTATTTATGGTAATACAACAAAGGGCTTAGTATTACTTCTATTAGGCATTATATCTTGCGTAATAATTGTAAAAATTATTCAACGAACTGATTAATCAAAATCAAGAGAGTGGAGAATTAAACCAGAAGCTGGTGCAATATAATCCATTACTTCTTTACTATTTGGCTGAAGCGTAGATTCAATATAATCTAATGTCACTTCTCCCCTTCCTAACTTAATAAGGCATCCAAACATTAACCTAATTTGATTTCTCATAAAGCCTTTGCCACGTATTTTAAAAACGTAGGTTGATTGAGGAAAGAAACTAGCCGTATAAATATCATTTTCAATAATTTCAGATTTTTTAATGGTTCTAGTATATTCTCCTTTATCAGTAGCACGATAACAATAGGGTTTGAAGTTATGTGTACCTTCAAATAACTTAGCACCCTTTTTCATTAATTCTACATCTAATGGCTCTAGTATAGTAGAGAGAATTGGTGCACAGAATGGATGGTTTTTGGTGCCTTCAGAAAAAACATAATGATATTCTTTTATTTTGGAATCTTGAATAATATTGAATTTTTCATCAACTTGTTTAATTGACAAAGCGCGTAAGTCCTGTGGCAGATTGTGGTTAAAAATTCCAAGAAAAGAATCAAAATCTTCTATTGGTTTGTCATATAGAAACAATTCTATGGCGGCTTCATTAGCAGAAACCATTGCATCTGTTCTGCCAGCACCTAGGGTTTTAAATCTTTGTTCGCCTAAAATATACTTCAGTGTTCTATCAATCATTAGATGAACTGTTTTTACATCTGGTTGTTTCTGCCATCCATGAAACCGATAACCTAAATACTGTATATTAATGAGGTAATAAAAGCGCTTAGTAAACATTTGTGCAAGAACGCCAATTTGAAGAAACTATACAAGAATTCTATTCTTCTAATGGTACTATGACACCAGTGTATCTTATCGCTGTACGATTAGATCCGTAAATAATTAGATTGCTTTTATAATTATTAAATACAACCATTCTTATTCTAAATTGTTCAACTGGATTATTTGCATCAAATTGCACAATAGTTTTATCACCCTTTCCCTTTTCTTCAATTTTATAATCACTAAAAGGTCCTGAAAAGATTATACTATTATCCGCAATATCATTGTAGCCAACATTTCGCATTTCTCCAAAGTAAGAAAGGTTGCCTTCGGTTAATTCACCTTTTAACATTAAAAAATCACCATTTCCGGATAGATTAATTTGACCTCCCATATTTTGGGAGCCTCTCATTAAAGCATTCGTGGCAAGAATTACATCATTAGATTGCAAAGGATAAGCAAAATTGGCTTGAAACTTAAATGTTCTCGCATTAACAATAGCCCTAATTTCATCAATATTATTTGAAGTCACTTCATTCTTTGAGCTACCACAACTCAAAATTACAGTAGAAACTAACAACAATATTATTATTCGTGTTTTCACAATTCTTCATTTAAGTACTTCAACTAAAGATACACAATATTACAGTTTATTGATCTCAAATAATTGTTAATATTACCGTCAATTTATAGACGCATTACGCTTTATCGAAGTATAATACACTAATATTCTGTTATTTACTGATTATCGTTTATAATGCTGTTTTGTCGAATTCATTAATGTGCATTATTATTTATTAATACCTTTAAAATGCTATTAATCCATATTCTATTAAAATGTATTCCCTCAAATCAAAAGGCTCTTCTCTAATAAGGTTTAATTCTTATTTGAATTTAGCGTCTGTTAGAAATTTTATAATCGTTTTTCTCTTTTTATCATTACTAAGTTTTAAAACAAATGATTTAAACAAGTCAACAAGTTCTCATATTGGCCTTGTTAAACTACAAATTGATGATGGTACAAATGACTTTAGAACGGACATCTATTTTAACACTAATGCATCCTTAGGTTTGGATCCTGGTTACGATGCCTCCTTATTTGGTGGTGTTGCACCTAATTTTTCGGTTTATTCTTTACTTGTTGAAGATAATACTGGTATGCCATTAGGAATACAAGCACTTGGTGAAAACGATATGAACGGAACTATAGTACCAATAGGAATCCATGCATTACAAGGAGATTTAATTTCAGTACAGATTACTGAAAATACAATTTCACCTTCAGTAAATATTTATCTTGAAGACACTGTAGCTGGAACATTGACATTACTAAATTCTAACAATTATGAGTTCACAGCCCAAGAGAATATTTCTGGAACAGGTAGATTCTTTTTAAGATTTGGTGCTGATGTATTAAGTACAAATCAGCAACCATTAGATGAACTTAAAATATATTCTGATTTTAAATTTGAAAGAATTGTACTAAATGGTCAATTAGATAACAATACCACCTTGAATCTTTATGATATCAATGGCAGAATTGTATTTACCAAAAGACTCGATGTCTCAAGTACAATGAATACAATAAATGTTTCAGGTATGTCTACAGGTGTCTATATTTTAGAACTCAATGATAATATACAAAGACGTACTCAAAAACTTATTCTAAATTAAACAGACAAAAAATAAAAGCCACAGATTATTTTAATCTGTGGCTTTTTCAATTTAGTTAGTGAGCAAAACCTCTATAGTACTTCTAAAAAGTAATCCATCATCTCTTCTTTAAGATCATAATGTAATTTAATATAGGTACGCATATCTTCTCTTAATGTCCGTTGTTCGTTTTGTAAACGGCCATCAATATTTTCATTAAAATTAACATTATTGATATTTGCTATTTTATTACGACATCTATGAAGTAACTTGGATATCGCATCTTTTTCTATCATTAAACGGTTTTGAAAAACTTCAAGTTTCACCATCACCATTGGGTCTTTATCGCGTTGAACGATTTCTTCTAATTTTTCTTCAAATGTGTCCATTTCATTAAAATGAAATCTAAGTTCTCGCTTCCATGTTTCTATATTAAACTTTAAATCGCTTAAATACATTATTTTACTTTGCATATCACTTGTATTTAGGTGGTTATTAATTCGTGTTGTTTTATTAATTCTTTTTGAATATGATTAGGTACAGCATTATATCCTAAAAATTTTGAAGAATATGTTGCTCTACCTTGTGTTACAGATCTCAGTTGACTTGAAAAATCAGTTAATTCTGCAGAAGGAATAGTACATTTCAAAATTTGATAATGTGCTTCTGTTTCAATGCCTTGTATAACAGCTCTCCTACTCTGCAATTCAGTCATAACGTTACCAACCATTTGCTCTGGTACTCTTAACTCCATTTGCTCAATTGGTTCAAGAAGTTTCGGATTTGCGTTTAAAAAAGCATCCTTAAAGGCATGTGATCCTGCAATTTTAAAAGAGATGTCGTTAGAATCTACAGCATGCATTTTACCATCATATACCATTACTCTCACATCTCTTATATAAGATTTTGTAAGAGGACCAGATTCCATAACCTCTAAAATACCTTTCATAATTGAAGGTAAATAGCGTTGGTCAATAACTCCACCAACAATACAGTTATAAAATACTAATTTGCCATCCCACGGAAGATCTACCTCTTCCTTACCTCTAAGTGAAAACCCTTCTGGCTCTGGCATTCCTTCATAATAAGGTTCTATCTTAAGATGCACTTGCCCAAATTGACCTGATCCTCCACTCTGCTTTTTATGTCTGTAATTAGCAGTTGCGCTTCTTTGAATTGTTTCTCTATATGAGATTTTTGGTGATTCAAACCTTGGCTTAACGTCATAAATATTTTCTAAGAGCCAGTTTAAAGTTGATAAGTGCAATTCACCCTGAGTACCTACTAATGTTTGGTGCGTTTCACTGTTATAGCTCAAATCAACTGTTAAATCTTGACTATGAATCCTTTTAAGAGCATCACTTAATTTTTCCTCTTCAGCAGTGTTTTCTGCAAATACAGCCTTAACTAATCTTGGTTGAGGAAACTTTATTGGCTTTATAGTACCTGCTTCAGCACTAGTAGCTAAAGTATCATTAGTTTCAGTATACTTTAATTTAGTCGTTGCTCCTATGTCACCAACAGTTAATTTCTCTACTGAATGTTTTTGTTTACCATCCATTATATAGAGTTGGTTTAAAGTTTCAGATTCACCAGTTCTAGTATTATATAATTTGTCATTTGCCTTAACTTCACCAGACATAACCTTGAAGAAAGTTATCTGTCCCAAATTGGGTTGATAAATATTTTTAAATACAAAAAGTGATGTATCTCCATTTAATTCTGGTTTAATCAATTCTCCTTCTATTGTTTGTTCAGGTTTTAAATCTGCTGCGGCAGGAGCCACATTATCAATAAAGCCCATTAATCTGCCAGTACCCATGTCTTTTAAAGCAGAAACACAAAATACAGGAAAGAAGTCATGATTAAGCATTCCCAGCTTAATACCTTTTCTAAGTTCCTCTTCATTAAGTGTGCCCTTATCAAAATAAAGTTCCATTAGTTCTTCATCATTCTCAGCGGCTTTTTCAACCAATTCATTATGAAGCATATTAGCATACTCTAGCTGATCTTCAGGTATAGGTAATTTTTCAGGTTTACCTCCTTCAGATCCAAATTTGTAACATTTCATTTTTAGAACATCTATGATGCATTGGGCTCCATCTAATTTTATAGGATATTGAATTAATATTGCATTCTTACCAACAAGTTCTTTTAGGCTATTAAAACTCATTTCAAAATTTGCCTTTTCACTATCAATCTTATTAATTACAAAAAGCGTCGGTTTATGGTATTTGTCTACATAATTCCAGATGATCTCAGTTCCGATATCGGCACCATGTTTTGCATTGATAACGGTGACTATGGTATCTGCAACGCGAATAGAGGACATGATTTCACCAATGAAATCGTCTAATCCAGGAGTGTCAATTATATTGATTTTATAATTACGCCATTCTGTATGCAAAGGGGTAGCAAAAACAGAAGCACCGCGCTGGTGCTCAAATTCATGGTAATCCGATATGGTATTTTGTTGCTCTACAGTACCTCGTCTGTTTATTAGACCAGCCTCGAAGAGCATGGTTTCAGATAATGTGGTTTTGCCGGCACGATGTGTACCAACAAAAGCCACATTTTTAATGTGCTTGTTATCGAATACTTTCATATGTTTAGTGATTTTTGAATGTTAGAAATCCTTTTAAATTGCATCAATAAAGTTACTTTTACTTTAGTTTTTAAAACATGACATAAGTTAGGTTTTAAATTTTTTTGCACAATTAATGATGACTCATCCCAATACTGAGATTATACAGGAAATGTTCAAAGGATTTCAAGGCACACCCTTGCTTTGGAAGGGTAAAAAGGTGTACGGAATGGAGCAATTTTTGCCTGAACAGACAAACAACACCTTTTCTAAAGATAAAGAATATAATTTAATTCGTCTAGGGAAATGGGTTGAAAAATTTGTGACGTTTCAATTAAGAAATCAATCTTGTGTGAATATCGTTTCTGAAAACCTTCAAATTAAAAAAGCGAAGGAAACCATTGGTGAATTAGATCTACTGTTTCTAATAGATGAGCAACCTTTTCATTTAGAGATAATTTATAAATTTTACTTATTTGCGCCCAAAACTAAAGTTGAAAACCCCCTGAGTCATTGGATAGGACCAAATAGAAAAGATAATTTAGTTTACAAATTAAATAAACTAAATGACAAGCAATTTCCCCTGCTCTATAAAACCGAAACAAAGTCAGCAATTAAGGAATTTAACTTTGATATTGAAAACATAAAGCAAGTGACATGCTTTAAAGCGCAACTCTTTAAACCATATTATGGAGAAGAACTACCTATTCATCCATTAAATGAAAAGTGCATTGTTGGTGATTATATTAACTATGAGTTAATTGACAGCTTAAAGGAATACAAATTTTATATTCCAACTAAACTAGAATGGTTGTGTAAACCAAAATTAAATGTAAACTGGATTCATTTTGAAGAAGCAGAAGCTATATTAAAGAACTCTATAATTGAAAATAGATCTCCCCTTTGTTGGTTAAAATCAGAAAATAATATTTTGAAAAAGGTCTTTATAACTTGGTGGTAACAAAAAACCACATCAATTTAAATGTGGTTTTAACTATATTAAATTGATCAGCTTAATTGATTATAATTTTTTGTGTTTTTGTAATATCATACCCTGTTTTTATTTTAATAACATAAGTACCAGAAGCCAAAGCAGATACATTAATTTTATTTATGTTAGACGAAACGTCTAATTCTTGTTGTAGTATTCGTCTTCCACTAATATCAAATAAATCTATTTTTGTAGCCGAAATTAATAGACCTTCAATTACAATAACATCCAATTCATGAAGATTATAAATTTTCAAATCATTTAATGGATTTTCATCTATAGACAATGCATCGCCAAACTGCAATGAAACCTTACCTTGAGAAGGATTATTATACTGAACCGTCCAATCCATTGGTAATGTAGGGTTATTAAACGTACCAACTATATCATCTGCTTCAATTATAGTTATTATATCACCTTCTGTTGGCGTATAATTAAAATCAACTTTCAGATCTCCTCCCAAGGTAGCTGTACCGATAACTGCAATCAAATCATAATCTGTACCTTTTAAAGTTTTACCGTTTACATCAATATCTAAAGTAACGTTCTGAAAATCCTCGCTACCATCAAAAATAATAATACCCTCCTCACCATCTAATATACCTGGAGAAATTGTACCACCATTAAGGCTTGTGATATCACTATCAATTATCCCACTTCCAGTCAAAAAGGAGAATAGCTCATTTAAATAAGATGCAAATTCTGTAATATCTCGCCCAGGATTTGGTTGTGGTCTTTTCTTCAAAACATGAGTATACTTTCCTTTCATTTGGGCTGCATTATCTGACTGCTGAACCGTCCCTGTTTGTAGCGCATCTAGTCTTAAAATACCATTATTTAAAAATATACCATCATTAGGATTACGGCCGGTTAATGTTGTCACTCCATCAGGTAATAGTATTGCTGCATCTGTGGTTCCTTGTATTTCTAAAATTCCTGTTGCAGTATTCTCAAAATAACCCTCTAGGTCTATTGCATAAAGGCCAACACTATTCCCGCCAGTTGGATCCAAACCAATTGAAGCCAAGCCATTGTTTGTAAACTCTGAACCACTTTGACTTTCAATTGCAGCATTTATTGTGAAATCAATATTTAATACACCGTCTTCATTTATCATAAATGTATCGGTATTAACAATTGCTGTTTCTGTATTACTTACTGATATTTCACCATCTAGCGACATCGTACCAGAATTTACAATCCCAGCTTGTGTTGGAAAAGTAATATCTACATTTCCATCTATCTGAATATTTCCATCATTTATGATTGCAGGACCTTCAGATTCAGATACCATTAAGGTAGTGGTAGGTGGTATTATTACCGTTGCATTGTCAGTTACTTGTAGCCTTGCTACTTGTATTGAAGGTACATCAATAGTTACCACATGTGTGCCTTCTACAATAGCTGGTGTGTCAGCATTTGGTACCAAACCGTTAGCCCAGGTATTAGGGTCTGAAAAGGGGCCGGATTGTACACTATTAATGGCACCATATTCGATTGATACTTGTCCTACATCTGGAAAATTATATAGGATATTCCACTCATTTGAAGGCAAGCCATTAACAGTAGTAAATTCACCATTAATTACTGGTGCCTCAAAGATGGTTATGTATTCTACATCTTCAATTGGCGTGTAGGTAATATTTAAATTTAAGGTTCCTCCTAAGTTTAAAACCTGTTCTTGAAAAGCAAAAATTTCAATTTTATCAAAATCTATACCTGGTGTGGTATTTCCATTAATATCCAAATTAATTATAGAATTACCTAAATCTGCATTTTCCTTAAATCTAATTAAACCATAATCACTGCCGGCATCTCCTGGGTTAAAAGAACCTCCATTATTAACATAAGGTCCAAAAATTTCAATTTCACCAGTACCAAAAATAGATCCACCAGGATTATTCACAAAACTGTTTTCATCTCCATAAACTAAATCTGATGTTGCAAAGGGTAAATTTTGAGCAACTATAGTAGATGAATTGTTAAATGTACTAGTTCCACCAGTGAATAAACTAATAGCAAAATCAGCATTGTCAACTGTAATAATACCATTATTGTGGTTGAAAGTTCCATCCCAAACTCCTACGCCTTGATTAGTGGTTGTTAAATCACCAAGTGTATTTATATTCCCTGAATTATTAAAAACCGAACCAAAATCCGAGACACCTCCGAAACCTGCTGAAATTCCTAAAGTTGATACATCAGTGACGTTAATACTGCCACCGGTTAAATTATTAAATGTAGAAAACTCTCCCTGTACAACAATTCCATAAGCTCCAGCACCAACCTCACCATCTAAATTGATAACTCCAGAATTATTAAACTCCCCAGGAAAAGAAATTTCTGTACCACTTCTTGCATAAATCCCTCTATTGGTAAATCCCCTAATATCAATATTACCACTTGACATATTACTAAATGTTCCAGCATTATCAATACTAAATGAACCACCTGATGCAGAATCTAAACCAATATTAATTGATCCATTATTTTCAAAAATGAAATTTTTAAAAATCCAAATACTATTTCCTGTTAAATTTTCTAAAGTTATTACACCATTGGTGCCATTTGTAAACGTTCCAGTATCTCCTAAAATCCCATGACTAGTGCCAGTAATCATACCAATTTCTATTATACCATCATTTGTAAAGCTGTTACCAGCTGCAGAAGTAATACCAATACCTGTAAATGAAAAATTATCTATCTGAACTAATGAACCGTTTAAATTATTAAATGTACCCGGAACTGCTGAAGGAGTAGCCTGTCCAATAACCAGCCCTCTTTGTCCAGAATTTGAAGTTGCTCCAATACTTATCGTACCTGAATTATTTATGGTTCCTAAAACTGTTATGGCATTAATTGCAAAAGTAGTACTTACGAGATCAACTTCTAAAGTACCTGTTGCATCAATAGTTAAAACAATATTTTCATTTACAAGAACAGAATTTGCAAGTGCTGTTGTACCACTAATTACAGGGTCATTTGTTGCATCTTGTAAGTCTACATCATCATTAGCATCTGGCACACCATCACTCCAATTCCCTGGATCAAACCAATCTGTACCTATTGCACCAGTCCATGTGGTTGTTTGTGCAAGAGAGTTTGACGTTATAAATACGATTAAAAAAAATAAAAATAGTAAACGTCTATTATAATTTACAGTAGTTTTTAAAACCATATATGAGGGAATCTAGATTAATTAATAGCTTTACAGAAATATTTCTGATTTATGTAAGATAAGTTTTTTCAATTTTGTAAGAATTTTAAATTCGACTATTGACATATAATAGAGATAAACTACATCAACTTTTTTAATTAATCAATATCAGTACAAAGCATTTATATTATAAAATATACAAGCCCTATGGTTTTTTAAGCCAGTTTGTTAACAATCAGAAAAAACGAAAGTCCAAACATTTATTAGGGGAGTTAAATGATTTTCCTGAAGGAATAATGGCTGTGGGTAGATTGGACGAAAAATCTGAAGGCCTCTTGCTCTTAACAACAGATGGAAAGTTTAGCAGCCATATCACAGGTTCTAAAGTTGAAAAAGAATACCATGTCATGGTAGACGGTATTATTAATAAAAAAGCGTTAAACAAATTAAGAGAAGGTGTAAAAATTACTGTAAAAGGAGAATCCTATAATACACTACCATGTAAGGTAAACGTATTATCAAATACCAATCATATTATCGATAGGTATGTAAGAGACGAGCGTCATGGACCTACCTCATGGATTTCAATTACATTAAAAGAAGGTAAATACAGACAAGTAAGAAAAATGACTGCAAAAGTTGGATTTCCTACATTACGTTTGGTGAGAGTAAGAATCGGGAATTATGAATTAAATGGTATGAATCCAGGAGACGTTGAAGAAATTAATTATTAGAAGCTTCGTCGTTTTCTTCTTTTTCTCCTTCTTTAGATTTAATAACGGTTTTTTCATTGTTAAAGACAATTCTGGCCTTTACTCCAGTTAATAAATTCCATTCTTTTGAAGATATAACTTTACCTCTATCATCATAGACAACAAATTCTGCAGTATTAGGGCCCGAATCACCCTGATTAAGAGCAACAATATCTACAATATTTTTACCCTGTGCTAGGTTAACTTCAACTCTTCTATAACTGTTGGTAAGTAAGAGATTTTGTTTAACTATATAACCATTTAACAAAATCTGAACTCTATCACCATCAGGAAACTCGTGATCTCTACATACAATATTTACAAACTTTGTATCTACCTTATGTTCTCCAAGAAATTGATCTGACATTGTTTTGATAACGCCACCTTTAACAAGTTCTTTTTTCCAACGCTTTTCAAAAATTTCACCAGAACTTTTCAATCCATCATCATAAACCATAGAAAATGGTTTTTCGGATTCTTTAATAATAAAGTTTTTATTTTCATTCTCAGGACCTGCAGACTTATCAGCTTCTTTTTCAAATTTTGGTGCTACCTTAATTTTTAAAGGGATGGAGTCTTTATCCTTTTTAGACTTTTCAGCTGGAATTCTAATTGATTTAGTTTGCTTATCCTTAACCTGTGAATATACCATACTAGCGCATAACATGCTGAATATAATTAGTATGGCTTTGAATGCTTTCACTTTTATTTAGACTTCAAGTTCTTTTTAAACAAGTACTCAAAAACTGTACCTATTTCAAAATAAACGCTAAAAAATATAATTCCTTACAAAAAAACGTTAAAACTTACCGTTAAAACTTATTCTTAATTTTCGATTATATTCTTCAAATAGCCAATCTTTATAGTTATCTGTACTATTCATAATACAGTAGCTATATTGTTTAATGCGGTAAGCAATATCATCTTGTAGCAACTTTGTTAAGGCCCTCGCATCGTATACATCTTCACTGTTTTCGATACACATCTGGGAATGGTGAGCGATTGACTGTTCAATCACAGTAAATGATTTTTTACCAGATTTTATAACCTCTTTATAGGTAGCTTTAACATCAAATTCCATGTTTGGAGTTTTCTTGAAATTTTCTTTTACAGCATCTGGCATTACATAAACAAAATCACGTTCTAAGAGCTCGTCATCAATAATGTTATCCAAATATAAATCAGGATATTTAAAAATATGTTGCCAATCAACAGGTTGGCTCCATGGCCCAAACCTCGAAACATTATTACCCAAATCTATTACCTGAAACGTTGTTCTGTCTTTATAAATTCTGCTACCTCGACCAATCATTTGAAAATATAAAGTCAATGACCGCGTAGCCCTATTTAGAATTATAGATTCCACTGAAGGTTCATCAAATCCAGTAGTTAAAATGCTAACAGAAGTTAAAACAGCATCTGGTGTATTCTTAAACCACTTGAGTATGTCTTTCCGTTCTTGCTTGCCAGCAGTGTTATCTAAGTGCTGAACGTTATAGCCTGCCTTTTTAAATGTGTAATACACCTCTTTTGAGGTATAGATACCATTATTAAATATTAAGGTCTTTTTGCCTTTTGCTAACTCTTCATAAGCCGTTAACAGTTTAGATTGCATCAGGGAATTGGTATAGAGTGCTTCTGATGACTTTACAGTATAATCTCCATTAATTCCTATTTTAAGCGATGTTAATCCTACATCGTAATGGTACATATCTGCAGTTGACAAAAACCCATTCTTTATTAAGGTTGCAATATCATCGCCAACTATAAGCTTATTATAGTTATCCTTCATTGGTAACTTAATGTTACTACTTAAAGGCGTGGCTGTTACACCCAAAATAAAACAATTTTCAAAGAACTTAAACAGCTTTCTAAATGAGTTATAATGCGCCTCATCGATAATAACAAGTCCTACATTATTTAATTCAAAATCTTTGTCGGACAATCTATTGTTAAGCGTTTCAACCATTGCAACGAAGCACTTATACTCTTCTTGGTCTGGTAAAGTTTTAACTTTACTATTTATTACTTTATTCATTACTTTAAAACCAGAAAGAACATTAGAGGTCTGCTTACAAAGTTCAATTCTGTGTGTTAGAATTACTACTTTTTTGTTGTGCTTTTCTATGTAGCGTCTTACTATTTCAGAAAATATTACAGTCTTTCCGCCACCTGTTGGTAACTGATATAGTAGATTAAAGTTGTCAGACTCCTCATCCATAACATCAAAAATGCGGTTAAGGTCCTTGATCTGATAATCGTATAATCGCTTCTCGGTAATATTTTCGTTTAACGTATCTGTTGACATTTATAAATGCTAAGCCTTTAATTTTGCAAAAATAGCACATTGTAAAGGTTTATTGAGGATATTGTTAATAACCTTTAACAAGATTGGTACTGTTCTTGAGCCATTAACTGTATTAACATTTTAAATAATTTATTATGAAAACTACAAGAAGACAATCTGCGACGGTCAACGCAGGTTCAATGGCAGATATTGCTTTTTTATTACTCATATTCTTTTTAGTCACTACAACTATTTCTGCGGAAAAAGGAATTTTAAGACAATTACCTGCAGAATGCCCTCCTGGAATAATATGTAAGTCTGATATTCCTGAAAGAAACCTATTAAGAATTAATATTAATGCGGAAAATCAAATAATGGTTAATAATGAAATAATTCCAATAGCGGAATTAAAACAAACTGTTATTGATTTTGTAGATAACAATGGCAGCAATTACTGTGGCTATTGTAGTGGATTGCAAAAGAAAGAATCTTCAGATCATCCTAAAAAGGCTGTTATATCAATTAGCCACGATGCATTAACCTCTTATGAGTCCTATATTAATGTGCAAGATATAATAACCAAAGGTTTTTATGATTTGAGATCAAAGTATGCTAAAAACATATATAATAAAGCTCCTGAAGATTTATCTAAATCTGAATTAAATAGCGTTAAAAAGGCCTACCCATTTATAGTTTCAGAAGTTAAAGTGCCACGGAATTAGTTAAAATCTGTTAAATTACTACTATGTTATGCAAAGTACTGTAACAAATTCATTTTTACCTCGTCTATAAGGTGTAATCAATTAAAAACGAAATATAATGAGAACTTTAAACAATAATCAATTAACAGGTACTACTGAAGGAACAAAAAGTAATACTTGGAACAACAAAAGACGTTATAGATAACAACGTAATTAATCAATCATTAAATCAAATAATTATGAGAACTTTAAACAATAATCAATTAACAAGTACTACTGAAGGAACAAAAAGTAATACTTGGAACAACAAAAGACGTTATAGATAAAAACGTAATTCATCAATCATTATTAAATCAAACAGTTATGAGAACTTTAAATGACAACCAATTAACAAGTAGAACCGTAGAAACTAAAAGTTATGCTTGGAACAACAAAAGACGTTATAGATAATAACGCATTCATCAATCACTAAATCAAACAGTTATGAGAGCTTTATCAAAAATTGTCAATACATCTAATAGTTTAGATGATGACTTAGAAACAATCAAATTATGAGAATTGAACCTAATCAAATTCAATCAGCGTATTAAAAAAGCCAGTTTAATTAATAAACTGGCTTTTTAGTTTTAATGTAAAGAAAGAAATATCTCCCTATTCCTTTATTATTTTTTGCACAAAACTACTATTAGCAGTGCTCAATTTTATAAAATAAATACCAGAACTTAATTCTGACAATGAAATTCTATTTAGTGTATTAACAGGTAACTCACCTAATTTAACACTCTGACCTAGAGCATTTACAACTTCGTAATCCAACACTTCACTAATGTTTTGTGTACGAATATTTAATTCGTCCTTAACAGGGTTAGGATAAATTGAAACATAATCTCCTAGTGAGTTATCATCAATACTTAATGGATCCAATGCCTTAAACAAAACAGATGCTGATGCTCCGAAATCACCACCAGACAATAATACATTTCCATTTTCATCTTGTACGTCAAAAGAACCATTTCCAAATCCACAACAAATACCATCACCAAATGAATCTAAAATCGTAAATGTGTAACAATCATCAAACGCAGGTATCGTTATTGTTTCTTGATATGTAGTAAAATCGACATAACTTGCACCACCACTATCTATTAAAGTCCCAAGGCTATTTCTAAATTCCCATGTTGTTTCATTAGCATAGTCATCAGTAGATATATTCAATATAATTTCATTCGTTGAAAATTCTGGCGAAACTTCAAAAGCAAAAACAAAATTATTGTTTGAGGTATTTTCATCAACCATACCATTTGGATTTGTTACTTGAACAGTAAAAGTATGACTGCCAGGAGTTAATCCACTATATGTAGGATTAGCCAACACTTGACTTGCATCTGTGGCCAAATTACCAGTCCAATTAATTGTTGTTCCTGGTTCTGAATCCAGATAATAGGTAACATCTGCCGATGTTAAGTTTAAATTTCCTGGATTTATAAGCGTTACATCTGGAGAAAAATCTTGAGAACAAACAATAGCTTCATTCCCACTACCAGCAGACACTCTTGCATCAATATCATAAGTTTCTAATGGTGGAAAAATTCCAACCTCTGTAGCACCTGTATTCCCCGGATCTAACCAATCTCTTAATCTTGAAGATGCCGAACTACCAAAATCCCAAGCCACACCAAAGCGACCATAGATATCAAACCCTCCATTATCGTCAGTACCAGAACAAGCAGCACTACCTCCCGATAATACACCTATCAACTCTCCATTTTCATTAAATAACCCAGAACCAGATGAGCCGGGTTCTGTAACTCCTAAATCCCAATCAGCAATACGCCAAACCTGAGTTGTAGGATTACCATTAAAACTAGTCTGAATTCTAGTACCTCCTTGATCGTCTCTACAAACCTTTTGAATATCTCCACTTGGGTGATGTATTCCAAAATTTAAATTAGGAGTTTGTGTCGTTGAGTTATTCCAACCTGACCAAACAACATCAGGGTTATTATTAAAAAATGTAGGATCAGTTATTTCAACTAATTCCATATCCGATTGTGAGCTATTTGCTCTTAAAACTGCACCACTTACTGTTTGATTAAATGAGCCATTTGTGCTATTTGTAAACGTACCACAAGACGGGTTTGGACTTCTCCAATTGAATCTAAATGCCCAACCAGTAACAGAATTGCCACAATGATTAGCTGTCATAAAATATGGCGTACCATCATTATTTGTGTTGTTAACCAAGGTGCCAGAACAGAATCCTGTATTACCTGTAACCAGCATCCCAGCAGCCTTTTTCACTTCCTCTTTTCTTGTATCTACTTGATAAGGATCAGCTCCTGAAGGCGTAATATCACAATCTACGTCATGATTACAAGCTCCAGAATCGTTTAAACCCTTTTGATAGGATTCTGCAGTTCTGTAACCATGAATTACAGAGCCTACTGTTAATTTTGCTTGTCCAACAACGTTGGCTGGTTGGTGATACTCAATCCATGCTCTGTCACCTTCAACTAGCCATGTTCCTAAAACCTCTTCAGGATTGTTATTGTGATGAGAAAATGGTCTTATTAAATCTGTTTTTGCATCATTATATACATATAATTTTGCGCCTTCAGGTATCCAAAACACATCAAAGAAAAAGTTTAGTGATAATGCTCCTTCAGATGTATACGACATTCTCCATACCTTATCTCCATTAGGTAAAGTTGTCCATTCTCCTACTTCATTAAAATTGTGATCAACATACAATTCATGACCGAAACGCCATGGTTTTGACTTGTCCTTGTCATTTATTTTATCTTCATCTTGAATACTCTTCAAGTCAAAAGATTGAAGTTTAAATGGTTTTGTACTCGAAGTAAATTCATTGGGCTGTTTCCAACTTGGTGGCTTAACATCATCCGGTATGATTTGCGCGAATGAAAATGCTGAAATGCAAAGCACCAACAATAGTAGTTTGTTTTTCATTTTTAGATAATTTTTTTAGCGTCCCCAATTTAATATTTTAATTGTAAAGCATTAAGATATTTTTAACTTTAATGTACTCTATGTCGAGGAAAGCATAAAAAAGTCCGACAAACTAATAAGCGACCAACGCTTTTAAAACGCCCTCAAGTTTAGATTTAGCCAAATATTGGTCTTCTAATTGTACGGCAAATGGAATAGGTGTTTCCATACTTGCTAATCGTTTAACAGGTGCATCTAAAAACTCAAAGCATTCTTCCATAATTAATGCTGAGATATCACTCGCAATTCCACCAAATAAAGAATCTTCATTTAGAATAAGCACTTTACCTGTCTTCTTAACTGAATTTATTATTGATTCTTTGTCTAGAGGTTGAAGTGTCCTCAAGTCAATGAGATCGGCAGATATTTGAGAATTGGCATCCAGTGATTCAATAGCCCAGTGTACACCAGCTCCATATGTAATTATACTAATGTCCTCACCTTCTTTAACCTTTGAAGCCTTACCGAATGGCAATGTGTAATAATCTGTTGGTACGTTTTGACGTATACTTCTATAGAGTGCTTTATGCTCAAAAAACATTACCGGATTTGGATCATTAATTGCAGTGGCTAATAAGCCTTTGGCATCATAAGGAAAGGCTGGATAAACTACTTTAAGTCCAGGAGTTTTAGTAAACCAAGCTTCATTAGTTTGAGAATGAAAAGGACCTGCACCTACTCCACCACCACAAGGCATTCTTACAACTACGTCGGCTTGCTGTTGCCATCTATAATGCGATTTTGCCAAATAATTGACAATTGGGTTAAAACCAGATGTAACAAAATCCGAAAACTGCATTTCCATCACTGCTTTCATTCCTGCAATGGACAAGCCCATACTTACTTCTACAATAGCAGATTCGCATATTGGAGTATTACGTACTCGCTCCTTTCCAAATTGATTAACAAATCCTTCAGTTATCTTAAAAACGCCTCCATATTCTGCAATATCTTGCCCCATAATTACAAGATCTTTATGTTTCTCCATAGATTGTTTTAAGCCTTCAGAAATAGCATCAACCAATCTTAATTCATGAGTCTTTTTATTCGGTTTAATATCCTGATATTCAAACTCTTTATAGACATCTTTTAATTCTTTACTTTCATTTGGAACTATTTCTTCTTCAGCATAGGCAGACTCTAAGGAGCTATCAATTTCAGATTTAATTTCAGAAATATATTGCTCATCAATCTCTTGATTTAAAATCTTCTTACTAAACAGGTAACTCCTGAAATTTTCAATAGGATCTTTAGCCTCCCATTCATCCATCAATTCTTTAGGAACATATTTAGTACCGCTAGCTTCTTCGTGCCCTCTTCTTCTAAATGTTTTAAATTCAATAAGAATTGGTCTCGGTCGTTTCCGTATACTCTCAGCTAATTTTTTAACCTTAGTATAAGTTTCTATTACATTGTTTCCATCTAATATAAAAGACTCTATACCATAGCCCTTACCTCTATCTGCCAAATGCTTACAACGGTATTGTTCATTAGTAGGTGTAGAAAGTCCGTAACCATTATTTTCAATACAAAATATTACTGGCAATTGCCATACTGCTGCAACATTTAGTGCCTCATGAAAGTCACCTTCACTTGTGCCGCCTTCGCCTGTAAAAACTGCCGTGACCTGTGCATTTTTCTTCAAAAGATTTGCCAAGGCAATACCATCTGCGACGCCTAACTGCGGTCCCAAATGAGAAATCATACCAACAATGTTATAATCCTGTGTACCGAAATGAAAAGATCTATCACGGCCTTTGGTAAAACCACTTGCCTTACCTTGCCATTGACAAAATAAACGATGTAATGGAATCTCTCTTGTCGTAAAAACACCTAAGTTTCTATGCATAGGGAGAATATACTCACTTGGTTTCAAAGCCATAGTAACGCCAATTGAAATAGCTTCTTGTCCTATACCAGAAAACCATTTTGAGATTTTTCCTTGCCTAAGAAGAATTAACATTTTTTCTTCAATCAGCCTAGGTCTTAGCATATTATAATAAAGTCTCAGTAATACTTTATCACTTAAATCCCTTTTATCGTAGTTTATATTGCTCTTAGTTATGGTGGGCATAAATGCATTTTAATGATTATCTCAAATGTAAATAAAATTGATTCAATAAAAATACAAACACCTTTAAATTGTAAATAAATCGGACCGAATATTTTAGTAGTATTTTCGTTAGATTTGTATATTGAAGAAAATAAATCACAATCTAATGGATAGAATACCTAGTGTAGATTTAATGGATTTCATTTCTAATGATCCAGAGCGAAAGCAAAAGTTTATAAATGAAATAGGAAAAGCATACGAAGAAATTGGTTTTGTTGCATTAAAGGGACATTTCTTGGATGATAAACTGGTTGACCGACTTTACGGTGAAGTAAAAAAGTTTTTTGATCTCCCTATTGAAACAAAAAGAAGTTATGAAATTCCTGGTATCGGTGGCCAACGTGGCTATGTTTCTTTTGGCAAAGAAAGTGCCAAAGGAAAAAAAGAAGGAGATTTAAAGGAGTTTTGGCATTTTGGCCAGTATGTAGAAGATGATAAAAAGAGAAGAAAAGAATATCCTGAAAATGTAGAAGTAAAAGAATTACCAGAATTTAATAAAGTTGGTAAGGAAACCTATAGAATGCTAGAGAAAACTGCTAAATATGTATTACGTGCATTAGCTTTACATCTTGGTTTAGAAGAAACGTATTTCGATGCTTACATACATAATGGTAATTCTATTTTAAGGCCCATACATTATCCTCCAATTATTGAAGAACCAGAAAATGCAGTTAGGGCTGCTGCGCACGGTGATATAAATTTAATCACACTTCTTATGGGTGCTCAGGGACGAGGTCTTCAAGTTCAAAAACATGATGGAGAATGGATCGACGCAATTGCAGAACCAGATGAATTAATGATAAATGTTGGTGATATGCTTTCGCGTCATACAAACAACAAATTAAAATCTACGATTCATAGAGTTGTAAATCCACCTCGTGAACTTTGGGGAACTTCTCGTTATTCAATTCCGTTTTTCATGCATCCAATAAGTGAAATGAAATTAGATGTACTAGATGGCTGTGTAGATGAAAACAATCCAAAACAATTTGGCGATATCACAGCAGGTGAATTTTTAAATGAACGACTTGTTGAACTTGGATTGATAAAAAAATAGTATGGATTTAAGTGATCAATTAAAAAATTTGTTTCCAGATCATGTGCAAGATACAGATGATATTGCAAAAGACGATGTTAATGAAATTTGGATGCAAGACGATCCAATAATATGCAAATACGAAAAACGAAAAGGTAAACCAATTACTATCCTTGAGGGTTATAATGGTGCAACTGAGGATTTCAAAAAATTGGCTAAAGAACTTAAATCTAAACTAAGCGTAGGCGGAAGTTTTAAAGACGATAAGATTATAATCCAGGGAGATTATAGAGATAAAATAATGACTATGCTTAAGGATAGAGGTTTCAATGTAAAACGAGTTGGAGGATAAATCTATGGAAAAAACTTGTTTGCATATTACTAATGGTAATGTTCTTACCGATTATCTCAGGGAACTTGGGTTTAAAGATGATATTTTAACATGGCAAGAAATGTTATGTGAAGGTCCGACCATTCCAAAAATTGACTCTGATGAGTTTTTTGAATTAAGAGTTGACTTTCTAAAGTCTTACTATGATATTGAAGTTGATACAAATGAACTTCAGAAAGAACTATCAAAATTAGATCATATTGAAAAATATGATGAAATAAATCTATGGTTTGAATATGATTTGTTTTGCCACATTAACCTTTTAGGTGTCCTTAATCTTTTACACCAAAAAGAAATTGACATTCCATTGTATTTAATTTGTAGCGGACGAGTTGAAGGTGAAAAAAACCTGAAAGGTCTCGCTGAACTTAGTCCAACTCAAATCGAAAACCATTATAAAGAAAAGCTACTACTTACAGATGAGGATAAGAAATTAGCAATTGCCCTATGGAGAACCTACTGTGGTAAAGACCACAATATTTTAAAACCATATATTGTAACTAACTCTAGTTTTAAATATATGAGCAATTGTTTAAAAGCTCATTTGAAACGTTTCCCACACCAAAAGAGTGGGTTAAGCGTTCTAGAAGATAATATACTACGCTTAATCAGGGATAATCAAATAAACTCCGAACATCATTTAATGGGTTACTGTTTAAATTATCAAGGGTTTTATGGGTATGGTGACCTTCAAATGAAGCGATTAATTGATAAACTATCCATATTCTATGACACAACCGACGAAGGATTGAACCTAAATAGAAAAGGACACGAGGCATTACTTAGGCGATATAACTATGCTTCAGAGGTAAACAATAATATGAGTTATGGAGGTGTTGACAGATTAGAATACCAATTTAGTGTTGACCAAAATAAACTCGTAAAAACGGTATTGCATGTCGATTAAGAACTCAGAGCTTATATTAAATCCAGATGGTAGTGTTTATCATTTAAATTTAAAACCAGATGATATTTCTGACACCATAATATTTGTTGGTGATCAAGATCGCGTTGAAAAGATTACAAAGCACTTTGACAGTATTGAGTTTAGTACTCAAAAACGTGAATTTAAAACACAGACAGGCTATTACAAGGACAGAAGAATTTCTGTTATTTCTACTGGAATTGGTCCAGATAATATAGATATAGTGTTAAATGAACTTGATGCTCTGGTCAATATAGATTTAAAAACCCGAAAACCTAAAACAAATCTAACAAGTTTAAATATAATTAGAATAGGCACTTCAGGCTCCTTACAAGCTGATATACCTATAGATTCCTTTGTTATGAGCACACATGGTTTGGATATTAATGGAATGCTTCATTTTTACCAAATTAACGGTATAAGCAATCCCGAAATTGAAGATGCATTTATAAAGCATACCAACTGGGATGATAATAAAGCACGACCAATTATAATTAACAACAGTAAATACTTAGAAAAGTATTTTAAAAGTGATAAGGTGTTTATGGGAATGACTGGCACTGCAGGTGGGTTTTATGGTCCACAAGGAAGAGTTCTGAGACTTCCACTGCATGACGACCAACTTAATTCTAAATTAGATAATTTCAATTATAAAGAATTTAGGATTACTAATTTTGAAATGGAAACATCAGTTATCTATGGTCTTTCAAAACTCTTAGGTCATGAAGCTCTATCTCTTAATGCTATTATAGCAAATAGAGCGAATGGTGATTTTAGTAAAAATCCGAAAAAAACAGTTGGAAAATTAATCTTATACGCTTTAGAACGCATCGTTAATATATAATAATGAGAAAAGTTAATATAGGTGGTGTACCAGAACATTTTAATCTTGCATGGTATTTAACATTAAAAAATGGTGAATATAAGCCAAAAGGAATAAACTTAAGGTGGCACGATTATTATGGAGGCACAGGAGCTATGTGTAAAGCTTTACGTTCTGGAGATATTGATATTGCTGTTATTCTTACTGAAGGAATTATTAAGGATATTATTGCAGGTAATCCATCTAAAATAGTTCAGACATTTGTTCAGACACCTTTAATTTGGGGCATCCATGTCGCTCAAAACTCAAAATTCATATCTATAGAAGAAATAAAAGGTACACGTGCGGCTATTAGCAGATACGGTTCGGGTTCTCACCTTATGGCTTATATAAATGCCAAGAATAATGGTTGGGATTTAAATAAGGATTTAAAATTTGAAGTAATTAAAAATCTTGATGGTGCCATAACAGGTTTAACTAATGGTGATGCAGATTATTTTATGTGGGAAAAATTTACCACAAAGCCATTAGTTGATGATGGAACATTTAGAAGAATCGGTAACTGCCCATCACCTTGGCCATGCTTTGTTATTGCCGTACGTGAAGAGTTTATTCAGAATCACAAGGATGACCTGAAATCAATCTTGGAAATTATAAATACTACTACGGCCGATTTTAAATCCATACCATGCATTGACAAAACAATTGCAAATAGATACGATCAAAAACTCGAAGATGTACAAGAGTGGCTCTCTCTAACAGAATGGTCTCAAGAGGTAATTGACGAAAAAACAATAGAAAATGTGCAGAATGAACTCCTAAAATTAGACATAATTCCAAAAAAAGTGAAATTTGCAGATTTAGTAACAATTATTTAATAATCTTTTATTAAAACCACGTTAAATTTAAGAAATTCTTAATTTTTATCGATTAAACGACCTTTTTATACGGCAAAATACATCGATGTTTAGGCATATTACACCCTTTTTCTTACAATTTAAGCGCGTAAACCTCAGTGTTTCAATTTTTTAATTATATTTGTTCAGCCCTCTAAGTGCTATTAACAACAAAAAACAGAATAATATGCTATTAACAATTACTCTGATTTTAAGTTTTTTAGTGGCGGTAAATTTTTTGCTATTAATATT
Source organism: Winogradskyella sp. A2 (assembly GCF_046762865.1). Classification (NCBI taxonomy): domain Bacteria; kingdom Pseudomonadati; phylum Bacteroidota; class Flavobacteriia; order Flavobacteriales; family Flavobacteriaceae; genus Winogradskyella; species Winogradskyella sp. A2. The sequence goes on from NZ_JBKQXM010000004.1 coordinate 451,781, forward strand.
TAGCTGTAATAAATCAACTAAAAGAGCAATTAGCAAAAAGCCACAAATTATAAGAAACGAGAAACCTACTTTAGTGACCACTCAATTGCAGACAAGCCAACTTGCAGCAACCGGGAGTTAGTTTTGCTAAAATGATTATTACCAAACCAAAAGCCTCTATTTGCACTTAATGGAGATGGATGTCCACATTCCAATACCAAGTGCTTTTTGGTATTAATTAATTTCTTTTTCTTTTTGGCATAACCACCCCAAAGTAAAAAGACAATGTTGTCTTTTTGATCACTTATTTTTTGGATCACTGCATCCGTAAAACGTTCCCATCCTCTATTTTGATGGCTTCCTGCTTCATTTGCTCTTACAGTTAAAGTTGCATTTAGCAACAAAACACCTTGATCTGCCCATTTTTCTAAGTTACCGCTAACTGGATATGTAATATTTAAATCTTGCTGTAATTCTTTCAATATATTTTTCAAAGAAGGAGGATGCTGAATATCATCATTTACAGAAAAACAAAGCCCATTCGCTTGACCATATCCATGATATGGATCTTGACCAATAATTACAACCTTCAGATCATCAAACTTGCAATGATTAAAAGCATTGAATATTTGCGATCCTTTTGGATAACAGGTATGATATTCATACTCTAACTTTACAAAGGCTACTAAATCTTTAAAGTAAGATTTATCGAATTCATCTTGCAAATGAGGTTTCCAACTATTATCTATTAAGATATTCATCTTTGATATTTTTTCAAAAATAAGGATATCACGCAAATGATGAGCATTACACATATTAGAGTAATTACCGTAAATTTGCATTTCTAAATTCTGAAACAGAAACATGATAAGAATTCATGAAAAAACCCTAAAAGACCTTGAGTTTAATACGGTTTTAGAACAAATCAGTGAATATACTGCCACTTCTTTAGGCAAAGAGGCTGTTTCTACTATTGCTCCTTTTGAGGTAGAAGTCCAACTAAAAAGGGAATTAGATTATGTAAATGAGTATTTATCATCATTTGATAATGACAATAGAATTCCAAATCATGGTTTTGAATCCATAAATAAAGAGATTAAATTATTAAATATTGAAAACTCTTATTTAGAGGTTTCAAGTTTCCAAAAATTAGTAAGTATTTCTTTAACTGCAAATAGTATTATAAAGTTTTTAGAAAAATTCAAAGAGTACTATCCCAAATTACACCAATATAGTCAGCATATCGAAGTTACAACTGGTATCATAGAACAAGTTGATGCAGTTGTAGATCGATTTGGAGATATTAAAGATGATGCTTCATTACAGTTGTTAGAATTAAGAAAAGAAATTCAGAAACTAAAAGGAAAAATAAATAGTAGTTTTTCCTCTGCACTTAATAGATATTACGGTTTAGAGTATTTAGATGACATAAGAGAATCTGTAGTAGACAACAGAAGAGTACTGGCTGTAAAAGCCATGTACAGGCGCAAGGTTAAAGGTGCGATAATGGGCGGAAGTAAAACAGGCAGTATTGTCTATATAGAACCTGAAACTACACTTCAATATACACGGGAATTAAATAATTTAGAATATGAAGAAAAGGAAGAGGTCATTAAAATCTTAAAGGAGTTAACAGAATATATTCGATTGTTTCTACCACTTTTAAGAGATTACCAAACTTTCTTAACAAGGATTGATGTCATCTCAGCCAAGGCAAAATATGCACAATCTATGGATGCCATTTTACCAGAAATATCAGATAAACGCGAATTAGATTTAATAAATGCCTATCACCCACTACTCTTTCTTACTAACAAAGAAAAGGGAGAAAAAACATTTCCACAGTCTATTAGTCTAAGCAATGACAAAAGAATCATTGTTATTTCTGGACCCAATGCTGGCGGCAAAAGTATAACCCTTAAAACTGTTGGGCTGTTACAAGTCATGCTTCAGAGCGCTATTTTAATTCCTGTTCATGAGCGTAGTAAAGTTTGTTTATTTGATCGAATTATAAGTGATATTGGTGATAATCAATCTATTGAAAATCATTTGAGCACCTACAGTTATCGCTTAAAGCAAATGAATTACTTCTTAAAAAAATGTAATTCTAAAACCTTGTTTTTAATAGATGAATTTGGTACTGGAAGTGATCCCGAGCTTGGCGGTGCACTCGCTGAAACTTTTTTAGAAGTTTTCTATGAAAGAAAGGCTTTTGGTATTATAACAACCCACTACTCCAACTTAAAGTTATTAGCAAATGAATTACCAAATATGCAGAATGCCAATATGCTTTTTAATGAAAAGAGTTTAGAACCAATGTACAAATTGGTTACAGGTCAGGCAGGTAGTTCATTTACATTTGAGGTTGCTCAAAAAAATGGTATTCCATATAGCCTCATTAATAAATCTAAGAAGAAGATTGAACGCGGAAAGGTAAGATTTGACGCAACTATTGCGAAATTACAAAAACAAAGAAGCCGATTAGAAAAGACAGAACAGTCTCTAAAAGCCAATGAAAAAAAGAAACTTTCTGAAGCTGAAAAATTAGAACTTACAAATGCTAAAATTCAAAAGAAGCTAGAAAGTTTTCAAGAGCTATATGATAGTAATCAACGACTAATTTACTTGGGACAGAAAGTGAATGACTTAGCGGAGAAATTTCAGAGTAACAAGAAAAAACGCGAGTTAATGGCAGAATTATTCCGGTTAGTACAGATTGAAAATTCTAAGCGTAAAAAAATATCTGCCAAGCAAAAACGTGCCGAAAAAGCTAAGGAAAACCAGATAAAACAAGAGGCTGAGAAAAAGGTTGAAATAATCCGTAAAAAGAAAAAAGCGGCAAAAAAGAAGGAAGTTGTTGTTGAAAAACCTAAACCGATATTAAAAGTCGGTGATCGGGTAAGAATGCACGATGGAAGAGCCGTTGGATCAATTGATACAATAGAAAAAAATAAAGCCACAGTGAACTATGGCTTATTTACAACTAACGTTAGTATTGATTTGTTAGAATTAGTTGAAGCTAAAAAGTAAAAGTTGCATTAAATTCCTTTAATAAATTTAATTGCATCATAATCGTTTAATTTTAAAAAGTAAACTCCATTTTTTAACCTCTGAATGTTAACTTTCAAATTATTTGAAATGATACCCTTGCTCACCATTTTACCTTCAAGATTATATATTACATAAAATTCTTGTTCCTTAATTCCTCTAATTGATAAGAATTCACTTGAAGGATTAGGATAAATCATTACTGAATTAGCAATGTTTTGTTCATTTGTGCTCAAAGTTCCATTTATAGTTCCAAAATTTTGCCAAACAGGTGCAGTAGCATAATTGCTTTCACTTCCTGCTGGAACATTTAAAATGGCATTGTTAATTGGTGTACCGGCAAAGACATTAGAATTAATTATTAAAGGAACAGAAACACCAATATTAAATGAAGTTAATGAATAATTTCCGTAAAAAACATTATCACCAATTGATGTTATTGAATTAGGTACGTTAATAGTTTCTAGATCAGCACAAACTTCAAAAGCAGACAACCCTATTGTTGTTACAGAATCTGGAATATCAATTGAAGTCAATCCAGAATAAGAAAAAGCTCTAATTCCCAATGATGTTGCTGTATTTGGTATATCTATCTGTGTTAAGCTACCACAGTAATAAAAATTGAAATCACCAATCGAGGTCATTGTATTGGGCAACACTATTGATGTTGCACTTTCGCATCTTGTAAACGCATAGTCTCCCAATGTTGTTACAGATGTAGCAGACAAATCTATAGTTTCCAAAGCATAACAGCGCATGAAAGCATAATTGCCTATGTTACTAATTGAACTTGGAAAGTTTACAGCAGTTAAATTTTCTGCTTCTAAAAAAGCCTGTGATTGAATTTCTTCAATACTTGATGGCAAGGCCACCGAGTTTAAACTTAAACATCCTTTAAAGGCATTTACACCAATGGCAGTAACTGCATAATTATCATCTGAGTATTCAACAGATTCTGGGATAACAATATCACCTGAATAACATCCAGTTTTTACATGTACTCTTACTTTGTCTGGTGCTGTTATGAAATAATTGATGCCATCGACCTCAAAAATTTGGGCAAACGCTGTGCACCAACTAAAAAGTGCAAGGATTATTAAATATATTTTTGTTTTCATTGTTGTTGATTTTAAGGTTTGTGTTTTAGTAAAGGGTAGCTTTATTTATTAAAGCTACCCTAAGAATTGCTAGCAATATTAGTTACAATTCGCTGCAACATCTCTTACTTCCGTTTGCGTATCTACCATATTATCTAAATACATATTACCTTGTACGGTAATTTCAACAAAATCAGACCCAATATTTGTTATAACCCCAGTGAATCTCGTCATATGTAATTGAGAAGCGATTTCTATCCCAGAAAATGATGCGCTAGACTCTGAATGGGTACCTTTAATTCTTAATCTTTTTACATAGGGGACCCTAACATTACTATAAGTTTGATAGGCGTCATAAACTAAAGATGCACTTCCAGCAGGTACGGTTACAGTACGATTAGAAAAAAATGTATTAGTCTCTGAGGTAGATTCTTCACTTGATACAGTAGATTCAGAACTTGCCTCAACCGATACTTCTAAACCTGCAGAAACCTCACCTGTTACAGACCCACCATTACCAAAAAAACTGGCTTCTGCAGTTGCACTCACTGATACATCGACACTTGTTGTGGTTCTTCCACTAAATCCTATAGTTTCTGAAACCGAGCTCGTATAAGTAGTAGTTACTTCTCTCTCAACACCAACTTGTTGCTCTAAACTACCCGAACCACAATTTCTAAGGGTACTATTAAATCCAAATGATGTATCAACAGCAGGTAAAATTGGTTGTAAATGTTCAGTACTGAGTTCTGTAACATTCCAATCGACATCTAAAGCAATTATTTTAAAATATTGAATAGTTCCAGATGTATTAGTATGCCAATTAATATCAGATCCGTTTATTGTTCTCCTCAATACATTATTATCTGCCACTCCTCGAATAGTATATAATCCGTTAGTTTCTTTTTGAATTTTAAATCTCAAGTCATTTCCAAGTGAATTTGGACTTGTTGATGGATAAGAGTATTCTCCAGATTGTCTAAAAGTTCTTGTAGAAGAACCAATTCTTAAATAGCGATTGGTAATTGCTGAATAAAAAGCGAACTCATTATCTTCATTAGAATATTTATAAATGTAAAACTGCTCACTTGTTGTTCCTTGATTAAAAGACGATACTCTTTCTTTTAGCCTTAGGCTTCCAGTATCGCCACTTCCAGGTTTCCATACGATTCTGTTGCCATAATTTCCACTTGGATCCACCAATTGAAAATAATAGCGTACACTTGGATTGAAATCCAGTTCTTCAAAAACTTCTTCTAATTCTGATCCATTTATATCAATCTGATTACTTCCCTCTTCAAATGATACAATACTATATGAATTATTAACAATAATATTGCCTGAAGCGTCTATTACCTCTACATCAAGAGCCAAACCATTTCTGAGTTCATTTTCAGCACTTTCAGTTAGATCATCCACTACTATTTTCAATTGAGCAATATTTGTAAATGGATCAATATTTAACTCTTGATCATAATTGTCTTGGTTGGCATTTGTAGAAATTATAACCTTACTTGGGTTATACCCTTTTTTAACTATACCTCTTGTGTTTAGTATTAGGCCTAAATCTCCACCATAATTTTCTAATTCCTCTGCAGAAATACCATTGACCTCCTCTATAACACCATTTCCTGGTCTTATTTCATCTTCTTCTTTGCTACATCCAATTGTAAGGGTTAGCAAAGTACACATCATAATACATTTTAAATTTTTGATAATTGTTTTCATAATAATTGATTTTGCGAATTGTTTCTGGCTCAAAACTAGATGCGCAACCTTCTAATATCTAATTAATTATATGGACAAACCATGGACATATGGCGGGATTTTGCATATATATAAAGGTTCAATTCGAAAAACCAAAAATTTGTATGTGTTTGTATTTCATATATTTACAATGCTATTGCATTTAATATTATATAGACATAGTATGGACAGATGGGTTAGAGATATAACATGCTCAAAGACTGCCATGTCTATGGCGTATTTAAATTAATTAACTTCGTGAGTGAAATATTTTATTGTTAAGTTATGTTCAATCGCCACAACATTATTGTTTTCTTTTCATTTACATTTTGTGTTTTTGCTCAAGGTCAAAAAAAAATTGATAGTCTATTAAATATTAGGGCAACTTCTAATGTTGACAGTATAAAGCTTAAAGCAATAAACAAGATTGCATCTCATTATATCTATAGAGATATTAAAAAAGCAAAGGCATATGCTTATGAACAGCAAGCCTTATCCGATAAGTTAAATAAAATTGAATTTCAGATTAAAGCATCCCATCATCTTGCCGTGATATACAATATTTTAAGTAAACACGATTCAGCAAGATTTTATATTGACAAGACTATAAAATTATCAAAAGAAGCAAATAACCTCGAACAAATTTCTATTTCAAATCATAGTCTGGCAAACTTGGAAATTTCACTTGGTAATCTCGATAAAGCAGAAGAAATTAATTCAAAAAACTTAGAATTTAATAAAGCAATTAATGATTCTATGGCAATAGCGTTGGCTTACGACTTAGAAAGCTCCATATTTATTCAGAAAGAGCAATATCAATTGGCTTTGAAGAGTGTTTTAAATAGTCTTAAAATATTGGAGAATCTGAACAAAAAAATAAGAATAGCAGATGCTAAAAATAAAATAGCAATAATTGAAAACTCTCTAGAAAATTTTGATTCTTCAATTGAATACAGCCTGCAGGCCTTGAAAATATATGAGGAATTTGAGGATATAGAATATCAGTCTCAAATATGTAATATTCTAGGTATTTCTTATAAGTTTAAGAAGGATTATGATAAAGCAAAAGAATATTTTAATAGAAGCATCAGTATTTCAGAACCAAATGATTATTTGTCAATCCTAATTGTAAGTAAATCCCACCTTATAGATATTTATATGGAATCAAAAGATTATGGTGCTGCCAAAAAGCTTATTGACGAATGCAAGGAGATTGCAAGTTCTATTGGATATGATACGATGATAACCTACTCTAATATAAGATTAGCAAAATACTATAGTAATATTGGATTGTATATCCAGACTCAAGAGTTACTCAATCAATTACTTATGAATGATAAACTAGAACTAGAGAGTAGAGCCAATATATATTTAACAAAATCAGAAACATTTAAGCTTCAAAATAACTTCAAGGAGGCTCTCAGCAATTATGAGTTATATAAAAAGTATCAAGATTCAACTTTATTGAGAAACAATAAATCACAAATAAATGAATTAAGAATAATACATAAAACTGAACAAAAAGAGGCAGAAATAATTCTAAAAGAAGAAGAAATTAAAACACTTAATGCCAAAGCGGAAAATGATAAACTGTCTAAAATATTATATGGTGGTGGAGCAATAGCTGGTGTTTTAACATCTGGCCTCCTGTTTTTTGGATTTCGTCAACGTATGAAGAAGAACAAGATTGAACGTGAAAAACAAGAGGAAATCTACAAGCAGGAAATAGACTTTAAGAAGAAAGAATTGGCTTCCCAAACATTACATTTGGTGCAGAAAAATACATTTATTCAAGAGCTTAAAGAGAACTTAGAAAAGATTAAAAAATCACCTGAATTGTTTAAAATAGAATTTAGACGTCTTGTGATGTTGTTAAAGAAAGAAAGTGCAGAAGATAAGGATTGGGAGGTTTTTAAGTCATATTTCTCAGAGGTTCATAACAACTTTGATCAAAAAATAAAGTCAATTGCTGGAGATATAACAGAAAAAGAAATAAGACTGGCGTCCTTCCTAAGAATGAATTTAACAACCAAAGAAATTGCTTCTATGCTAAATGTTTTACCAGATAGTGTATTAAAATCTAAATATCGTTTAAAGAAAAAACTGGCATTAGAAAAGGATATGGATTTAACGCAATTTTTAAATTCTTTATAAGCTATAGACCTATCTTTGCAATGTGATAGATAATATACCAAAAGACAAGCAGGTAATACTTTTTGATGGCGTTTGCAATCTTTGTAATAGTAGTGTTTTATATGTCATTAAGCGCGATAAAAAGAATAAATTTTTATTTGCACCATTACAAAGTGAAATTGGGAATGAAATAATAGAAGAATTTAAAATTGATACTAAAAAGACAGATTCAATACTTTTATTTGATCCAATAAATCATAAAATATATCACAAATCTAGTGCAGCACTTCGCATTGCAAATCAGTTAAACTACCCAACTAAATTACTATCAATATTCTTTATAATACCAACAGTACTAAGGGATTTGGTATATAATTATATAGCAAAAAATAGGTATAAATGGTTTGGAAGAAAAGATGCTTGTATGATACCCACTCCAGATTTACAGGCCAAGTTCATGAAATAAAAAAGCCTTTTAGCATCCATACTAAAAGGCTCTTTTAAATTAACAACTTACTTAAAACTATTGTGTCTTAACAAATTTTAATTTTTGTTGAATGAGGGAAACAACAAAATAATTAATAGCACATTTGTTTTGATAGTATAAATATAAAATATCTATGATCTTCAAATAAATTTATTCGATGTATCGCCAAAACTTTTGATTAAAAAAATAAAGTAACCAAAATCTTCTATGAGTTGCACATTGTCATTTCCGTTTCACTCACTCAAAAATAAGTTTTACTAGATTTAATTTATGCTTAACTCATTATTGGTTTTTATCGTGATTAATCGATTATAGTTTTGACTAAATCAAAACATTAACCACTATGAAAACTATTTCCCACTTAATTATTTCACTACTTCTAACTTTTCAAGTTAACAGTCAAGAACAAAGTAAGATCTCTAAGGTTACTGTGTATCTAGATGGAGCTGAAATAAACAGAACAGCAAAGGTTTATCTTCAGTCTGGTACAACAGAGATAACTTTTAATAAATTATCGCCATATATTGATGAAAGCAGTATTCAGATATCTGGACTTAACGGTGCTTCTATTTTATCTATAAATTATGGTATTAACTATCTTTCTAAGCAAAAACAGACAGATTCTATTGTTATATTAAAAGGTGAGCTTAAAATCATTAATGCCAAAATACAAGAGCAAAATGATCTAATTTCTGGTTTCAATGAAGAGATGAGTTTAATACAGAGTAATAAGCGCTTAGGTAATGAAACAGAAGTGGTAAATCTAGATCAGCTTAAGGCTTTTGCTTCTTATTATAGAAAAAGAATAACCGAATTAAAGCAAGCTATCAATAGTTCTAATTCTAAAATTAGAGGCTTTGAATTAGGGAAATCTGATGTTGTTAATCAATTAAATGAGTTTAATGTAGATGAAAAGGTACAAACTGGAGAAATAAAGCTTAAGCTTAATACAAATAAACCGAAATCACTGAGTCTAAAGATTTCGTATAATATTAAAGAAGCAGGATGGTTCCCAATTTACGATCTAAAATCAAATGAAATCAATAAACCAATAAAGCTAGAATATAAGGCCCATGTATATCAAAATACTGGTTGCGATTGGTCTAATGTGAAACTGATTTTGTCTACAGGTGATCCTAACACAAACAATGTGAAGCCTATCCTTAATCCAAAATTCCTCAACTTCATAAGTCCATATAGTAATTATAATTCTCAACGTTCAACCCGCAGTTACAATTACAAGTACAATCCCTTAGTTAAAACCGTTACTGGTGTTATAACTTCTGCCTCAGATGGATTACCGCTACCTGGTGTAACAGTTATAGAAAAAGGCACTGCCAACGGCACACAAACAGATTTCGATGGTAGATACACTTTAAGAACAAGTGGTAACGAAGAGTTGATCTATTCATATGTTGGTATGGATAATGAGGTTTTACCTATTCATTCAAGTATCATGAATGTAAGCTTAAATGAGGGCAATAAATTGGAAGAAGTTGTGGTCGTTGGTTATGGTACCTCAACAAACGATTCTTTTAAGTACTCATCAACGGTCTATTCCGAAGATATTGTTAATAGTCTATATGGCAAGGCAGCTGGAATTACGATTAGAGGGTCAAATACGGTTAATGGCAAAAGCAACCTATTGTATATCGTTGATGGAGTTCCTGTAAAAGCAAGCGCTGCAAAAAACATAAATCCTGATACCATAGAATCAATCGAGGTATTAAAAGACTCACGAGCAACAGCTATATATGGCAATAGAGCTTCAAATGGTGTTTTAATTATTAAAACCTTAAATAGTTCTAAAAGAAAACTGAATGAATTAGGTGTTGTAGTTGAAACTGGTATAACAAACACTCGTTTTGAAATTGAAGAAAAATATACCATACCATCTGATGGTGATATAACTGTTATTGAAATAGACAATTTCTATGTGCCAACAAAATATGATTACTTCGCTGCACCTGTTTTAAATGAAAATGTATTTCTAACAGCAAAAATTGGTAATTGGGAACAGTATAACCTCTTACCTGCTGAAGCTAACATCTATTTTGAAGGTAGCTATTCTGGTAAGACAAATATCAATCCTGGTGCAACTACGGATAGCTTAACAATATCATTGGGAGTTGATCCAAATATTATAGTAAAACGTACCCAAAACAAAGACTTTAAAAAATCAACTTTTATAGGTAATAACAAAGTAGTTTATAAAGCTTTTGATATTGAGGTCAGAAACAACAAGCAAACAGATATACAATTGACATTGTTAGATAGGATTCCATTAACTCAAGACAGATCCATAAAACTAGATGATATTAATACGGGAAATTCTCAATACGATAAAGAAAAAGGACTTTTAAAATGGACAATTGAATTGAAATCTGGAGAAAGCAAAAAAGTTAAGCATTCTTATTCTGTAAAATATCCAAATGGCAAACGAATAAATTTATAACTCAGCAAAACACACATTTCACTTACTAAAGAAACCAATACACTCAGTATTGGTTTCTTAATAAATATTTCTCAATTAATTTAGATCTAAGCTTTTTAAGTAATGGTTTTAAGCTTAGTAATGTAGCGAACCTCAAAGCAAGATAATGTTAATTCGACCCTAGCTTCTGTTAGTTGGGAATGAGTTGAATTCTAGTTGCAGACATGTCTAACCTGCAATTAGTGTCATTGAAGATGATAGACCGAAACATCTCGCTTTGGGGTTTTACATTTTTATTAATAGAAAGTTTCTTATTTCAAACTTTTTAAAATAAAATCTAAATTAGGATCTGCGTTATCATTATTTACATAAGCATCGGTAATGTATTTCGGTGCTATTGCCAATCCTTTATCCTGAAGCTTCTCAATTGTTGGGATATACTCCTGACTCACTTTACCCGTTAAAAGAACACCTAAGTCATTATCACTTTTAGCATACTTATAAACGTTCCTTATACCACGTAAATAAAGATGGTCTTTAGTAAAACCTCCTCCTCTATGCACTCGCAGTGTAATTGTGAAAGCCTTGTCTCTATTTAGCTTATGCTGACTATGCAATAAATGAAATGTATCTGCAAAATTATAACCCTTGTGTAAGCTATCTACTGCAATAACTCTAAAAGCCAATTCTTTTAATCGCTCAATAGTTAAACAACCACTCATAAACTCAGAATAAACAGCGAGTCCTTCTTGTGTCTCTACATTATTAGGGAAACCGTTAGAAAATACTTTTAAAGGTTGGTCTAAACCATTAAACGTCGTTACCATATGCACTCCTATTTCATGATTGGTAAGTACTTTAAGTTGATTAAGACTGAATTTATGGCTTTTCCTTAATACTAAGGTCTGCGTGTTATTAAGCACCATTGCGGCAGCAGACAAATTATTAGAAATCTTAATATTGTACTTAAAGTCATAGCGTTTAGAAAATTCATCAAAATAGGCTCTTGCCTCCGTAACGTTATACATAGGAAGCATTTCCTCATTAAAATCAGAATCATCAAACCGAAGAATAAATGTAGCATTCTCTAAATCCTTCTCAGTAGGTGTACCAAAGCTTTTAAGGCTATTAAAGTAAAACTTCCTACCGTGACCAATTGTTTCAATACATTCTATTAAACCAGAGTATTCATAAATGATATCCTCATATAATTGTCTAATATCATCATCTATAATACGCTCTAAACGCTGAGAAAAAAATAAACGATGTAGCTTATAACCATTAAACCTAATCTTTGGATATTTAAACTCTGGTTCGTAATTATATTTAGCAGAAAAAAACTTCTTTTTCTCAGAAGCTATATTTAAAGGATTTATGTAATTGAGAACCTCTATGTTCTTAACTAATCGATTAAGATTTCCATCTATATCAAATAAATCCTGGTAATCTTCTGTTATTTTTATTTTAGACATTTTATTTAAAAGTATCGCAGAAAGCCTCAGCGTGTTTTGGCAAAAGTGTTCTTAATTGTTGTTCAACTGCAGCAACTACTTCAGGATAAATTATTTGATCTAATTCATCACAATATACTTTTGCAATTTCAGTTGCCAAAACTAATGTATTCTGAAAGTTTTTGGTAATGAATTTTAGAAAATATCCATTGCCATAAAACGTATTGTTTTCAGCTGCTGTTTGCTTAATACCATGGGGCAGATTAATACCCGTCAACATTTGTCTCCAAGATTCCACTTGGTCTCCAAATCTTTCATTATCTATATTAGAGGTTCCTAGATTCCATGTAGGTACTTCCCTATCCCAACGTTTCCAGTTATAACTATGCATATCATAAACAATGCATACACCAAATTTATCTTCGATTTTCGATATTAAAACTTCAACAACCTTATAAAAATTATTGTGTTTTTGAAGGCTTTGAGCTTTTTCATTATCCGATAATGGTTCTTTCCAAAGTTCTTTGCCCCAAGCGGTTTCAAAAACAGCTTCTTCAGGTGGCCTGTTAAGGTCATATTCGAAACGCGAATCACATCCTGCAATTAAAATGGGATGCGATATTACCATGTTTTTAGTCTCAGGATCTTCCTCATACCATCTTTCATATTCAGTATGCAAACAATTGTCCCAAAGTGATCTTCTAAATTGGTGGCCATCATGCACCGCACCGCACACGTACGGTACATAGCTGTCAATCTTTAAAGTGAATGAATAATCATTTGAAACGGCATGAAATGTTTCTTCTGCTTCTATTTTACTTATAATAGAATCTATAGATAGTCTCTGCATTATAATGTTTTGAATAAACGTTCTAGTGATTTAAGAAGATTTTTTTCATTGATACTAAATTCTCCATCAGCAAAAAACAATGTTTTTATATCTGCTAATAATACTTCAATATCATCCTTTTCATAATTATGTTGTCGTAGGCTTGTCATTATTTTTTGAATACCTTGATAATCATTGTCGTTATTAAATTCGTCATGGATTTCTTGGAAGGTATCCCTATCTACTTTAGAAATAATAACATTACGTTCCTTATTGTCTTCTTTAAAGTCTGAATTGGCAGCAAAAAGTAAAATGTAAGCTACCAGTTCATCTCTTGTCCAGTCGATTGTTTTCATTCTTTATTGTGTTAGAGTTCCATATTCTGTCCATGAACCATCATAGACTACTAGATTTTTATAATCACAAAGATTAGCACATAAAGCCAATATACAAGCAGTAATACCAGAACCACAACTAAATACTAATTTTGATTCCTTAGTTACTAATTTATTAAAGATTGTTGAAAGTTCCTTTACTGGTTTCAATTTATTGTTATTGAACAGCTCTGTGTATGGCAAATTTATAGAATTTGGTATGGTGCCACGTCTCAAACCTGCTCTAGGTTCATCAACCAAACAATCAAATCTATCTTTTGATCTGGCATCTATAATTAGTGCTTGCGAATCATCGATAAATGATTGAAGACCCAAAAAATCAGTCATTAATTCTGGCTGATAATTTGCTGAGAAATCACCAGTACATATGGCTGTTTGATCAAAATAGTCTAGTTCAAAATTGTTTGCTGTCCATTCTGGTAAACCACCATCTAATACCGCAATATTATTGAATCCAAATGTCTTAAAAAGCCACCATGCGCGAGCGGAAGAATAAATGCCTCTATCGTCATAAACAACAATAAGAGAATCTCCATTAATACCTAATGCTTGAGCTTCCTTTTCAAATTGACTTTCACTTGGTAAGGTACTTGGGAATTTTGCATTTACATCACTAAATTTTCCTTTAATATCAAAAAATCTTGCTTTTGGAATACAGTCTGAATTACTATCTGTTTTTTTATTAATAGTAGCATCTAGCACAACTAAATTATTCAGTTGTAAATTAGAATTTAACCAATCAACAGAGATTAAATCAGAAGCAAGTTTATGTGACTTGTTCATCAATATTTTGATTAAGCCTCATCAACCGCTTTACGCAACCTAGTGCGCCTATCAAAAGCTTGAAGTTTATCAACGACCTTACTTTCAAGAAAGTCAATTACCTTTTCTTCTACTTTACGTTTGTTCTTATAAACCTTATTGATATAAGTAATACCTCCAGGTGACATAACATTCACTTCAACTAGTTTGCCTCCTATAACATCTATACCAACAAAGTAGAGCCCATCTTTAACCAATTTAGGTCCTATTTGCTTACAAAGTGCTTTTTCTGCTTTAGTTAAAGCGTGCTTTTGAACGGAACCTCCAGCAGAAACGTTAGATCTATGGTCGTCTTTACCAGGAACACGTTTCATTGCACCAACAGGCTCACCGTTTAAAAGTAGAATCCTTACATCGCCTTGGTCTGCGCCTTCTATGTAATCTTGCAAAATGACATAGTTAGATTCGCCTTCACCAGTGGTTATGTAAAAATCTAATAAGGAATTAATATTGCTCATCGCAGACTTTTCAATTAAAATAACACCAGAACCTCCAAAACCATTCAATGGTTTAAGTATCATTTTATCTGCCTTAGACTCTTTAATTTGTTTTATTAAGTAGTCTTTATTTTTTGAAACATGAGTGTTTGGAATAATGTTACTATGAGCATCACCAAAAGCAGCTGTATATAGCTTATTATTTGCTTCGCGCATGCCTTGCAGTGAGTTTATAATAAACACATCATCCTTTACAGAATCTAAAAAATTCAACATTATAGGATCCAATGGTGGATTAGCTCTAAAAAAGATAGCATCAAAACCAGCAAGTGGTAGCATCTCTTCTCTTAATTCAGCCTTTCTATAAAACGCCTTTAAGGTAGAAGGGACTTTTTCCATGCGACCTATAACAGTACAAAAAGCATTTGTTACGCTATCTCTTATGGTAAGATTCGCAGGTGTACACATGGCAACACCATGTTTGCGTTTAGCACATTCTCTTATCAGCGCCAAGCTTGTATCATTTTCGGCATCAATTTTTTCCCATGGATACATTATAAAGCAAATGTTCATAGATGTGTATTTTTAATTGGTTATGTAGAGGTTTAAAGTTAATTACTTTTAATGAGCTAAGAAAATTATTTTACGGCTTCATAATTGTCATCCCACTCTTTAGGTTTAGGGTCATGTAACTTATCTAAAGATTTAGCAACCATCATTGACACTGTGGCATCACCTGTTACATTCACCACGGTTCTGCACATATCCAAAGGTCTGTCTACGGCAAAAATCAATGCCAGTCCTATAGGCAATAATTCTGGTGGAAATCCAATAGATTCTAATACTATTACAAGCATTACCATACCTGCACTTGGTACAGCAGCACTTCCTATTGAAGCTAATAGTGCTGTTGCCACTATTATTAGCTGATTGGTAAACGATAGGCCTTCAGGCCATATAACCTGCATAATAAATACAGCAGCAATACCTTGGTACAAACTAGTACCATCCATATTTACAGTGGCGCCTACTGGTAACACAAAACCAGATACTTCTTTGTCTACACCAATGTGCTCCTCTACACGTTCCATAGTAACAGGTAGCGTAGCAGCACTGCTACTGGTAGAAAATGCTAATAATTGTGCCGGACTGATTTTACTTAAAAACCAAAGAGGTGATTTCTTAGTATAGACTTTCACCAATATTAGGTAGAAACCTATCATTAATATAAGACCACCAACAACGCAGAATGCATATTGCAATAGTTTAATTAATATCTCGGTATCATCAAATGCAATGATAACATTTGCCATTAATGCAAAAACAGCATAAGGAGCAAATAGCATAATAACGTCAACCATTTTCATAACTACCTCATTTAAGGAATCGAAAATATCGACCATGGGTTTGGCTTTTTTCTCTGGGATTAACAGCAAACAAATCCCTACAAACATGGCAAAGAAAATAATCTGAAGCATTTTGGCTTCTCCCATTGCTTGAAATATATTACTCGGAAAAATATCTACTAATGCCTGTAATGGACCTGCATCCTTTTGCGCAGTTGCCTTTAATAACTTATCTGTTACACCAGCATCATTTTCGTACTTCATTTTAATTTTGGCAATTGTTTCTTCAGGCATACCTTCACCAGGTTTAACAAAGTTTACAATAGATAATCCAATGACAATTGCCACTAAGGTGGTAGTGATATAAATTAATATAGTACGCAGTCCCATATCCCTTATTTTAGAAATATCCTTTAAATCTGAAATCCCTTTAATTAAGGAAGCCAAAATCAGCGGAACGGCAATTAGCTTAAGCAGGTTTATAAAAATGGTACCGAATGGCGCTATCCAATCCGAAACAAATCCTTGACCACCATTGGAGTTCATAATAAAACCAAAGATGATACCTAGTACCATCCCTATGATAATCTTCCAGTGTAGAGCAATTTTTTTCATAAGCTAATGAACCTCCTTAAATTAAGAGTTTATTTGATTTGTTAGTCTGTTAAACTATTTGTTTGTTTCTTGCCTGCGTAATAACATATAATCTGCTATAACCAATGCTGCCATAGCTTCTACGATGGGTACTGCTCTTGGTACAACGCATGGATCATGTCTTCCTTTGCCTTGCATTTCAACGGTTTCACCAGAACTGTTTATAGTATCTTGTTTTTGTAATGTAGTCGCAACTGGCTTAAATGCTACATTGAAATATATATCCATACCATTGCTAATACCACCTTGTACTCCACCAGATAAATTAGTTTGTGTACTGCCATCTTCGTTGAATTTATCGTTATGAATACTACCTAACATTTTAGAACCTTCAAAGCCACTACCATATTCAAATCCTTTTACCGCATTTATAGAAAGCATGGCCTTGCCTAACTCAGCATGGAGTTTATCAAAAACCGGTTCACCTAATCCTGCTGGTACATTTTGTATTACACATGAAATAACACCACCTATAGTATCTCCTTTTTTCTTTATCTCATTGATGCGTGAAATCATCTGCTGTGCAACAATATCATCTGGACATCTAATAACATTAGACTCAATATTATTAAAATCTAAATCTTGATAGGGCTTATCTAACTGAATATCGCCTACTGCAGAAGTAAATGCATTTATCTTAATAGAGCTTAAGAACTGTTTGGCAATAGCACCAGCAACAACACGGCATGCCGTTTCTCTTGCAGAACTCCTACCACCTCCTCTGTAGTCTCTTACACCATATTTTTTGTCATAAGTATAATCAGCATGACTTGGTCTATAGACATCTTTTATATGGGAATAATCCTTAGATTTTTGGTTGGTATTCTTAATGGCAAAACCAATAGGTGTTCCAGTAGTTACACCTTCAAAAACTCCTGAATAAAATTCAACCGAATCTGGTTCTTTACGTTGCGTCACAATTTTAGACTGACCAGGTTTACGCCTATCCAATTCATTCTGAATAGCATCAAAATCTAGTTCTATCCCAGCCGGACAACCATCAATTATGCCACCTATTGCAACACCATGCGACTCTCCATATGTGGTGAGTTTAAACAACTTTCCGAAGGAATTTCCTGCCATTTATAATTTTTTTGCTAAAGTAATCGTATTATAAGAGAAACAAAAATCAAATTAGTGCTTCTTTTAGAATTGTAATAGGATGTTTTGCAACAACTCCTGTACCATCTTTAATCTGATGCCTGCAACTAGTTCCATTGGCAACAATAATAGTCTCATTTCTAGCCTTGCGGACCGCAGGCAATAATGTTTGCTCAGCTATTTGCATACTAACATTATAGTTGTCTTTCTCATAACCAAAACTACCAGCCATACCACAGCAACCACTTGGTATAAGAGTTACCTTATAATTAACTGGTATATTAAGAATATCAAAGCTTGATTTTTGATTAGACTGTGCCTTTTGGTGACAGTGTCCGTGAAATTTGATCCGTGCTTCCTTGTCTGTGAATTGATCTGATGAGATATTCCCAAGTTCTAATTCATTTTGAAGAAATTCTTCAATTAAAAACGTATGCTCTGCCAACCTCTGAGCGGCATTCTTATCATCAGCTAATCTTAAATATTCATCTCTAAAACTAAGTATAGCAGAGGGCTCAATTCCTATAAGTGGTGTATCCTTAGATACTCGGTCTTTTAATGTTGCAATGTTGTTATTTGCAATGTTTTTGGCTTCATCCAAAAAGCCTTTTGATATAAAAGATCTTCCACTCTCTATATTATTGATTATATGTACTTTATAATTTAATGATTCAAGTATATGTTTAGCATCATATGCAATGTCTGATTCTAAGAAATTAGTGAATTCATCTACGAATAAATACACTGTTTTTATATATTCATTTTCTGATTTATCATCCTTCTTAAAATCCGCTTTAAAAGGCCTTGAAAACTTAGGGAACGATCGTTCTGAATGCACACCCAATACCAATTTTATAAATAGTGCTACAAATTTTGTCTTAAACAATGCGTTAAAGAAACCTGGTGCTTTAGATCCTATTCTATTGTACTTAGTGGCATTTGCAAAAAATCGGTCTTTAAACGTTGTTCCGTTAGCTTTTTGATACTGATATTCAAATTCGGCTTTTAAGCTTGCCACGTCTACGCTGCTTGGGCATTCACTAGCGCAAGCCTTACAACTTAGACAAAGGCTAAAAACGTCTTTAAGTTCCTTATGATTAAATCTGTTGGGCTTTGAAGAGTGTGTTAAATATTCACGTAATGCATTAGCTCTCGCCCTTGTGGTATCTTTTTCGTCTTGGGTAGCTCTGTAACTAGGACACATAGTACCACCAAACTCTGGCAGTTTCCTACAGTCTCCAGAACCATTACACTTTTCAGCCTCTCGTAATATGCCTTGTGCACTAGAGAAATCTAGTACAGTTTCTATATTAGGTTCTACCCTTTCTGCCTCATATCGCAAATTTTTATCCATAGGATAAGCATCTACAATTTTACCCGGATTAAAAATGTTATTAGGATCAAAGGCAGATTTAATATTTTTGAGGATTTCATAATTGCTTGCACCAATCATTAACGGAATAAACTCTGCGCGTACAATACCATCACCATGTTCTCCAGACATTGAGCCCTTGTATTTCTTTACCAACTGTGCCACATCACTAGTAATTTCTCGAAATAGCTTCACGTCTTTTGACTGTTTTAAATCTAGTATTGGACGCAAATGCAGCTCACCTGCACCAGCATGTGCATAGTACACTGCTTTTTGATTGTATTTGCCCATCAAAGCTGTAAACTCATTGATGTAATTGTCTAAATCCGTTAATGAAACAGCTGTGTCCTCAATGCATGCTACGGCCTTTTCATCGCCAATTATATTACCTAGCAATCCCAGACCAGCTTTACGTAATTCTAATGCCTTGTAAATATCCTCACCTTTTAAAACAGGTTTTGCATAGCTTAGGTCTAATTTATCTACAGTATCTATAAATGCTTTTAATTGTGTGTTTAATTCTTCATCTGAATTGGCCTTTAGCTCACACATTAAAACAGCAACAGGATTACCTTCGATAAAACGTCTATTTTCTTGCTGTGTCTTATTATGCTTAGTTAAATTGAGAATAGAATCATCCATCATTTCGCAGGTATGCAAGTTGTGTTGCATTAAGGATTCAACCGATTTTAGGCACTTTTCAACACTTTCAAAATGAAGTGCAACCATTGCGTTTTCTATTGGTGGCAAATTATCAAGTTGTAAAGTGATTTCTGTGGTAAATGCCAATGTTCCTTCACTCCCAGTAAGTAAATGGCACATATTAAAGTCGTTAACTGAATCGTATGAAGAATTAAAAACGTTGGTTTTTATAAGTTTATCAATAGCATAACCTGTATTTCTTCTGTGAATTTCTGGTTTAGGAAATTGAGCGACTATCTCGTGCTGCACATCCTCTTGTTTTAGATTATTATAGATGGTGTTATAAATAGCACCTTCAAGCGAATTTAGTTTAATCTTATCCTCAAATTCCTTGTTTGAAAGTGAACCAAATAACACCTCGCTACCATCACTTAAAATGGTTTTTAAACTAACAATCTTATCTCTTGTGACACCATATTGTATTGATGTTGTACCAGAAGAATTGTTCCCTACCATTCCTCCTATCATGCAGCGGTTAGAAGTTGATGTGTTAGGTCCAAAAAAGAGGCCAAATGGTTTAAGATAATTATTCAACTCATCTCTCACCACACCAGGCTGTACAGTTACGGTTTTAGCCTTTTCATTAATATCAATGATTTTTGTGAAGTATTTAGATACATCTACAACAATACCTTCACCCACACACTGCCCAGCTAAAGACGTGCCAGCAGTTCTTGGTATTATTGAGGTGCCATTAGAGCTGGCAAAGGCAATAAGTAACTTTAAATCTGCTACATCTTTGGGCATAGCAACAGCTATGGGCATTTTTCTATACACAGAAGCATCTGTAGCATATAGCTTACGCATTAAATCATCTAAATACAATTCGCCTTTAAGCTCAGTTTTGAGATGAATTAATGCTGATTTTAGACTCATTTAATCTGAATAAATATGTTTATAAATCTATAAAGAATTCTAATAATAAATTGCTTTTGGCGTTATTTTTGTAAAGTTTTCTGAAATCAATTAAAAACGAAATATTATGAGAAAATTATTTTTATCAACAGTGGCTATTTTTACTGGACTTTTATTTGTTAACGCACAAGAAATTGCAGATAACGCCATAGGTTTAAGACTTGGTGATAGTGATGGATTTGGTGCCGAGATCTCTTACCAAAGAGCTTTAGGAGATGCAAACAGACTAGAAGTAGATTTGGGATGGCGCAGTGGTAATGAGTACGATGGCTTTAAGCTAACAGGAATTTATCAATGGGTTTGGGAACTAGATGGTGACTTTAACTGGTATGCTGGTGCAGGTGGTGGATTAGGATCTTACTCATTTGACAACCCTCTTGCAGATGATGAGACTTTTGTATTTGTTGCAGGTAACGTAGGTATTGAGTACAACTTCGATATTCCCTTACTGTTGTCTTTAGACTTTAGACCAGAATTAGGATTTGGTGACTTTAATGACGATTTAGATTTTGATATCGCATTAGGTATACGATATCAGTTTTAAAACTGAAAATATATCCATTTAAAACCACCTTAATAGGTGGTTTTTTTTAGTTTAAATTCTAACATAATATTAAAATTTAACTCGCAAAATTGCTTAATTTTGCCCAGCATTTTAATATCACAACCTTAAAAAAATACCGATAATGAAAGACACTGCACTAACAGACTCTCACGTTGCACTTGGCGCCAAAATGGTACCCTTTGCTGGTTACAATATGCCTGTACAGTACGAAGGCGTTAATATAGAGCACGAAACCGTTAGAAATGCAGTTGGTGTTTTTGATGTTTCGCATATGGGCGAATTCTTAATTGAAGGACCAAATGCCTTAGACCTTATACAGAAGGTATCTAGTAACGATGCCTCAAAATTAGAAATTGGGAAAGCGCAATACAGTTGCTTACCAAATGACGATGGCGGTATTGTAGATGATTTAATTATTTACAAAATTAAGGACGAGACTTACCTCTTGGTGGTCAATGCCAGTAACATAGAAAAAGACTGGAACTGGATTTCTTCTAAAAATGATGTTGGTGCTACAATGCGAGATTTAAGCGAAAACTATTCCTTACTTGCCATACAAGGTCCCAAAGCAGTTGAAGCCATGCAATCCTTATCTAGCCATGATTTGTCAGCCATAAAGTTTTATAATTTTATAGTTGGTGATTTTGCAGGTATTGAGCATGTTATCATCTCTGCAACTGGGTATACTGGTAGTGGTGGCTTTGAGATTTATTGCAAGAATTCTGAAGTAAAGCAAGTCTGGGATAAGGTATTAGAAGCTGGTGAGGCTTATGGTATAAAACCAATTGGATTGGCTGCAAGAGACACCTTACGATTAGAAATGGGTTATTGTCTTTACGGAAATGATATAGATGATACTACCTCTCCTATTGAAGCAGGTTTAGGTTGGGTATGCAAATTCAATAAAGAATTTACAAACAGTGAAGCCCTACAAGCCGAAAAAGAACGCACGCCAGAACGCAAGTTAGTTGCTTTTAAATTAGATGATCGCGGTATTCCAAGACATGGCTATGATATTGTAGATAGCAGTGGCAAAACCATTGGTAATGTTACCTCTGGTACAATGAGTCCTAGCCTTGGTGTTGGTATAGGATTGGGATATGTACCAAAAGTATTCTCTAAAGTAGACAGCAAAATAAATATTCAGGTGCGAAAGAAAGCCATTCCGGCTACTGTTGTTAAACTTCCTTTTTACAAAGCCCAGTAAGTGTTTAATTCGCTGGAAGATTAATGAAGAAAGATTTAAACAAGCATCGTATCCTTATACTTGGAGGAAGTGGTTACATTGGTAATGCCATGTATAAGGAACTAGGTCCTTACTTCAGAACTTATGGCACCTACAGAACACCTCACAAGGAATTTGAAAATAACAAGCAATTTTTTCAGTATAATGTAGAGGAAGACGATGCCTATGAGATTTTAGAGGCTTGCAAACCATCTATCATTATTTCTGCCATACGAGGTGATTTTCATGCACAGATAATTGCTCACCAACATATTGTAGAATATGCTTTAGAATATGGCAGCAAAATTATCTTTTTATCTTCTGCAAACGCTTTTGATGCATATAGCAAATACCCAAGCTACGAGCTCGATAAGACCTTGAGCCATAGTAAATACGGCCATTTTAAAATTAAGATAGAAAACATGCTTTTGCGTTTACCCAAAAAGCAGGTGGCAGTTTTAAGATTACCAATGGTATTTGGTCCTAATTCACCAAGAATACAAGAAATAAAAGCACTTATTGGCGAAAAGGAATCGGTTGAGATTTTCCCAAACCTTATTATGAACGTAACCCTAGATAAAAAGGTAACCCAACAAGTACATTATATCATTAATAGAAATAAGTACGGTATTTTTCATTTGGGAAGTACAGATTTGGTGCATCATGACGAGTTTATAAAAAACCTCATTTCTGTTATTACCAATCAAAATGTAAAGCTAAAACGTGTTTACACCACCAATGAAGACCGTTATTTGGCCGTGTTACCAAAATTTAACAAGTTACCTAAACATTTACAGATTACCAGCGATGATGTTTTAGAAGAACTTCAGAAATAGGTTTGTTTACAAGCTGGTTATTTAGTAATTTTCAGTTAAACAAAAAATATGAAGCTAGACGACTCTACAATAGAAAAAAAATTACTTCGTTTTCCTGATTGGGAATACCACAAGAACGCTATTCATGCAGAATTTGAATTTGATAATTTCAAGGACTGTTTTAGTGCTATGAGCAGAATTGCATTTGAGTGCGAAGCACAGAACCATCACCCAGATTGGACAAACGTGTACAACGTTTTAAAAATCTCTCTATCTACTCATGATGCTGGTGGCGTTACACAAAAGGACTTTAATCTTGCTGCAGCAATAGAAGCTATTGTAGAGGTTGAAGAATAAATCTGCAATTTAAATTCGTCGGTTTTCAACCTTCAAAAAAAAATAGAAAACCGTTATATTTGAGACTTTAATAATTCACACTAAAATAAGACACATCCTATGGGAAGAGCTTTTGAGTTTAGAAAAGCAAGAAAAATGAAACGTTGGTCAGCCATGAGTAAGGCCTTTACCAGAATTGGTAAAGATATTGTTATGGCTGTGAAAGAAGGAGGACCAGACCCAGATAGTAACTCACGTCTAAGAGCTGTTATACAGAATGCCAAATCGGTTAACATGCCCAAGGACAATATTGAGCGCGCTATAAAGCGTGCCAGTGATAAAAATCAGGGAGATTATAAAGAAGTACTTTTTGAAGGTTATGCCCAGCATGGTATAGCTATACTCATAGAAACCGCAACAGACAACAATACACGTACAGTAGCTAATGTACGCTCTTATTTTAATAAATGTGATGGTAGTTTAGGCACCCAAGGCTCAGTGGTTTTTATGTTTGACCATACCTGTAATTTTAAAATTAAAGGAGACGGATTAGATCTTGAAGAATTAGAGCTGGAGCTAATAGATTTTGGTGTAGAAGAAATTTTTGAGGATACTGATGAAGATGCAGATGGAAACGAGCAAACCAGTGTGATGATCTATGCGCCATTTGAAAGTTTTGGTAGCATACAGTCGTATTTAGAAGACAATAATATTGAAATTATTTCATCTGGTTTTGAACGCATACCCCAAGTCACTAAGACATTAACACCAGAGCAAATGGAAGATGTTGAAAAACTTATTGAGAAGCTAGAAGAAGATGATGATGTGCAGAACGTATATCATACCATGGAAGAGATTGCAGCGTAATTCTCAATTAAATAATAAATAAGAAAAGAGGGCAGAAGCCCTCTTTTTTATAGATTAATATCAAATATTTTACTATTTAAAAAGCTATTACCACAGGGCACAATTGACCTCCAGTTTCGGTGAAACCATCAATAATTTCAAAATCACCAAATAAATAACCAGGACCAATCACTTGAGAGCAATTTGTAGCAAGAGTTGAAACTTGTTCATTATCTACAAAAACAATCAAATCCTTACCTAAAGTACCATCTAATTCACTCATGGTAACGGTAAATTCGGCATTGGTTTCAAGTGCACCTTCTAGAAGTATTTCACCTTCGGGAGTTTCAACCCTAATAGGCACGCCTTGCAAAAATCCGTTATATCTAAAAGAAAGTTCAACAATATTACTGTCACAATCTACACAAGGTTCTTCAATTTCCATATCTAAAGCAATATTATCTATGGCACCAGAACTGTTCATAATAATTTCCATAAAAGCCACATTAGGTGTGCTTTGCAAATTTACTGCAACCTTAGAGTTGTCACCACCAGGTGTAACCGCCTCGCTAAATATAAGTTCGCCTTCTAAATTGTAGAGGTTAACCACTGTTGGGTTTGGTGATTCTTCAATATCTAAAATATCAAAGGTGTTAAGCGTTACGGTAGTGTTGGCACTAAAATCAAAAAAGAAGCTCGCGCCAAGTTCAAAAATATCATCAGGATCACTGGCATCTAAATCCTCTGACAGAATAAGTACGTTACCCAAAGCCGTATCATTACTAGCGCCTCCTGCTCCAACTCCTGGTCCGCCATACATAGCATTAGGTGTGCCTATATCAAAATCACCACCTGTTGGGTTAGACGAATCAAAAACCATAGCAGCATTGCTGTTTGGAAAAGCCAAGGTAATCCCTTCTACCTGAGCATTCTCAAAGGGATCCGTAATGGTAATTTCAGAAACAAAATCTCCAGCGGTGAATTCTTCAAAATCAATTAAAAACGATTCAGTAACCAGAAACTGTTGTTCTGTGTCGTAAACAAATAAGGGATCAGCGTTTAATTGTGCATTTAGATCAGTGTCTTTTTCACAGGCAAATAATACACATAACAGTGCCAATGAAAGTTGGGGCAAATTTTTCATGGTAGATAAAATTTTAAGATTTGGTCTACTAAAAATAAGAAATAAATGCCATAAGGCCTTGCATTTCATCGAATAGTGAAACTGTAAGATGTTAAAATAAAAGTGCGTCTAGAGACTATTTAGCCCGTATTAAACAAGGCATTTAATATGAATTGAAAATCATCAGGCTATTTTTTATTATACCTAACTACAATTTGTAGCAATTTTATTTTATTGACATTTAAATGCTTGTTTTAGTGTAAATTACATGAAAAGACCTTTTTAATTATGCAAAATAATAGAACAATTACCTTAACAAAACTTAGGGTGAATAATGAGGCTACTATAGCTATTGCGTTTAAATTTTTAAATGAGACCAAATCATTGGTAGAACAGATAGAGGGCATTCAGTGGAGCACTTCAAATAGCACGTATTACATTATACAGAAAAAACAGAGTCTCAATTATTTATTCAATTATTTTAAATCGAACAGTTATTTTGTTAACTATAGTGCGTTTAAAAAAACACCTAAAAACTCATATGTAGCACCTAGGAAGTTAACTGCCCATGCTAGCATGAAGCAAATGTTTGCGGCCTTGCCTTTAGAATTCAAAGAATTACTTAAAGCGTATACTGGTTTTTTAAAAGGAAAACGCCTAAGTCAAAGTACGGTTAGGTCTTATGGCTATTTTGTGCTACGGTTTTTAGATTTCTACAAACCAAGAACAATAAAAGAGATAAAAAAATCGGATTTAGACAAGTTTTTTGAGGTTGTTTTGGCAGGCGAAAATTTTAGTATAAGTAGCCATAGGCAATGTGTTAGTGCCCTAAAATATTTAATTATGCACTGCAAATTACCAGAGTTAGATACAGAAGACCTAAAACGCCCTAAAAAAAGTAAGAAATTACCTGTAGTATTATCGCCTAATGAAATAATAACGCTAATACAAGTAACAAAGAACCTTAAGCATAGAGCAATTATTGGCTTAATGTACTCTTGTGGCTTAAGAATTGGCGAATTGTTAAGTCTTAAATTAAATGCTTTAGATTTTAGCCGCAATCAGCTTGCCGTAATACAGAGCAAAGGACGTAAAGATCGCAATGTTGTAATGAGCGAAGTTTTAAAACCGTTGTTATTGAATTATCTAAGCACCTACAAACCAGTACACTTTGTAATAGAAGGACGTGATGGTGGACCGTATGGAGCAACTAGTGTTAGGCAGTTTTTAAAACGCAGTTGCCAATTGGCAGGTATTACCAAAAGGGTAACGCCACATGTTTTAAGACATAGTTACGCAACGCACCTAATGGAAAATGGTGTTGATTTACGGCATATACAGCTCCTATTGGGACATGCAAAGCCAGAGACTACAATGATTTATACACATGTAGCACATAAGGATTTAATGCAGATAAGTAGTCCGTTAGATACTACAATAGAGGCGTTAACAAAATCTCAAAAGCAATCACAAGAAGTGTTGTTATCCCGAAATATTATAGAGTAAACGATTATATTTGTGATGATATAACCAGTTGTATGCCATTAGATAATTGATATCTTCATTTCAATAACAATGAAAACAAACCTATTCTTTCTTCTGCTCTTATTATTTTCTTGTACTGAGAAGTCAGCAGACAATCAGGTTGAGGAATGGATATCTAAACATGCGGTTCCAATTAAAACTGTGCAACCAAGAAGTGGTTTTGAGGACCTTAAAACATTGAAAGAAATGGTTGAAGATGCTCGAATCGTTTCCCTTGGAGAACCCACTCATGGAAATAAAGAAGTATTCCAATTAAAACACCGAATGATTGAATACTTTGTCGAAGAGATGGGCTTTAACATCTTTGCCCTCGAATGTCCCTTTGGAGAAGCTTATGATATTAATCGTTACGTACTAGACGGTATTGGAGAACCAGAAAAAGCTTTAGCAGGTATTTATATGTGGGCTTGGGACACACAAGAAGTATTGGACTTAATTAAATGGATGCGTGAATATAATGCCGACCCAAGTCATGAAACAAAGGTCAAATTTTACGGATTTGACACGCAGAATCCTGAAAGGGCATCAAGAGTCATGCTTGACTATTTGGCCAAAGTTGATCCCACGACAGAAAACAGTGTACGTCCTGAACTTGGCCAACTCAGCATTCCATTTTCCAATCCAGAACTAATTGGAAATCGGCAGTGGATTCCCGAAGAAGGAGATTCATCTTCTCTAAAGGCTATAAAACTTGTCATGGAATCGTTTGATAAAAATAAGAACCAATACATTCAAACTACCAGTATTTCAGAATGGGAAATTGCTAGACAGCATACTCGACAAGTAGAAATGTATATAGAACAAAGCATTAATGATGCTGAAAATTGGTCTACAATAAGAGATCTTGGACAGGCTCAAAACCTAAAATGGATTATGGACCATGAGGGCGATGATAGCAAAATGGTTGTTTGGGCTCACAACAGTCATGTATCTAATTCTTCTAGATGGGGAATTGAGTGGATGGGTTCATATATGAAAAAATGGTATGGCAATGAGATAAAAATATTTGGATTTTTATTTAATCAAGGCTCATTCAGGGCAATCGATGAAGGAGTTCCTTCAAAGGGCATGTATGACTTCTCTATGGGCATGGCAAAAAAAGGAACTTTAGAAAACATCATGACTAAAACCAGAATGAATCTGGCGGTGATTGATCTAACCAAATTACCTAAGAAAGGAGATGTTTATGATTGGTTCAATCAAGAACGACCAACTCGAAATTCTGGAGGTGGTTACAATGAAAACAATGAAGAACATTTCTATTGGCCATATAATCTAGCAAAAGCCTATGATGCTCTTGTATATTTAGACTCAACTTCGGCAGTTGTTGACATAAATGATTCGGATTATGATCACATGTGGTTAATTACCAAAAAACTAAATCAGCCTACAAATACAGATTTTGAGAATAATAACCCAGGAGAAGTGCCGGATGGGTGGGTAGCCTGGTCAAAGTTTCAACGACTAGGTGTAAAAATGACTGTAAGTAAAGACGATGCATACAGCGGGAAAAACTCAGCCATTGTAAATCGTGAAAAAGGCTTAAAATATGGGGAAATAACATCTAATTTGAGACAATATATTGATGCAACACCATACAGAGGAAAAAGAATTCAATTGAAGGTGGCTGCTAAGGCAGAAATTGTTGAATCTAACTTTGCCTTTCTTAGGTTATCGATAGATCCTGATCCCTTAGATGATGCACATGAAGGACTACCTCCATTATTTGATAGTCTCGACAAATGCCGAGTAGAATCTAATGAATGGAAAACGTATGAAATCGAAACAGATGTGGACGAAAATGCGAACATCATTCATTATGGTATTTACCTTCGTGATTTTGGAACAGTTTGGATAGATGACGTGGAAATAAAAATAATAAACTAAAACGGCATACAACAATGTATATAAGCCATTAAGAACGGCTCATATACTAACCGTTGTGGGTAATTTAACCAAACCGTAATGCAAGGATCTAAAAGATTGAATTTCTTAAAAACATATCTCAAATTATATGGAGTTGAGAAAATTGAATTGACCAACGAAACGGTTGATTCGATAAGCGGAATTGCAATCTATGACGAAAATGACCCAGAAGAACGACAGGAATTTATTTGGCATCAATCTGAAAAGGGAATTCCTTCACCTGAATTGAACATCCTGATTGAAAAAATTGTTGCGGAAAAATGGCATACTGGAGACAAAATTTCGGAACATATTGAGGAATTGGAATTTGAGGAATTTGACAACTCGACTAAAGAAAAAATTTTGACTGAATTGTTTGACGTGCAAATTAGAATGGTTGATAACGGACAGGAAACGGACTCTTATTTTGTACATTATTAAATGAAAAGGGTTTTTAAATACATAAAGTATATTTCTTTAGTTGTCTTAATCAATCAATTTATAATTCTGACTTTAAATGACTCAATCCGAAAAGGATGGTGGAAAAGTAACAGCTCAAATCGTTTTAATGAACACGATGTATTGGAATTTGACAAAAATTTGAACTGGAATATTATAACTGAAAACGGAAAGAAAAGCGGAATCGTTCAATTATACGTTGGGAAAAAATTATTGATTTCAAACTTGCCTTTAACTGAATGGTATTTGTATGAACATAAATAAAAAAACTACCCACAACAACGGCTATAGTTCATTACGGCTGAAATTCCTAATCGGAATTTCGAGCCTTTTTGCTAAATTTATGGTTACGGCGGAATGATACTCGCGTACCATTCCGTAACGAAACCATAGCCAAAACCGTTGTGCTTCATTATAACCAACCAATAACCAATGATAAAATTCTTTAGAAAAATTAGACAAAATTTACTTTCAGAAGGAAAAACTGGAAAGTATTTTAAATATGCTATAGGAGAAATAATCCTTGTTGTTATTGGAATTTTAATTGCTCTTCAAATAAATAATTGGAACACTAATCAAATTAACAAAAGTGAATCAAAAGAATTTAACCAAAGACTATTCAATGAATTTGTCGGAAATCTCGATTTAGCAAATACGAAAATTGAGAAAATAGAAAGTATGATAAAAAGTTCAAGGAGTATCCTAGAATTGTTCAACGAAAAACCCGAAGATAACAACCCAAGAACATTGGACAGTTTACTAGCTATAGCTATTGAAGGTGTAAAGGTTGAATTTAGGACTGGAACTTTAAATGAAGGACTAAACACAGGGAAAGTTGCATTAATTGAATCTGAAATATTAAAAAGCAAGATTTACGGATTGACTTCAAATATTGATTATGTTAGAGAGTGGGACAAGACTTATTCCACCTATCTTTCCAATATTTTAATGCCATTCTTGTACAAGAATTTTAATTTTAGAAATATGGATAATGCCTTTACAAATTATTCTACTGGAGAATCAAAATTTAAAACCAATCGTAATAAAGTTCTATTAGATAGCGAGGAATTCGAAAATCTTATCGACAATCATTATTTTCAATCAAATACTCAATTGGAGTTTCATACGAACTTGAAAGACGAAATAGAAGAAATAAAAGAGTTAATCGAAATAGAATTAAAAAAATAACGAAAGCACAACAATGGCTATAAGTAATTGCTTGTTCTCGCCTACTTCTGAAAATCCTCACGGATTTTCAGTTTGGTGTGTACTTGCTAAGTTAAGTGCTAACCCACGCAACTACTCATAGCCGAGACCGTTGTAGCAAATTTAACGCAACCTTATTAACATGCTGACATCTATATAATAAAACCTAACAATTATGAAAAAAC